>CANQKY010000064.1 GCA_947624575.1 uncultured Clostridia bacterium
AAGGTGATTGATATTGCGCTCAAGTACGGCTATGAAAGTCCGGACAGCTTTGCAAAAGCATTTCGGAATTTCCACGGTATCTTGCCGTCGCAAGCTCGAGGCAACGGCAGTATGCTGAAATCCTATTCCCGCCTTGTACTGAAATTTTCTTTGGAAGGCGGTAAACTTATGGATTACAGAATTGAAAAGAAGCCGAAAATGATTTTGACGGGATACAAAGCGCATTTTTCCGGCGTACCCTACGGCAAGGAAAGAGAGTGTCAGGAAGAACAACTTTTTGTAACGACAAGGGGAAAACAGTGGTTCCTCCGAGGCGCGTCACGAAATATTGACGCGCACTGCGTGATCACCAACATCACAGATGAAGGTTATGATTATTATTACTGCCATCTGTTGGATGAATGGGAAAGAGAGAATCTTTATAACAGAGAGGTCACCGGCGTTGATTTTGTGGAAGATCCGGGACTGGAAAACATTGTGATTCCCGAAACGACCTATGCAATCTTTGAGACAAGCGACGTCAAAAGCACGATTTGTGATTATTTTGACCTGCTGAATTTAAGAATACAGGTCTTGACGGAGTGGATGCCGGAAATGGGCTTTCAGCTGAAAAATGCCCCGGAGCTTGCCGTCTATCATTGGCTGCCAAAGGCAGAGCGCAGCGTTCAGGTTTGGATGCCGATTGAAAAAGTAAAATAACCCTTTCCGCCGCCGAGCGCATCGCAGTAAACACTACTGCTTGCGGTTGGTTTTATCACAATTCGGGTGTATAAAATGATGAATGGGCAGCCGCTTACAAACGGAATGGAGGTACAATGATGAAAATAACTCTTCTGCCTTTGTCGAGCGATGATCGAAATCAATTTATTTTAGACAATCAGGAAGCATTCAATTTTGGGGCGTTGGAGGAGTTCGGACGAAGGGACGATCACTTTGAGGAAGAAGGCGAGATCATATCTCGTGCCACGATTGAACATTCCATTGACAACGGAGAGGCATATCGTATCATACAGGACGGCAGAAGCGTCGGCGGTGCAGTCATTCGTGTCAACGGAGAACACGGCGATCTTGATTTGCTGTTTGTTTCTCCGAAAATCCACAGCAAGGGCGTTGGATATGCGGCGTGGTGTGCCGTAGAAAAACTGCACCCCGAAGTGAAGGTATGGGAAACTGTCACGCCCTATTTTGAAAAGAGGAACATCCATTTTTATGTGAATCGCTGCGGCTTTCATATTGTGGAATTTTATAATAGCCATCACCCCGATTCGAATGACCCCGACATGGGAACAGAAACGGACGAACAGTTTCCGGAAGGAATGTTTCGGTTTGAAAAAAGAATAAAACCGTGATGTGTTCTTGTCATTTGACCACTCATTCCGTTTGTCGGTGAAAAAACAAATATCCACAAAGCGTTCGGGTGTGAAACCCCCGGACGCTTTTTTCTTTTCTATACGCTCCATTATGGCGCGTGAAGTGATGACCTGCGAAAACACATCTGCAAATTTTTTATGAATTTCCGAATATTGTATTGCAATTCGCCATACAATATGGTATCATATCCGCAAAGCGGATATGATACTTTTGATCGCCATCGCCTCGCCGTTTGCGCTTTACGCGCTGC
Organism: uncultured Clostridia bacterium; assembly: GCA_947624575.1. Taxonomy (GTDB): domain Bacteria; phylum Bacillota; class Clostridia; order Oscillospirales; family Ruminococcaceae; genus CANQKG01. The sequence continues at coordinate 1,622 of CANQKY010000064.1, forward strand.
ACGGCAACCGGCTTTGAATGGCGAATACCATTTCACTGCGTTCATGGTATCATATCCGCAAGGCAGGTGTTTATGATGGCAACGAAAAGCGCAAATGTAACGGCTCGTGTGCAGCCGGAAATCAAACGGCAGGCGGAGGCGGTCTTGGACAGGCTTGGACTGCCCGTTTCGGTTCTGATCGATACCTTATACCGACAAATCATTATGACGGGCGGCGTTCCGTATTCTCTTACCGTACCCAAACTGCCCACAAGAGACAGCTTAACCGATGAGCAGTTTCACGCCATGATGGAAAAAGGCTGCAATCAGGCAGAATCCGGTGAAGGGCTGTCCGTGGACGAAGCCTTTGCCAAAATCCGTGAGGATATTTGAGTATGCGGTATGAGGTGAAACTGACACCGCAGGCATTAGAGCAAATCGAAGAAACGGTACAGTATATTTCTAAAATCCTCTTAGAACCGGAAATCGCACGGAAATGGGCGGATACCTTGCAAAGCGAAATCGAAAAGCTGGATTCTATGCCGTCAAGATGCCCTCTTACCGAGGAAGAACCGTGGCGTACAAAGGGAATCCGAAAAATGCCCGTAAAAAACTTTCTCATCTACTATCTTGTTGACGAGAAAAGGAAAACCGTATGGATCATAGCGGTGATATACGGGCGGAGAGATCAGATTTCGGCATTGCTCGATCCGCCGTCGCAGTAAACACTACGGCGGCGGATTATTTTTACCAAAAAATCAAAAATTACTCTTGACAATGGTTTTCTTTTCCTTTATAATAATATTAAGTCCTGATAGTGATAAGAGGTGAGGGCATGAAGCGGCAAAGAGATACCCGCCAGCGGCGGCTGGTGCTGGAGGCGGTGCGCGCACGGCGGGACCACCCCACGGCAGACCAGCTTTATCTGGACGTGCGGCAGCGGGAGGAAACGGTCAGTCGGGGTACGGTTTACCGGAATCTCAAGCTGCTGTCCGAGACGGGGGTCATCGCCCGTATTCCGATGGAGAGTGCCGATCGCTTCGATCTGCGGGAGGAACCGCACGATCACCTGCATTGCAGCGGGTGCGGAGCGGTGTGTGACATTCCGTTTCCCTATCAGGCTGAGCGGGATCAGGCGCTTGCCAAGGCGACCGGTTATCAAATCGACCGGCACCACACCGTATATGAAGGGCTGTGTCCTGCCTGTCAAAGCAAAATGAAGAAAGGAGAAAAAGAATGAAAAAGTGGATCTGTACTGTATGCGGCTATCTGCATGAGGGCGATACGCCGCCGGAGACGTGTCCGAAATGCCGTCAGCCTGCCGAGAAGTTCAAGGAGGCGCCGAAAGCCAATCCCTATGCCGGCACCAAGACCGAAAAGAATCTGTGGGAGGCGTTCGCGGGCGAATCTCAGGCGCGAAACAAGTACACCTATTTTGCGTCGGTTGCGAAGAAAGCGGGCTATGAGCAGATCGCGGCGCTCTTTCTGAAAACCGCCGACAACGAAAAGGAACACGCCAAGCTCTGGTTCAAGGAGCTGGGCGAGCTGGGGGACACCGCCGAGAATCTGCTGCATGCGGCAGAGGGCGAGAACTTCGAGTGGACCGATATGTACGACCGTATGGCGCAGGAGGCGGAGGAAGAAGGCTTCACCGAGCTGGCTGCCCGCTTCCGCGGCGTGGCGGCAATCGAGAAGGAGCATGAAGAGCGGTATCGCGCGCTGCTCAAAAATGTGGAGACCAAGCAGGTGTTTGAGAGAAGCGGCGTGCAGGTTTGGGAGTGCCGCAACTGCGGGCATATCGTGGTCGGCACCAAGGCGCCGGAGGTCTGCCCGGTCTGCAACCACCCGCAGAGCTTCTTCGAGCTTCGCCAGACCAATTATTAACCCACAAAACCAAAAAAGGACGGGCTTCTGCCCGTCCTTTTTTGGTACGCACTGATGGCAAATTCCGGCATCGGGCTTTTGCCCGATACGAAATAGGCGCTTTTGAATCCCTCCACCGCTTCGCGGTCCCCCTCCCTTTGACAAGGGAGGTACTGACGATCAAATCGGTTTTACCGGAAATATTAGGAAAGGAAGGCTGACAAAAGCCTTCCTTTTCCTATTGCAAAAGCCAATATCTGTTATCAAAACCCACCAAGCTAAATTTTTTCAAAAAGCAACCGTCTTTGTCAAGACCTCCCTTGTCAAAGGGAGGGGGACCATGCGTTAGCATGGTGGTGGGATTCACGACCGCCAAGCTAAAATCTGTTGCCAAGCTCCTTTTTCGCAAGGGGCTTATTCTTCCATTTCAAGGACTCGCCACAAAGCGAGGTTGACATATTCCGAAAAGGGGCGGAAGTCGGCTTCTGCCAAGGCTTCCATCTGCTTTAAAATGTCCCGCCGGATCGTCAAGCCGAGCTTCTGTTTTTCGGGTATTGCTTCGCTTTGCGGCTTTACATAGGGCGAAAGGTTGCCGCTCATTTCCGTTTCCCTGATCCACCGGCTGAGCAGCAGTTCGGTGTAACGGGAAATGCTCCGTCCGCTGTTTTCAGCACCCTCTTTCAGACGCGCCACCAGCTCCAGATCGAGGGTGAAGCCCTTTGTCATTTTATACCGTCCGTCCATTTCTTGTTCCTCCTTTATGGGAATAAAAAAAGTGCGCGGGAAAGCCCGCGCACCGAAAAACGCAAAGCCCCCTTGCGCCACACAAGTTTCAACATACATCAGCATGCGAAAATAGAGCGTTGCATTTTTGCCAAAGACTCATTCATTCTACCATATCAGAGGAAGCATTGCAAGGGGTATAGAATCCCTCCACCATGCTGCCGCATGGTCCCCCTCCCTTTCACAAGGGAGGTTTTGACAAAAACGGCAGAATAGCGGTTTGAAATAGAATAAGTGAAAAAAGCAAAATCTTCCGTTGGCTGGTTCAGTATAATCTTTCGTCAGTCTGCTTTTATTAAAATTTTTTTCAAAACCAATTGGGTCGTCAGTACCTCCCTTGTCAAAGGGAGGGGGACCGCGCTTCGCGCGGTGGTGGGATTCAAAAGCACCTATTTCGTTTCGGGCAAAAAGCCCGATACCGGTGCGAACCGAAAAAAGGGAACCGCGATGCGGTTCCCTATTTCTTTTACAACAACTATTTCTTTTACGCAAGTCCTACCGCGATGCGGAGGGCGGCGAGTGCGTCGGTCACGGTCACGCCGTTCACACCGTCCAGATCGGCGTTGGGCGTCGCCTGCTCCAGTCCCACCGCCATGCGGAGGATCGCCAGCGCATCGGTCACATCTACCTTGCCGCTCCCATTGATGTCGCCGAGTATGGCAGTCTGCTCTACCTCCAGCAGATACCTACTGAAATGATCGGTCGTAAACACCGCGTAGCCGTTTTCGACCTGCGCGTTCATATCGGTCTTATTGCCGTCGCTCTCCACCCGATAGACCGAGACCTTCTGCCCGCTCATGCTCTCCGGTACCGGCAGCTGCACCGTCACCTCACCGGTCGGCTGGACGGCCTGCCCGTCCCTGGTCAGGGTGATGTCATAGGTCACGGCGGTTTCACTGCTTGCCGTTTGCGTTGCCGTCAACACCGCACCGTCCGGAACCACGCCGGTTTTGGAGCTGGATACCTCGACACCGGTCGCTTCCTCTCTCAAAAAGGTGTTCAGATATACAAAACGGATTTCGTTTTCCTCTGCATAACGCTCCGCGCAGCCTCCGGCAAAGCCATAAAGGGTAAGCGCATCGCAATTGGCAAAGGCGCTGTAACCGATCTCGGTCACGCTGTCGGGCAGGATCACGGCGGACAGCGCGGTACAATCGGCAAATGCCTCCGGCAGAATCGTTTTGGTACCCTGCCGCACCGTATAACGGGCGGGCAGCAGCTCCTTCTTTGCGGCATAAAGATGCTCCCCGATATAGAGCACGCCTTCCGCCCAGCGGTTCGGGTCATGATAATATCCGGTTTGACGGAAAGCATCCGGTTCTATGATGGAGACGCCGCCGGCTTCTATGGTAATATCGGTCAAAGCGGAGCAGCCGTCAAACGCCTGCGTCCCGATCGCCGCCACCGAAGTGGGGATCACGATCCGCTGCAGGGCAGTACAGTCCTGAAACGCACAGGCGGCAATGTCCCTGGTATCGGAGCGCACCGTACAGGAGGCGGTCAACCGGAGGTTGTCGGCAGCCACCAGATGATGATCGATATACAGCACACCGTTGTCCCAATTTTCGCCGGTTCGGTAATATCTGCTGCCGGTAAACACATTGTTCCCGATTGCATTCACTACACTATCGGGAATGTGGATCACAGAAAGGGAGATGCAATCCTGGAAAGCGGCAAACCCGATCAGCTTCACATGGTCCGGAATATCGATCGAGGTGAGACCGCTGCCCTTAAATGCCATCGGCTGAATTTCGGTCACGGTGTCGGGCAGCGTGATCTGCTTTAAATCGGCAAAGGCAAACGCATAGCTTTCGATCACGGTCACACCGGCCGGGACAGTGACCGAGCTGAGTCCGGAGCAGTCCATAAACGCGCTCTCGCCGATCCCGATCACAGCATGACCGTCCAGCGTATCGGGGATCGCCACATTTCCGCCGGAACCGGTATAGCCGGTGATGACGGCGCCGCCGTCATCGCCGACAGAGTATCGGTACTCCCCCGAAGTCAACGCCGCCGCGGGCAGAGCGGTGATGGGAAGCATTCCCATCACCAGCACCGCCGACAGCAAGACTGCAAGCCTTTTTTTCATCTTATTCTACCCTTTACGCCAATCCTACCGCGATGCGGAGGGCGGCGAGTGCGTCGGCCACCGTCACGCCGCCGCTGCCGTCCATATCGGCATTGGGCGTCGCCTGCTCCAGTCCCACCGCCATGTGGAGGATTGCCAGCGCATCGGTCACATCTACCTTGCCGCTCCCGTTGATGTCGCCGAGTATGGCAGTCTGCTCCACCTCCAGCAGATACTGGCTGAAATGATCGGTCGTAAACACCGCGTAGCCGTCCTTGACCTGCGCGTTCATATCGGTTTTAGCTCCGTCGCTCTCCACCCGATAGACCGAGATTTTCTGCCCGCTCATGCTCTCCGGTACCGGCAGCTGCACCGTCACCTCACCGGTCGGCTGGACGGTCTGCCCGTCCTTGGTCAGGCTGATGTCATAGGTCGTGGAGGTCGCACTGCTTGCCGTCATGCGTGCCACCAGCTTGGCGCCGGTCGGCAGCGCCTGCTCCGTTCCATGCACCACAACGCCGGTGGTATTGTCGGAAAGCTGCGGCAGCGCCTCGAAGGTGATGCTGTTGTTTTGCGCGTATTTCTCCGTACTGCTGCCCGCATATCCGCGCAGGACAAGATTGTCGGCACAGTTGGAGAAAGCGATCTGACCAAAGCCGGTCGTGTAGTTCGGAATGGTGACGGAAGAAAGCTGCGTGCAGCCCAAAAACGCACCCGTACCGATCTCGGTTATGCCGGTGCCGAGGTTGGCGGCGGTCAGCACCCAACAACCGCTGAAGGCATCATAGCCGATGGTCCGCAGGCTGTTCGGGAAGGTGACGGAGGCAAGCTTTAGACATGATGCAAACGCGCGCTCGCCGACCTCGATCATGCCTTCGCCGAGGACGACCGTATTGAGATTGTCACAAGCTTCAAAGGCTTCCGTGCCGATCGTTTTGATATTGCCCGGCAGTGTGAGCTCCTTCATGCGCAGGCAATGGGCAAATGCCTGATTGCCGATTTCGGTCACGGTATCGGAAAAGTGAATCGCCAAAAGACCTCTCATATCTCTGCTATGGGAAAACGCCCTGTCCCCAATCTTGGTCACGCCGTTGGGGACTGTGTATTCCTCCCCTTTTGCCAGCGGGTATTGGATCAGCGTTTTTTGGTCTTTGTCGAACAGCACGCCGTCCAAATCGCTGTATACGGAATTGGCGGGATCCACGGTAAAGGCGGTGATATGACCGCATTCGTCAAACGCGGCAAAGCCGATTTCGGTCACGCTGGCGGGAATATCGACCGTCTCAAGGAAGGTGTTCGCAAACGCCTCCTCCCCGATGGTCTGCAAGCCCTCCGGAAAGGTGACGTCGTAGACCCCGGAGCAATAGTAAAAGGCGCGCCGGCGAATCGTTTTCACGGTCTTGGGCATCAGATAGCTGCCGTTCTTCGCCGCCGGGCATTGGATCAGCTCGGTCTGCTCCTGATTGAACAAAATTCCGTTCACATCGGTGCTGAAATAGGCGCTTCCCTGATCCACCGTAAAGGACTCCAGATCATGGCAGTAAAAAGCGTCGTCGCCGATCACCTGCACGCTGCTTGGAATATTTACAGTGGTCAGTCCGGTATAGGCAAAAGCACCCTCGCCGATCTCGGTCACGCCGTCACCGAGCGTGACCGAGGTAAGGCTTTCGCAGCCGGCAAAAGCACTGTCTGCAATCGTTTTCACGCTGCCCGGAATATCCACCTTGGTAAGTGCGGTGCCATCAAACGCCCTGTACCCGATCTCAAACACGGTATCTGGAATGGTGACCGAGGCAAGCTGGTCATGATCGTAGAAAGCGTCCGGCTGAATGGTCGTTGTTCCATAACGGATATCGCAGGAAGTGATGTCGCTCCGGCTGTCAAACAGGTGGTTCCCGATATACAGCACGCCGGTCGCCCAGTTCTGCTGGTTGCTGTAATAGCCGGTATCGTCGAAAGCATATGTGCTGATTCCGGTCACATGGTCGCCGATCGTGATGTTGGATAGCTTGCAGTGGGAAAACGCGGCAAAGCCGATCTCGGTCACATTGTCCCCGATCCGGACCGTATCGAGATTTTCACAGCCGGAAAAGGCAAGATCGTTGATGATGGTCACGCTGTCGGGCAGATAGACTTCGGTCAGCCCCGTGCAGTTTGCAAAGGAGCCGTTTCCGATCAGCGTCACGCCCTCTGGAATTTGAACCGAGGTGACGTCCTCGCAATCGCAAAAAGCACTCCCATAGACTGAACCGGCATAGTATTTTCCGATTGCGGTCACCCGATACCCGTCCAGCGTGGGCGGAATGACCACATCGCCGCCGGAGCCGGTATAACGGGTGATCCAAACTGTGTCCTCCCCGTTAAAGGAGTAGGTGAAATCCCCCGAAGTATAAGCCGCCGCAGGCAGAGAGGTGATGGGAAGCATTCCCATCACCAGAACTGCTGACAGCAGGGCTGCCATGATCTTCTTCATTCTATCGCGTCCTTTCCTTTTCTGATTTGTGAATTGGCTGTATGTGCGTATAAATTGCACTGCTCTTATTATACTCAATCTATTGAGTATAGTCAATAGTTTGAGCATGATATGATGAGAAAAAAAGGACGAGATTCATGATCTCCTATCAGCCGTTTTACGATACGCTGCTGCGAAAAGGCATCACCGAATACCATTTGATTTTCAAGGAGGGCATTTCCGCGAACACTCTGCACCGAATGCGGCAGGGACTGCCGATCACCACCAAGACGCTGGACGTGCTCTGCTTTGTGCTGGACTGCGAGGTGTCCGACATTCTGTTTCACGACAAAACAAAGTGACCCCTGCCTGAGCAGAGGGTCGCTTCTTTTTCTTTCGGAAAGCTCTTGACATTTGCCGATAACTGTGCTAGAGTATAAAAGCACGCAAAAAGTGCGTTGCGCTGCTAGCTCAGCTGGATAGAGTGCTTGACTACGAATCAAGAGGTCAGGGGTTCGAGTCCCTTGCAGCGCGCCAGAAAGCCGCGGAAGTCTTAAGACTTCCGCGGCTTTTATGTTTTAGAAGGTCAGCCTTGCATATTTTAACAATAATAACTGATTTCACCAAAGAAACCGATCCACTTTTGTATGACCTCGTCGACCCTTGATTCGATCACTCTTACAATATTCCGCAGTACCGGTGCCGGTATTTGAGAATGATTATTGCAAATCAGGCATTTCCCCGATTTCGTGATCCAAACCTTGGTCGCGTTTGCGGTAGGGGAACCGGCAGAGATATGAACATGGATCGGTTCCTGCGGCATATTTTCATTTGCCCAAAAATATACCCAATAGGAGCCCACCTTAAAGATTTGCGGCATGGTCAAACCCTCCGTACTGAGCAAACTCAATAATCAAATGAGCGGTTGATTCAATTACCTTTTGATATTTTTGAATCTCATCATCGGAAAACCCGTTGATGCTTTCCCAACGGTAATCGGGCAAATAGCAGACAGCATTGTGGAAGCAGTCCTTTTCATCAGGTTTTTCCACATACACCCTGACCCTGCCCTGCTCCAGCAGCTCGGAATGCACGATCTCCGTGCCGTCGGACAAGGTCAAAAACGGATACACCATCTAAAAACCCCCTTCATTTTAGCATGTGCCGGTATCCCGCTTTTTATCGTTTTATTTTTTCTTAAAGATCAGCAGCTTGCTGAACAGGTAATTGAGGATCACCACGATCACATTCGAGATGATCTTCATACAGAGATCGTTCCAATGGGCGAGATCGACTGTCACCCACATAAAGGCGAGATCCAGCACCCCCGAAAAGGCGCGTGCGGCGACGAAGGACGCCGCCTCACGCACCACCACATTCCGGCGCCAGGAGCGGCTTTGAAAGACGAACAGCTTATTGCTCCAGAAGGCAAACGCCACGCCCGCGACCCATGCGATCACGGTGGAGGGCACGGTACCGAGCCCCAGCGGGTGAGCGCACAGCCAGTAGCAGGCAATATTGACCAGCGTGGTGACGCCGCCGAAAAAGAGGTAGCTTAACATCTCGCGGTATTTTTGGTAAAGTGCTTTCAGCCGCTTAGACATACTATCACCTCGCGTTTTTGATGCAGCCGCGGTTTTGCCAGAGGTAATCCCAGCCCGAGATCACGGTAAGCAGGGCGGTGATCCACATCAAGACCCCCGCGATGGTCGGCAGCGGGAGGTCGGGCAGCCACGAAAATTCGCTTAACGTACCCAGCAGCAGGATCAGGGTGAACGCCACCATGGTAAAGGCGGTTTTCACCTTCCCCCAGATCGAAGCGGCGATCACCGTTCCGTTTTCCACCGCGACCAGCCGCAGCGCGCTGACCAGAAACTCCCTTGCCAGGATCAGCACGATCGGCAAGGCGGAGCAAAGCCCCATATCCAGAAAGCAGACCATGGCAGCCACCACCAGCACCTTATCCGCCAGCGGATCGAGAAATTTGCCGAAATCGGTGATGAGATGATACTTTCTGGCGATTTTGCCGTCCGCCATATCGGTGAGGGAAGCAATCGCAAAGACCAGCGTTGCCCAAAGGTAATGATGGGGTATCTGCGGCAGCAGCAAAAACGCCACAAACGGAATCACTAAGACCACCCGCAGCAGGGTGAGTTTATTCGGCAGATTCATTTTGCTTCCTCCACGGCGGAGCCGATCAGGTCGTAATCCATGACCTCCTCCAGCCGAACGGTCAGATAATCGCCCAGCCTGGGGCGCTCCCCCGAAACGGTGAAGAAAATCTTCCCGTCGATCTCGGGTGCGTCCGCCTCGCTTCTGCCAAAGAAGCACTCGGCGTACCGGTCAAAGCCCTCGGTGATTACGGTCACCTCCTGCCCGACCCGTTCCTCATTTTTGGCGATCATGATGTCCGCCTGTGTCTCCATGAGCAGCTCGGCGCGGCGCTCCTTCACCTCATCGGGGAGCTGACCGTCCAGCGCGGCGGCAGGCGTGCCCTCCTCCTGCGAATAGGCAAAGCAGCCCAGCCGGTCAAACCCGATCTCCCGCACGAAATCACACAGATCGGCAAACTGCTCCTCGCTCTCCCCCGGGAAGCCCACCAGCATGGTGGTGCGCAGCACAATCCCCGGCACCCGCTCCCGAATATGAGAGATCAGCGCGGTCAGGCTCGCCCGATCGCCGCGCCGGTTCATGCGTTTGAGTATTTCCCCGTCGCAGTGCTGGATCGGTATATCGAGATAATGGACCAGCTTTTCTTCCTCGCGGATCGCGTCGAGCAGCTCGTCGGTGATCCGTTCGGGGTAGGTATAAAGGGTGCGAATCCACCGCAGTCCCTCGATCTCACAAAGCCGCCGCAATAGCTCCGGCAGCGCGGCATGACCGTAGAGGTCCTCGCCGTATCGGGTGGTGTCCTGCGCGACCACGACCAGCTCGGTCACCCCCTCGGCGGCAAGCCGCTTCGCTTCGGCGATGATGTCCTCCATCTTCCGGCTGCGGAACCGCCCCCGAATCGAGGGGATCGCGCAGTAAGTACAGTGATTGTCACAGCCCTCGGCAATCTTCAAATAGGCATAAAAGGGCAGGGTGGTCTGCACCCGCCCGCCGTTTAAGGGCAGCTCGGTTTTCTCCCCCGCAAAGAGCTTTTCGGTATGCTTCTTTGCAAGCGTTTCATCGATCAGCTCGGGCAGTCTGGCGTTCGCCCCGATCCCGACCACCAAATCCACCTCGGGCAGTTCGGCAAGCAGTTGATCCCGATACCGCTCGGCAAGGCAGCCGGTCACGCAGAGCAGCTTTATCTTCCCCTCTTTTTTCAGAGCGGCAAGCTCCAGAATATTCTCGATCGCCTCCTCCTTGGCGGAGGCGATAAAGCCGCAGGTGTTGACGATCACCACATCTGCCATCGCCGCGTCACCGGTGAGGGTATAGCCGTACTGCTGCAACGCAAACAGCAGCATTTCGGCGTCCACCTGATTTTTCGGACACCCGAGCGACACCATTCCGACCTTATAATTCATCGTACCACCCTTCCTCCACCCGACCGAATGCCGTGCGGATTTCCGTATAATCGAATCCCTGCCGCAGCAGTGCCTGCACCACCCGCTGCTTTCCGTTTTCGGCGGCAAGCCGAGCGGCGTATTTTCCCCTGATCAGCGACACGACCGTCTCGACCGAGTCCTGCTCCGCCGTCACTGCTAAGATCGCCTGCTCCACAAGCTCCTTTGGCAGTCCCCGCTGCCGCATCTCATAGGCGGCGCGGCGCGCCCCCCGCTTTTTCACCCGCAGAAGCTGATCCGCCAGCCGAGCGGCATACGCCGCATCGTCCAGCAGACCCAATTCCTCCATGCGGTCCACCGTGTCCGCCGCGATCTCGGGCGACACGCTTTTTTTGAGCTTTTCGTACAACTCCCGCTTGCCGTGGGCGCGGTACTCGATCAGATAAAGCGCGCGCTCCCTGGCACGGCGGCGATCCGCCGCCTCCCGCACCGACGCCAGAAAGGCTTCGTCCACCCGAAGTCCGGCGTGAAGCCCCTTTTCCTCTATGATCTCACGGTCGAGGATATACCAATATTCGCCGTCCACCTCGACCCGAAACCGGCTTCCCTTCTGCCGAGTGATCGCCGTGATCTCCATCACTCAAAGTCGGCAAGATCGGGTTCGATCTCGACCGAAAAATCGGGTACGGGAGCAGGCTCGGCGGGTGCTGCGGGAGCTTCCTCCGCCTCGGCAGGCGCCGGAATAAAGCCGG
>CANQKY010000065.1 GCA_947624575.1 uncultured Clostridia bacterium
TTTGGCTGCCGAAACAGTGAAGTCACTTTCCCGTGAGGCAGAAAACGCCGGTATCTCCGTCAGCTTTGAGGGGGAAAACGCCGTGGTATACGGTATCCCGCAACTTCTTGAGAGCATTGTTTATAACCTCACGGACAACGCGATCAAGTATAATCGGCAGGGCGGAACGGTTAAAGTATCGGTAGAGCCCCTTTCGGATGGTGTCCGTCTTTCGGTAGCTGATACGGGGATCGGTATTCCACCGGAGCATCGGGAGCGCATTTTCGAGCGTTTCTATCGGGTAGACAAGAGCCGATCAAAAGAACTTGGCGGTACCGGTTTGGGACTGTCTATCGTCAAACACGCCGCCCACTTGCATAATGCAAAAATAGAACTGCAAAGCACAGAGGGTGAAGGCACAACCATCACCATCATCTTTCCTAAATCTTCAAAATAACATCATGACAGTGAAAAGCCGTAGAAAGGAGCCTGCGGCTTTTCACTTTGAACAATTCACATTCGACGTAGATTTCGACCCACGCAAAAAGAACAGCCATACCCGGATTGATTTCCGAGTATGGCTGTTCTCTTTGTTGCACCCCTGTTTGGCAGCTGCCCAATGTCAGTACGGTTTCGATACTGTTTTATTGGAAGCTACCCGAGGGGAAAATCTTTTTCTGAAAAAGACTTTCCTCTCTTGTGGGTCGTTACCGTGCTTTCTGTTTCCACAGCGAAAGAGCGTCTGCTGTAAGATGATAATTTTCACAAAGCAAGTCAAGGCTTAGCGTCTGCCGTGAGACAGCGGTTTCCACTGAGCAAGTCAAGGCTTCGCGTCTGCCGTGAGACAGCGGTTTCCACTGAGCAAGTCAAGGCTTCGCGTCTACCGCAAGACGGCGGTTTCCCCTAAGCCAATCAATGCGCCGCGTTTGCCGCAAGACGGTGGTTCCCCCAACGCCACGATCACTTATAAAACCCGCAAAAAGGACAGGCGTCCGTGAGGACGCCTGTCCTTTTTGTTTCCTTACTATCTTGCTTTGCAATTCCCTTGCCGTCACACCTTGCCGTTGCTCGGGCAGATTTCCGCCAGCGGACAGCCGTCACATTTCGGGCTTCGCGCCTTGCAGGTGTCCCTGCCGAACAGCACCAACCGGTGACAAAACGCCCCCGATTCCTCCGGTGGGAGCAGCGGGCGAAGCTGTGTTTCGATCTTCGCCGGATCCTTTCCGGTGGACAGCCCCAGCCGTCCGGTGATCCGAATACAGTGGGTGTCCACCACAATGCTGGGCTTCCCGTACACATCGCCCACGATCAGATTCGCGGTTTTCCGCCCGATCCCGGGCAGACGGATCAGCTCCTCGATCGTATCGGGTACTGTTCCGCCAAACTCGTCCCGCAGCATCTTACAGCAGGCGACAATATCCTGCGACTTGGTGCGGAAAAATCCGCAGGAGCGAATCAGCTCGGCAACCTCGTCAGGGTCTGCCTCGGCAAAGGCGTCCACCGTCGGAAACCGTGCAAAGAGCGCGGGGGTCACCAAATTCACCCGCGCATCGGTGCACTGTGCCGAAAGTCGGGTGGCAATCAAAAGCTCATGCGGCTTTTCATATTGCAGGGAGCAGATCGCGTCGGGATACGCCGCCGCCAGCAGCTTGATGGCGCAAAGCGCCCGTTCCTTTTTCCTCATGCTTCTTCGTCGGCAGGCTCCGCCGCCTGATTCAACTCACTCAGACAGCTTCGGCAAATCAGCTTCCCGCGATAGGGGATCGTTTCCTCGGTGCTCTGGCAGAAAACGCAGGAAGCAAAGTGCTTTTTCATCACGATCCGGTCGCCCTCCAGCGAAATTTCCAGCGAATCGCGGGGCTCGATCCCCAGCGTCTCCCGCATCTCCTTCGGGACAACCATTCTCCCCAATGTGTCGATCTCTCGTACTACGCCTGTTGTTTTCATAGGTCGCCTTCCTTGCTTGATTGAATTTCGATTTCCGTCGGAATCTGTCAATAGAATACCATATTTTGGAAGTGTTGTCAACCGATATTTCCATATTTTGTGTTTTTTCCGCATAAAAATAGAAAAAGGGAGGGGATCAAATGAAATGGATTTTGACCGGTATGCTGGCGGTGGCGCTGCTCTGCGGCGGGCTGACCGGACAGATGGCGGAGGTGTCAAACGCGGCGCTGACCGGCGGGCAGGAGGCGGTGGAGGTGTGTATCCGGCTGACGGCGGCGCTCTGCCTTTGGAGCGGTATGCTGAAGGTCGCGGAGGCGGCGGGGCTTGCCGATCGGATCGCGGGGCTGCTCTCGCCGGTGCTGGGGCGGATTTTCCCGCGGCTGGAGAAGGGGGATCCGGCGCGGCGGTACATCGCCATGAACATGACGGCGAATCTGCTGGGGCTGGGGAACGCCGCCACCCCGTTCGGGTTGAAGGCGGCGGAGGCTCTGGCGGCGCGGGGTGAATCGGGTCGGGCGTCGAACGAGCTTGTTTATCTGGTGGTGCTGAACACGGCGTCCCTCCAGCTTTTGCCCACCACGGTGGCGTCGCTGCGGGCGCTGCACGGGGCGGCTGCGCCGCTGGATATTCTGCCGGCGGTCTGGATTTCGTCGGTGGCGGCGCTTCTCACCGCGCTGGGGACGGCGTGGCTGCTGGGGAATCGGCGGGGGTGGCACTTAAAGCGCCGCGACAGGGCGTGAGCCGGCGTCATAGGTGGGAGGAAGGCTGCATGGGCTTTATGGAAATCGCAATCTCTGAGCAGACGCTTTCTCTTTGTGGGAACAGACGGCACGGTAACGACCCGCAAGAGGGGAAAGTCTTTTTCAGAAAAAGATTTTCCCCTCTTGGCTCCCCTTAGAAAAACGTTCGGTTGCTGGAATCTCGGCGAAAACCGGAAGCGTGCCTGTATGCGGCATGGCGCAAAATCGGGACAAAACACCGTGCAACACAGGAAGCCTGATGCCAGTGTTCTTTTGATACTGTGTGACAATAGGAAACGCTATCCCTTGACCCACAAGAATCCCACCACCGCGCGGAGCGCGGTCCCTTTTCTCTTGCGGTTCCCGACATCGGCTGCGGCGGATAACCGCCTTGCCGCTTGTCGACTGTGTGCCCTGCGGGTGCCGCGGCGCCATTGCCGCCTTGCTGTTTCGCCCGCTGGGCGCGCTTCGGCGGCAAAGCCCTTTGACAAGGGAGGTTTTGACAACCAGAATTAGATTTGTGGAAAAATGCGATATATCGCCTACTAAATTGGTTGCCAATAAGGCTTTCTATTCACACTGCACTTGGGATCGGGCAAATAAGCTCGCTGCCACTACCCAGCCACAAGTGCAAACCAAAAAAGAATCCCACCACCATGCTAACGCATGGTCCCCCTCCCTTTGACAAGGGAGGTACTGACGACCCAATTGGTTTTGATAAAAACTTTAACAAAAGCGGGTTGACGAAAGAGTATACTGAGCCAGCCAACGGAAGATGTTGCTTTTTTCACTTATTCTATTTCAAACCGCTGTTCTGCCGTCTTTGTCAAAACCTCCCTTGTGAAAGGGAGGGGGACCGCGAAGCGGTGGAGGGATTCAAAAAGCAAACATTTGGCTTAGTGAGGAAATTCGGCAAACCACTAACTAAGGTGATTGTCAATAAAGCTCGATCATCACACCGCACTTGGGATCGGGCAAATAAGCTCGCTGCCACTACCCAGCCACAAGAGCGAACCGAAAAAAGGCTTTACGGGCGAAATCGGTAAAGCACCTACTAAATTGGTTGTCAATAGGGCTTTCTATTTGCTCCCACTTGGGATCGGGTAAGAAAGTCCGCTGTTGCTACTTACTACAAGAGCGAACTGAAAAGGTTGTCAATACAGCCCGATATTCGCACTGCACTTGGGTTCGGGCAGAAAAGCCTGCTATTCTTGCCCAGCCACAAGTGCGTACCAAAAAAGGAGTGAGGGGAATGAGTAATTGGATCGTGCCGGTATTTTTGACCGGCGTGTGCGTGTACGGTCTGATCCGGCGGGTCGATGTGTTCGGATTGTTTCTGGAGGGCGCGGCGGAGGGGCTGAAAACCGTGGTCACGATCCTGCCGCCGCTGATCGCGGTGATGACCGGCATCGCCATGTGCCGCGCTTCGGGCGCACTGGAGCTGCTGTCGCACCTTGCCGCACCGGTTTTGCAGCGGGTGGGCTTTCCTGCCGAGGTACTGCCGCTGGCGCTTTTGCGTCCGGTGTCGGGGAGCGGCGCACTGGGGGTGCTCGAAAGCCTGCTTGGCGCCTACGGACCGGATAGCCGGATCGGACGGGTCGCTTCGGTGCTGCAAGGCTCGACCGAGACGACCTTTTATGTCATGGCGGTCTACTACGGCAGACTGAAGATCACCAAAACGGGACACACCCTTCCCGCGGCGCTGGCGGGCGATCTGATGGGCTGTTTGATGAGCGGGATCGTCGTCACATTGATTTTCGGCTAACTTTTTTCTAAAAAAGATTGTACCCGCGCGAAAAATGGAGTATAATAACAAATATGATCGGGAAGTATGGCTTTTTGCCGCCAGAGGAGGATAACATGAAAAAAGCAATCAAAGCCTGCGTCAGCGGGATATTGTCTTTTGTGATGGTGCTGCTCTGTACTGCCGCGGTAGTGGGTATGGCGGCGGTCTGTATCGGGCTGTTCCATATCGCGGGACACGGCACGGTGGGCGTTTGGCGGTACGACCTTTCGATGAACGCCGACCCGCGTGAGCTGATCGTGTCGGAGCAGATGTCCTCTCTCACGCCGCTGAATGTGGGGGACACGGCGGTGTTCCTCGACTTTTCGAAAGAGGGCGAGCATCGCGCCATGCTGGCGGTGGAGGATATCGAATCCGGCAGCTTTTCGGTGAAGAACGCGCAGGGGGGCTTTGTGGCGATCCCCGAGGCAAACCTTATTGGGCGTGTGATCTGGCGGTGCGCTCTGCCGCCGGTGCTGGACACCCTTTCGGGCGTACTGCCGGGCGGCGAGGGCTATCTGTGGTACTGGCTCGGCGGCGGGTGGCTGGTGGTTTGCCTGGCACTGTTTTGCGGGAGCATCTCGCTGCGGCGGGTGGTGCGGCGCAGGCAGATTCGGAAAGAGCTGACCGCCGAGCATATGATGCCCGAAAGCAGTGTGGATCTCACGGCGCTGGTCACACCGGAGGAACCGGTGGAGCTGGAGGAGCTTCCAGAGGAGGAGGAAATTCCGGTGCTGACGATCGAAGATATGTACGAGGCGACCCGCCGTAAGCGGGAGGAGCTGGCACACCAGGCGGAGGAGGAACAGGAATGAAGAACAACGAAAAATCCATGGAGACCATCGTAGCACTCTGTAAGGGACGTGGCTTTGTCTATCCCGGCAGTGAAATCTACGGCGGCATTTCCAACACATGGGATTACGGACCGCTCGGCGTGGCGTTTAAGAACAAGGTAAAAAGAGCGTGGTGGAAAAAGTTCGTGCAGGAAAGCCGGTATAACGTCGGGCTGGACGCGGCGATTCTGATGAATCCGCAGGTCTGGGTCGCATCGGGGCATGTGGGCGGCTTTTCCGACCCGCTGATGGACTGCAAGGACTGCAAGACCCGTCACCGTGCCGATCAGCTCATTGAGGAGCAGGCGGGGGTATCTCCTGCCGGCTGGAGCAATGAGCAGATGGAGGAATACATCACGGCCCAGGGTATCACCTGCCCGAATTGCGGGGGGAAGAGCTTCACCGGCATTCGGAAGTTCAATCTGATGTTCAAGACCTTTCAGGGCGTGACCGAGGACGCGAAGAACGAGATTTATCTCCGTCCCGAGACGGCGCAGGGAATCTTCGTCAACTTTGCGAATATCCAGCGCACCACCCGCAAGAAGCTGCCGTTCGGCGTCTGCCAGATCGGGAAATCCTTCCGAAACGAGATCACGCCGGGCAACTTCACCTTCCGCACCCGCGAGTTTGAGCAGATGGAGCTGGAGTTTTTCTGCAAGCCGGGCACCGAGCTGGAGTGGTTTGGCTACTGGAAGGCGTACTGCAAGGACTTTTTGCTCTCGCTGGGGCTGAAGGAGGAAAACCTGAAGCTGCGGGATCACGATCCCGAGGAGCTGTCCCACTATTCCAACGCGACCACCGATATCGAGTATCTGTTCCCGTTCGGCTGGGGAGAGCTGTGGGGGATCGCTTCCCGCACCGATTTTGATCTCACCCGCCATCAGGAGCAGAGCAAAAAGCCGCTCGACTACTTCGATCAGGAGACAAACGAGCGGTATATCCCCTATGTGATCGAGCCTTCGCTCGGCGCGGATCGGGTGGCGCTGGCATTTTTGTGCGAGGCGTATGACGAGGAACCGGCAGCCGACGGAAAAGAGGGCCGCGTGGTGCTGCGGCTGAATCCGGCGCTGGCGCCCTTTCAGGCTGCGGTGCTGCCGCTCTCGAAGAAGCTCGGTGAAGCCGCGGGCGAGCTGTATGACACGCTTTCGGCGCACTTTGACGTGGATTATGACGAAGCGGGCTCGATCGGCAAACGGTATCGCCGCCAGGACGAGATCGGCACGCCGTATTGCATCACCTATGATTTTGATTCGGCAGCCGACGGCTGCGTGACGGTGCGGGAGCGGGACAGCATGGAGCAGGTGCGGCTCCCGATCGGGGAGCTTGTCGGCTATCTGACCGAAAAGACCGCGTTTTAAGCGGCAGACGGAAGGAAGGGAAGGGTCATGCGCGGCATCAAAGAGAACAAACGGCATCTGATGTCACGGGTACGGGTGATCGCGCTCGGCTTTTTGGCGATTATCGCGGTGGGAACGCTGCTTTTGATGCTCCCGATCTCCACCCGATCGGGGGAGTGCGCGCCCGTTCTGGACGCGGTGTTCACGGCGACCTCCGCCTCCTGCGTGACCGGACTGGTCGTCCATGACACGGCGCTTTACTGGTCGGTGTTCGGGCAGTGCGTGATCCTGCTGCTCATACAGCTGGGCGGACTGGGGTTCATGACCTTTGCCACCTTGTTTTTCATGCTGCTGCGGCAGAGGATCGGTCTGCGGCAGCGGGAGGTATTCAACGAGAGTATCAACAATATCCAGGCGGGCGGCGCCGGCGGACTGGTGCGGCGGGTGGTGGGCGCTGCGCTGCTGCTGGAGGGAATCGGCGCGGTGCTGTTGGCAATCCGGTTCGTGCCGCAGTACGGCTGGCTGCACGGCGGATTTATGGCGGTGTTCCACGCGGTGTCCGCGCTCTGCAACGCCGGCTTTGATTTGATGGGGACGGTCACAGGACCCTACAGCTCCTTTACCGCCTATGCCTCCGACTGGCTGGTGAGCGGCACGCTGATGGCGCTCATTCTGCTGGGCGGGCTGGGCTTTGTGGTCTGGGACGATTTGATGGCGCACCGGCACCATGTGAAGCGGTATCGGTTTCACACCAAGCTGGTGCTGACCGTCACCGCAGTGCTGGTGGTGGTGCCGACCGTTCTCTTTTTCCTGCTGGAGCGGAACACGACCGGCGCCGAGATGGGGATCGGCACCCGTATTCTCACGTCACTCTTTGACGCGGTCACCCCCCGTACCGCCGGCTTTAACTCGGTGGACACGGCGGGACTGTCATCGGGCAGCAAGCTATTGACCATTATGCTGATGTTTGTGGGCGGCTCTCCCGGCTCCACGGCGGGCGGCGTGAAAACCACCACCCTTGCGGTGATCCTGTTGTCGGCAGCCGCCTATATGAAAAACCGGCGGACAAGCGGGGCGTTCGGTCGCCGGTTCGAGGAGGACAGCCTGCGAAAGGCGGCGTCGGTCTGCACCATCAACCTGACGCTGGTCTGCGGGGTGATCTTCCTGCTCTGCCTTGTCGAAACGCTCCCGCTCACCGATTTGATCTTCGAGTCCTTCTCGGCAATCGGCACGGTGGGTATGTCCACCGGCGTCACAAGGGAGCTTTCCGCACTGTCGCGGGTGCTGATCGCGTTTTTGATGTACTGCGGACGGGTGGGCAGCCTTTCGTTTGCCACCGCCCTGACCGACTGGAGCGGCGCACACGCCGTCACCGAGCCGACCGAGGCGATCACCATAGGCTAGGAGGTATGTTGTGATGAAATCGATACTGGTCATCGGAATGGGAAAATTCGGGCATTATCTGGCGCGGAGCCTTGCGAACAAGGGGAACCAGATCATGATCGTCGATAAGGACGAAACCAAGATGTCCGATCTGTTAGATGTGGTGACCTCCGCCAAGATCGCCGACTGCACCAGACGGGAGGTGCTTTCCACCCTCGGGGTAGGGGAGTTCGACCGCTGCGTGGTCTGCGTGACCGACGATTTCCAAAGCTCGCTTGAGATCACCGACCTGCTCATCGAGCTGGGCGCCCGCCATGTGACGGCGCTTGCCGCCACCGATATTCAGGAGAAGTTCCTCTATCGGATCGGGGCGCAGCGGGTGATCCACCCCGATCGGGATATCGCGAACCGCCTTGCCATCAAGCTGAGCCACGACAGCGTGCTCGACTATATCGCGGTTTCGGGCGACTTCTCGATCTACGAGCTGATGCCGCCCAAGAAGTGGACGGAGCGTTCGATCGCCGAGCTGAAGGTGCGGGCGAAATGGGGGATCACCGTGCTGGCGATCCGGCAGGGCGAGAAGATCGTGATGCCGGACGCGACCTATTGCTTTCAATCGGACGAACCGATGATCGTCATGGGGCGCGAGGAGGATATCAGACGGCTGATCCGGTGAGAAAAAGGTTGACGAAATCGTCTATTTGTGTTACCATAATCTCTGGTACGCATTTGCGGTAAAACGGCGGAGGGGGCTTGCGGTCATGGCGGAGGAAGCGGCGCCGCGTAAAAAGATCATACTCAGCGGAATCCAGCCGACCGGTGTGTTCACCCTCGGCAACTATATCGGCGCGATCCAGAACTGGGAGCGTATGCAGCGGGATTACCGGTGCGCCTACTTTATCGCCGATCTCCACGCACTGACGGTGCGGCAGGAGGCGGGGAAGCTCCGTGCGGGCACATTGTCGGCATTGGCGCAGCTGATGGCGTGCGGGATCGACCCGAAAAAAAGCCTGCTGTTTGTGCAAAGCCATGTGCCGGAGCACGCCGAGATGAGCTGGCTTTTGTCCTGCCACACCCAGTTTGGGGAGCTGTCCCGTATGACCCAGTTCAAGGACAAGAGCGCCGCGCATGCCGATAACATCAATGCCGGACTGTTCACCTATCCCGCGCTGATGGCGGCGGATATCCTGCTCTATCAGGCGGATTATGTGCCGGTCGGGGACGACCAGCGGCAGCATCTGGAGCTGACGCGGGACATCGCGGTGCGCATGAACGGGCTTTACGGCAATCTGTTCACTCTGCCCGAGGCGTATCTGCCAAAGCAGGGGGCACGGATTCGCTCGCTTGCCGATCCGACCAAGAAGATGTCCAAATCCGACCCGAACCCGAACGGCGCGATCTATATTCTCGATCCGCCCGAGGTGATCCTCAAAAAGGTGAAGCGGGCGGTGACCGACAGCGAAGCACGGGTGGCATACGGCGAGGGGAAGGACGGCGTCAATAACCTGATGACCATCTACGCCGCCGTGACCGGCAGGAGCATGAATGAGATCGAAGCCGAGTTTGCAGGGCACGGCTACGGGGACTTCAAGCAGGCAGTCGGTGAAGCGGTGGCGGAGTATCTCCGTCCGGTGCGGGAGAAGTACGCCGCGTACTTAAACGACCGCGCCTATCTGGAGGAGGTCTGTAAAGAGGGTGCGGCGGCAGCGTCGGCAGTGGCGCGCCGGACGCTCAGTAAGGTCAAAAAGAAGCTTGGTCTTCTGATGAAATAGCGGAAGGGGTATTTGACAATGGCAGCAACAAAGTTAACCGATGAAAAAAGGGAGCTGGTCGAATCGGTGGTGGCGCGGATTCCGCGCATGAGAAGTCAGCTCGGCATCAACCAGACAGAGCTTGCCAACCGGCTTTGCCTGTCCAGACAGACGATCTCCTCGATCGAGCGCGGGGTGTATCTCCCGCCGTGGGATCTGTTTTTGGCGATCTCGCTGTTTTTCTTCGTCAACCTGCATGAGGAAAACGGCTACACCAAGGAGATGGACGAGATTCGTCGGTTTTTGAAGGTGGAGTCCGGTACCGGCCGCTATCGCCGCAAGAAGCAGGAAGCAAAAAATAAAGCGGAAAAGTAAGAAAGCACAAAAGCACGAAATATCAAAGTAAGAAAAAAGACAGGCATTGCCTGTCTTTTTTAGTACGCACTTGTAGTGGGTGGGAGCAGCGAGCTTTTTTGCCCGATCCCAAATGCGGTTTTGAATTTGAATCCCACCACCGCTTCGCGGTCCCCCTCCCTTTCACAAGGGAGGTTTTGACAGGAACGGCAGAATAGCGGTTTGAAATGGGATAAGTGAAAAAAGAAAAGTCTGTCGTCAGTTTATTAAATAAAATCTTTTGCCAGCATACTTTGCTTAAATTTCTATCAAAACTTGCTTGGTCGCCAGTGCCTCCCTTGTCAAAGGGAGGGGGACCGCGCTTCGCGCGGTGGTGGGATTCTTTTTTGGTTCGCACTTGTGGCTTGGTGGTGGTTTCAAACCCATTTGCCCGATCCCAAATGCGGTGCGGCGATAGAGCCGTATTGACAATCTTTTTTGGTACGCACTTGTGGTGGGATTCTCTCTGCGTTCTATCTTCCGTTTGCCAGCCGAACCAAGGCGGGGGCGGCGGCTTCGAGGAAGTCGGCATAGGGGCAGTAGCCCTCCTCCTCATGGTAAAAATCCCGATATCGGCGGCAGCCCCCGCCGCAGATCGGCAGGAACCGGCAGTGCTCACAGATCGGCGGGCGGGGCTTTTGATCCTTTACAAACTGCAGCATGCCCGCCGATTTTCCGATCTGCTCCACCGTGTCGGTGTTGATATTCCCGCTTTTATAGGGATCGAGGACATAGAAATCGCAGGGGAACACGCTGCCGTCCCCCTCCACCACGAACTGGGGCGTACACTCTCCCGACATGCCGCACTGCTCCGCCGGCTCGCCCCGAAACTGCCGCACCAGATTGTCAAAAATCCGCACGCTGATGTAGTCCCCCTCGGCAATGCTCTGATACCAGAGCGCGAAAAACTGCTTTAAAAACGAGGCAAACAACCTGGGCGTCAAATCGTAGACCGCGTTTTCCTCGGCGTCGAGCGCCTTTAAGCAGGGGGTGAGCTGGATATACCGAAAACCATTATTTTTGTAAAACCGGAACGCCTCCTGCGGGTGCTGTGCCATCTGGCGGGTGACGGTGGAGAGGATATTGTAGGACACCCCCGTTTCCTCCAAAAGGCGGGCGGCTTTCTTCACGCGGGAGAAGGTGCCGTTTTTCTTCCCGTCCAGACGGTGCGCGTCATGGAGTCTCCCGCCCGGGTCGAGGGATAGCCCGACCAGAAAATCATGCGCCCGAAAGAGCTTGCACCAATCACGGTCGAGCACAAGCCCGTTTGTCTGGATCGCGTATTGCAGCAGAAATCCCTTGTCGTTTTTCTGGTCGGCAAGTGATGTGAACATCTCGAAAAAGGGGAGCCCTGCCACCGTCGGCTCGCCGCCCTGAAAGGCGAAGGTGACGGTCGCCGGCGGCGTGAGGGAGGAAAACACCCGCTCGATCAGCGCGGCGGCGGTCGCCTCGCTCATAATACCATAGGAGAACACCTCGCGATTTTCCGCCACGTCATAGTAAAAGCAGTAGCGGCACCGCATATTGCAAAGAGAGGACGCCGGCTTTACCAGCACCGAAAAATACCGCATCGAAACCACCTCCGTATATGGACATTGTACCATAAAATAAGGACATTGCCAAAAATGAAAGAATTATCAATCCAAATTGCATAAAAGCGGAGACAGAACGGTCTGTTTAAGAGGTTTCCCAATAATTTTTGCAAGTTAAAATGAAAAATATTGCAAAAATGTGTTGACAAACCGGCAAAATAGGAGTATGATACCTTATGGAACCGGTCCAAATGACTCTTGGAGATGACAAAAATGAATTTTGAGTTCAATGCCGTCAACACACTTTGGGTGCTGCTCGGCGCGGCGCTGGTCTTTTTCATGCAGGCGGGCTTCGCCATGGTGGAAACCGGCTTTACCCGCGCCAAAAACGCGGGCAACATCATCATGAAAAATCTGATGGATTTTTCCATCGGCACACCGCTTTACTGGCTGGTCGGGTTCGGGCTGATGTTCGGCACCAGCATGGGCGGCTTTATCGGTGAGTACGCGGGGGTCGCTTCGGCGGCGCATTATGGCGGGATCGCCGCCACTCTGGCGGAAAACGGAGTGCCGCTCTGGGCGTTTATCGCCTTCCAGACCATGTTCTGCGCCACCACCGCCACCATCGTATCGGGCGCCATGGCGGAGCGCACCAAGTTCTCCGCCTACTGCGTTTACAGCGCGGTGATCAGCCTGCTGATCTACCCGATCGAAGCACACTGGATTTGGGGCGGCGGATTCCTCTCTCAAATGGGCTTTCACGATTTCGCAGGCTCCACGGCGGTGCATATGTGCGGCGGCACGGCGGCGCTGATCGGCGCGGCGTTTTTAGGTCCCCGCATCGGGAAGTATCACGGGAAAAAGGCAAAGGCGATCCCCGGGCATTCCCTCACGCTGGGCGCGCTGGGCGTGTTTATCCTCTGGTTCGGCTGGTTCGGCTTTAACCCCACTTCCTCCCTTGCGGTCGAGGGCGTGGAGGAACTGGTCGGAAAGATTTTTCTGACCACCAATCTCTCGGCGGCGGTCGCCGCCTGCGCCACCATGCTGTTCACCTGGGTGTGGTATAAAAAGCCGGACGTCTCGATGACCCTCAACGGTGCGCTGGCAGGTCTGGTCGCGATCACGGCGGGCTGTGACGCGGTCACGCCGCTGGGTGCCGCGCTCATCGGACTGGTGGCGGGTATTCTGGTCGTGC
>CANQKY010000066.1 GCA_947624575.1 uncultured Clostridia bacterium
CCCCGCAATTTGCAGACTTTTCCGGTCGAATCGGTATAAACCTCGGTGGAAAACGGTATAATACAAAAAGTAATGCTCTTTTGGTACGCACTTGTGGCTGGGTGGGAGCAGCGGGCTTTTTGCCCGATCCCGAGTGCGGGGCTTTTGGAATCCCACCACCATGCTGACGCATGGTCCCCCTCCCTTTGACAAGGGAGGTTTTGACAAAGACGGCAAATTGCAGTTTGAAATAGAATAAGTAAAAAAGCAAAATCTTCCGTTGGTTCAGTACAATCCTCCATCAGCTTTCTTTTGTTAAAATTTTTAGTAAAACCAATTTGGTCGCCAGTGCCTCCCTTGTCAAAGGGAGGGGGACCGCGAAGCGGTGGAGGGATTCAAAAAGGGCGGGGCTTTCATGCGCTGCCCGATGTAAGAACAAACAAAATATAGCATATACATACAGCCCGATTTTCGCACTCTCTCGGCTTCGGGCGAAAAGCCTGCTATTATCACCTACCATAAGTGCGAACCAAAAACCTCGTTCCGCAGGGAATTGACAAGGGGGAGAAAATAGGGTACAATATTTGGAAGGATATTGGTTCGGACTCTAAGGCGGGTACCCGAACGGGGCAGGAGAGCTTCCCCCGATCGGGCATCAGCCGACGCCGCCAAAGAGCGGTGTTCTTTTTCCGCATGACGCAGAAACGGGGCATGACAGTTCACTGCATTTTATCACCGATCGCCCAGTCTCTGCTGCGGCAGCGTGCCGCCGTCGGAAAAGCAAACTGAATAGGGCGCGTGTGCGGGCTTTTTTGATAAAGCCGGATCGCGGCAGTGGAGGGACAATACGGGCAAGCAGGACGCCCACACCGCGGCAGTATGCGCGTACACCGAAAACGCCGGCATTTTTTGTCGGCGGAGATATCTTTTTGCTCCCGATTATGCGGGAGGATCGAAATCGCCGGAGAGCCCGACCGGCAGAATGGAGTTTACTTTATGGCAATGCAGGAAGAAAGAAACGGGCGGCACGGCGGCAGAACGGCGGAGAAAAAGCCGGTGCGGCGGAACGCTGCCAAAACGGGAAATACCAGAAAGCCGCCGGTGAAGCGACAGGCGGCGAAGCAGTCCCAGCCGGCGAAGAAGCCGGCAAAGAAGCCGGCGGAGCGTCGGCGGCAGCCGGTGCGGATCATACCGCTGGGCGGACTGGGCGAGGTGGGGAAGAACATCACCCTGTACGAGTGCGGGAACGACGCATTTCTGGTGGACTGCGGCATGATGTTCCCCGACGAATCGATGCTGGGGGTGGACTCGGTTCTCCCCGATTACACCTATCTGGAGCAGATCAAGGATCGGCTGCGGGGGATCTTTCTCACCCACGGGCATGAGGACCATATCGGCGGTCTGCCCTATTTTTTGCAGAAGGTCAACATACCGCTCTACGGCACCCGCCTGACGCTGGGGCTGGTGGAGGGGAAGCTGAAGGAGCACGGACTGCTCGGTAAGGTGAAGATGAATGTGGTAAAGCCCCGCCAGACGGTGCGGGTGGGCTGCATGGCGGTGGAGTTTATTCGGGTCAATCACTCGATTCCCGACGCGGTCGCCATGGCGATCCACACCCCTGCCGGTGTGATCATTCAGACCGGCGACTTCAAGATCGACTACACGCCGATCGAGGGCGAGATGATCGACCTCGCCCGATTTGCCGAGCTGGGGAGCCGCGGAGTGCTCTGCCTGCTGTCCGATTCGACCAATGCGGAGCGCCCGGGCGCCACCATGTCGGAGCGGAAGGTGGGGGCGAGCTTTGAAACCCTTTTCAATACCGAGGCTGCCAGCAGCCGCCGGATCATCGTGGCGACCTTTGCCTCGAATATCCACCGGATTCAGCAGATCATCGACGCCGCCAGACGGCACGACCGGAAGGTGGCGGTATCGGGGCGGAGCATGATCAATGTGGTGACCCGCGCGATGGAGCTGGGGTATCTTCGGGTGCCGGATAAGCTGCTGATCGACATTGAGGAGATCGGCAGGTATCCCAAGGAGAAGGTGGTGCTGATCACCACCGGCAGCCAGGGCGAGCCGATGAGCGCGCTGTCGCGGATCGCCTCGGGCGATCACCGTCAGGTGCGGGTGTCGGACGAGGACTATATCATCATTTCGGCGACCCCGATCCCCGGCAACGAAAAGCACGTCACCCGGGTGGTGAACGATCTGCTCAAGCTGGGCGCCGAGGTGATCTACGAGCGAATGTATGAGATTCATGTGTCGGGGCACGCCTGTCAGGACGAGCTGCGGACCATGCTTGCGCTGACAAAGCCGAAGTTTTTCCTGCCGGTGCACGGGGAGTATAAGCATCTGAAAAAGCACGCCGATCTGGCGATCGGGCTGGGGATACCCCGTGAGAATGTCCGAATCGCCGAGATCGGGCAGGTGCTCGAGCTCGACGGCGTGGAGATGAAGCTCGCCGGCACCGTTCCGGCGGGACAGGTGCTGGTGGACGGTCTGAGCGTCGGAGACGTCGGCTCGATCGTGCTGCGGGATCGGAAACGGCTGGCGGAGGACGGATTGATCGTGGTGACGGCGGTGATCGACCGCGAGACCCGTATGCTGGTTTCGGGACCGAATATCGTCTCCCGCGGGTTTGTCTATGTGCGGGAATCGGAGGAGCTGATGGCGGAAGCCGAGCGGATCGCCGTCGGCGCGCTCAAACACTGTCGGGATCACGGGATTCGCGACTGGGGCGTGATGCGGGTCCATCTGCGGGATACGCTCTCCCAGTTTATCTATCGGAAAACCAAGCGATCCCCGATGATCCTGCCGGTCATCATGGAGGTTTAACGCGGCGGACGGCTTACCTGTCCGCCAAAGGAGAAAGGGTATGAAACAGAAAAAGTCACCTGAGGTCAGGGTACTGATCGGCATTTTGTCGGTACTGCTGCTGGCGGTATCGGGCGTTTTAGTCTTTGCCGCGCCGACATACGGCTATATCTGCCTTGCCGTTTCGTCGGTGGCGGTGATCGTCATCTGCCTGATCCTCATGCGCTCTCAAAGCGTGCTGCGGCGTATGATCTCCGAGATCGGGGGAGCACTGGACGCGGAAAATCATCAGGCGCTGCTTCGGTTCCCGATGCCGGTGCTGGTCTGCGGCGAGGATCGAAAGATTCTGTGGTACAACGATCTGTTTCGGGAGCAGGTGCTGCTCGGAGAGGACGCCTATGGGGACGCGCTCGACCGGCTGACTGCCTGCCCGCTTGACAGCCTTGTTCAAAGCAGCGGCTGTCGGGTGAGCTGTCCGGCGGGGCGGTTTTTGGTCTGCGGGCATTGCTCGGAGCATAACGCAAGCCCCCTCTACCTGCTTTATTTCACCGATGTGACCGAGCTGTCAAAGAAAGCGGAGGAATACCGGCTCACCCGCCCGACGGTGATGATTTTGAGCATCGACAACTACGCCGAGCTGCTTCAGGACGTCAAGGAAAGCGAAAAATCGCTGATTCTAAGCGAGCTGGACGGCAGAATGGAATCGTTCATCGGGGAGACGACCGGCTTTCTGCGGAAGCTGGCGCGGGATCGGTTCCTTGCGGTGGTGGAGGAACGGCATATCGCCAAGATGGTGGAACAGCGGTTTCCGGTGCTGGATCAGGTGCGGGCGATCTCGACTGCCGGCGGGGATCATATGACCCTGTCGATCGGGGTGGGACACGGCGCTGATACGCTGGCGGAAAGCGAGGCGTTTGCCCGTCAGGCGCTGGAGATGGCGCTGGGACGGGGCGGCGATCAGGTCGCGTTCAAAACCGAGCAGGGGTATGATTTTTACGGCGGCGTGTCGCAGGGCGTGGAAAAGCGCAATAAGGTCAAGAGCCGGATCATAGCCGCCGCGCTGCAAAAGGCGGTTCGGAACGCCGATCAGGTGCTGGTCATGGGGCATCGCTTTTCCGATCTGGATTCGGTGGGCGCCGCGGTCGGCATGGTACATATCGCGCGGGCGCTGGGACGGCAGGCGTATGCGGTGGTGGATCGCCAGACCTCGCTGGCGGTGGGGCTGATCGAAAAGGCGCAGGAAAATCTGCCCGATCTGTTTATCACGCCGAGCCACGCCAGGGATTTGGCAAACGGCAGCACCCTTTTGATTATCGTGGACACCCATAATGCAAAGCTGACCGAATCGGAGGAGCTCTACCGGCTCTGCCCGCAGGTGATGGTGATCGACCACCACCGCAAGACGGTGGATCATATCGCCAACGCGGCGATCTTTTTCCATGAGCCGTACGCTTCCTCGACCTGTGAGATGGTGACTGAGCTGGCGCAATATTGTTCGGGGGTGCTCCTTTCCGCCAATACGGCGGAGTGCCTGCTGGCGGGGATCATGCTGGACACCAAGAATTTTATTCTCCGCACCGGCGTGCGCACCTTTGAGGCGGCGGCGTTTCTGCGGGGGCGGGGCGCCGATACCGTGCGGGTGCGGAAGCTGTTTTCCAGCTCGATGGAGGCCTATCAGAAAAAGACCCGCATTGTGGCGTCGGCGGAGCTTTACCGTGGCTGCGCGATCGCGCAGGCGACCGAAAAGGGCGAGGATATGCGGGTGATCGCACCCCAGGCGGCGGACGAGCTTTTGACCATCAATCCGGTGGAAGCGTCCTTTGTGCTCTATCCGATTTCGGGCGGGATCGGCATATCGGGCAGAAGTCTCGGCGGTATGAATGTGCAGGCACTGCTGGAGAAGCTGGGCGGCGGCGGACATCAGACGATGGCGGCGGCGCAGCTTGCCGGCGTGAATTTATCGGAGGCAAGATCGCGGCTGATCGCGGCGATCGACAGTTTGACACCAAACAGTAAGGAGTGAGCATCATGCAGGTAATTTTGCTTCAAGATGTAAAGGGAAGCGGGAAAAAGGGCGAGCTTGTGAAGGTTGCGGACGGCTATGCCAGAAATTTTCTGCTCAAACGGGGGCTGGCGGTGGAAGCGTCGCCGGCAGCCATCAATGAAAAGAAGAATAAGGACGCCGCGGCGGCGCACCATGCCGAGGTGGCGCTGGACGAGGCAAAAAAGACCGCCGCGCTGCTGACCGGCAAAACGGTGACGGTGACGGCGAAGGCAGGCAGCGGCGGACGGCTGTTTGGCTCGGTGACTGCCAAGGAGGTAGCCGAGGCGATCGGCACGCAGTACGGCGTGACGGTCGAGAAGCGGAAGGTTGCGGTCGCCGACATTAAGGCGTGCGGGAGCTATACCGCCACCGTCAAGCTCGGCGGCGGCGTGACTGCCGAGATGACGGTATCGGTCGTCGAGGGCTGAGAAATGGCGGAGGAAAGGAATTACGAGGAGCTTTTGACCGGCGGCGTGCCCCATAATACCGATGCGGAGCAGTCGGTGCTCGGCGGCATTCTGCTCGACAGCGAGCAGATCCCCACGGTGATGGAGCTGCTCAAGCCGGAGAGCTTTTATCTGGAAGCGCACCGCGGGCTGTACAGCACGATACTCGGTATGTTCACTTCGGGGATCGCGGTGGACTTTGTGACCGTCTGCGATAAGGCGGTGACCGCCGGCGTGTTCCGAACGGTGGAGGAAGCAAAGGCGTACCTTGCCCAGTTGATCGAATTGACCCCCACCACCGCCAATCTCGGGCATTACTGCCGGATCGTGCGGGAGAAATACTATCTGCGTACGCTGCGGCAGGTGGCGGCGCAGATTTTAGCCGATGTGGACGGGGGCGAAGCCGACGCCAACACGCTGCTTGACGCGGCGGAACAGCGCATTTACGATATCAGAAAGGGACGAGACGTAGGCGGTCTGGTGCGGATCGACTCGGTGATCCTCGACGTTTACGACCGGCTGGCAAAGCTGTCGGGAGAGGAACGGGAGGAGTATATCGGGCTGCCCACCGGCTATCCCGCGCTGGATCGTATGGTGCGGCTTCATAACGGGAATCTGATTTTGATTGCCGCCCGTCCCGCCATAGGAAAAACGAGCTTTGCGATGAATATTGCCGAGCATGTGGCAACCCGCTGTAAAAAGACGGTGGCGGTCTTTTCGCTGGAGATGGCGCGGGAGGAACTGGTTTCCCGTATGCTTTCCTCCGCTTCGGGGCTGGACAGCCGGAAACTGCGGGAGGGCATTTTCAACGATGAGGAATGGACCCGCCTTGCCGAGGGCGCGGAGCGGATCGCCACCGCGCCGATCTATCTGGACACCGCCAATCTCACGGTGGCGGGCATGAAGGCAAATCTTTTGCGTATGAAAAATCTGGGGCTTGTGATCATCGACTATCTTCAGCTGATGTCCTCCGGCAACAGCCGACTGGAGGGGAATCGGGTGCAGGAGATCAGCACCATCACCCGCAACCTCAAGATCATGGCGAAGGAGCTGGACGTACCGGTTATTCTGCTGTCCCAGCTCAACCGCAGCCCCGAGCAGCGGAAGGAGGGGCACCGACCGCAGGTTGCCGATCTCAGGGATTCCGGCTCGATCGAGCAGGACGCCGACGCGGTGCTGCTGCTCTACCGTGACGCGGTGTATAATGAGGAAGCAAGCCCCAATGAGGCGGAGTGCATCGTGGGGAAGAACCGGCACGGCGCGACCGGTGTGGTGCCGCTTTATTGGGACGGCGCCCATACTCGCTTTTTGCCGGTGGAAGAACGCTATGGGTAAGCAGGGTCGCGGACACGCGGCGCGCGCCCGTTTGCGCAGTGCGGTCGTGGAAAGCGGGCTGCTCCAAAAGGGGGACAGCCTGCTTGTCTGCGTATCGGGCGGGGCGGATTCGGTGGCATTACTCCATCTGCTTTGCTTTGGGCTTGCCGACTATCACTTTCGGCTGACCGCCTGTCACCTCCATCACGGACTGCGTGCCTCGGCGGACGGCGACCTTTTGTTTGTCCGAACACTCTGTCGGGCGTGGGGGATTCCCCTTGTCGCGGCGAGAGCGGACACCGCCGCGCTTTCGGCACGGCAGAAAAAAGGGATCGAAGCGGCGGGGCGCACGCTGCGCTATGCTTTTTTTGAGCGGACGGCGGACCGGTGCGGCTGTGATAAGATCGTCACGGCGCACACCTTAAACGATCAGGCGGAAACGGTTCTGCTGCGGCTGATTCGCGGCAGCGGCGGACGGGGGCTTTGCGGCATTCCGCCCAGGCGGGGCAGGGTCGTTCGCCCGCTTCTCACGGTGGAGCGGCGGGAGATCGAAGCCTATCTTGCCGCCTGCCATATTCCCCATCGGGAGGACGAGACCAATCATACCGACGCTTACACCCGCAATCGGGTGCGGCGGGAGATATTGCCGCTCATTCTGCGGGAAAATCCGCGCTTTTTAAAAGCCGCGTCCCGCCTTGCGGCGGCGCTGCGGGCGGACGAAAGCTATCTCGCCGCCGAGACGGACGCGCTGAAAGCGGCGGCAAAGCGGGAGAACGGTTACGATCTGAAAACGCTTCAAAAAGCCGATCCGGCGCTGCTGCGGCGGTTTTGTTTACAGCTTGCCGGTTCGGGCAGCGGGTGTGAGCGGCTGATGCGGGTGATCGAGGTTGGCGGTCGGTACGGCGGATTTTACACGGCGGGCGGACTGCTTTTGTCGGGAGAGCCTGCTCCGGCAGTAAAATTTTCCGTTAAACTCACCCAAAACGGAGCCGTTTTGCCGGACGGCAGACGGTTAAAACCGCAGATCGAAAAGAATCCTTGTCAAAATGTTCATAAAAACGCCTTGTTTCCGCCCATAGATTGTGATAAAATAAAAGGGACTTTGCGGATCCACAGCAGAGAGGGCGGCGAAAGGCTGACCCTTTTGGAGCGGGGTCTGACGAAATCGGTCAAAAAGCTCTGTCAGGAAGCGGGGATCGAGCCTGATCTTCGGGCGCGGCTTCTCTTTCTTTCGGACGAAGCGGGTACGCTGGCAGTTGAGCGGCTGGGTGTGACCGCACGGGTCGCCGTCGGCGCCAAAACAAAACAGGTGTTGCTGATCACAGCAGAGGTGGATCATGACAAAGCAGTATGAGGTTCTTTTTTCCCGCGAGCAGCTTGCCGCGCGTGTGGCGGAGCTGGGGGCTGAACTTCGGCGGGATTACGCGGGAAAAACGCCGCTGGTGCTGGGGGTGCTCAAGGGCGCGGTGTTCTTTTTTGCCGATCTGCTGCGGGCGGCGGAGCTGCCCTGCAAAATCGGGTTTTTAACGGCGTCGAGCTATCTGCACAGCACCGAAAGCAGCGGCGAGGTCACGGTGAAGATGCCGAACGCGGACGAGATTCGCGGGCAGGACGTCATTCTGGTGGAGGACATTCTCGATACCGGCAACACCCTTTATAAGCTCACCCGCCTGCTGAGAGAGCAGGGGGCAAATTCGGTGAAAACAATCGTACTGCTGGATAAGCCCGACCGGCGGACGGCGGATTTCTCCGCCGATTATGTGGGCTTCACCATTCCCGACGCATTCGTGGTGGGGTACGGACTGGACTTCGATGAGCAGTACCGCTACCTGCCCGATGTGGTCGTATTGCCGCAGGATACCGGCAAATAGAGAGAGGAGAACCGAAATAGATGGGTCCTAAGAAAAGCAAAAAGAACATCATCATCTATCTGGTGGTGCTGCTGGTGGTCATCGGGCTGATGTATATGACGATGCAGAGTATGCTCCACAGCAGTGAGCGGACCGAGTATTATACGGTGGTCGGCTACTTCCAGCAGGATCAGGTCAAGCAGTTTGAGGTCGATCTCGGCAGCGGGGAACTGAGCTATACCCTGCGGGACGACACCCATGCCGTTTATCGGGTGCCGAACGTCAGCCTGTTTTTGTCGGCAATCGAGGACTCGGTGCTCGCGCATAATAAGGAGCACCCCGATGACCCGATCGAGTTCAACTATATCCGCGCGACCGACAACACCTGGCTGTTCAGCCTGCTGCCGATCGTGCTGCTCATCGCGGGCATGGGGCTGTTCTACTATATGATGATGAAGCAGCAGGGCGGCGGCAAGATAAGCCAGTTCGGCAAGGCGAATCTCAAACAGACCGCCCAGCAGGGGCGCACCACCACCTTCTCGGAGGTGGCGGGCTGTGATGAGGAAAAAGAGGAATTGCAGGAGATTGTGGAGTTCCTCAAAAATCCCACCAAGTTTAACGAGCTCGGCGCCCGTATTCCCAAGGGTGTATTGCTGATGGGACCTCCGGGTACCGGCAAAACGCTGCTGGCGCGCTCGGTCGCGGGGGAGGCGGGGGTTCCGTTTTTCTCGATCTCCGGCTCCGATTTTGTGGAGATGTTCGTCGGCGTGGGCGCTTCCCGCGTGCGGGATTTATTCGATCAGGCAAAGAAAAACGCGCCGTCCATCATCTTTATCGATGAGATCGACGCGGTGGGTCGTCATCGGGGCGCGGGTCTCGGCGGCGGTCACGATGAAAGGGAGCAGACCCTAAACCAGCTTCTGGTCGAGATGGACGGCTTCGGCGCCAATACCGGCGTGATCATCATCGCCGCCACCAACCGGCGGGATATTCTCGATCCGGCGCTGCTCCGCCCGGGACGGTTCGACCGGCAGATTTTTGTCGGCTATCCCGACGTCAAGGGCAGGGAGGAAATTTTAAAAATTCACTCCAAGAATAAGCCGCTGGGCTTTGACGTCAATCTCAATACCATTGCGAAATCCACCGTCGGCTTCACCGGCGCAGACCTTGAAAACCTGATGAACGAGGCGGCGCTTTTGGCGGCACGGCGGAATAAGAAGGCGATCACCGAGCAGGAGATCGAGGACGCGACCATCAAGGTGATCGCGGGCCCGGAAAAACGCTCCAAGGTGATCTCGGACAAGGAGAAGCGTCTGACCGCTTTCCACGAAGCGGGACACGCAATCACCACCTATTATTCCGAAACACAGCCGCCGGTGCATCAGATTTCGATCATGCCGCGGGGCATGGCGGGCGGCTTTACCATGAGCCTGCCGGAGCATGACCGCAGCTATGTCTCCCGCACCGAGATGGAGGAGGAGATCGTCACCCTGCTCGGCGGGCGTGTGGCGGAACAGCTGAAATTGGCGGATATCTCCACCGGCGCTTCGAACGATATTGAGCGGGCGACCTCGATCGCGCACAACATGGTCACTCGATACGGCTTCAGCGAGAAGCTGGGCCCGATCGTCTACGGCAACGCGGAGCAGGAGGTGTTCCTCGGGCGGGACATCAGTCAGGGGCGCGGCTACTCCGAGGAGGTGGCGTCCGAGATCGACGAGGAAGTGCGCCGTCTGGTGGGCGAAGCATACCAAAAGGCGGAGGAGATTTTGCGTACCCATGACAATCAGCTTTGCGCGGTCGCGGCGTATCTGGTGCGGCATGAAACGATGGACGGCGAGGAATTTGCCCGCATGATGAAGGGCGAAGCCCTGCCGGAGGAAACAGACGAAAACGCCGAATGATCGGTACAAGCGGTCGGTCCCCCGACCGCTTTAGTCTGTAAATAGCAATCCGTAGAGGAAAAAGCGGTTTGGAATCCCACCACCGCGCGAAGCGCGGTCCCCCTCCCTTTGACAAGGGAGGTCTTGACAAAGACGGCAGCGTGGTGGGTTGGAAATGGGAAAAGTGAAGTCGTCTGTCAGCTTGTTTGCTATAATTTCTATCAAAACTTCCTTGGTCGCCAGTGCCTCCCTTGTCAAAGGGAGGGGGACCATGCGATAGCATGGTGGAGGGATTCAAAACGCGCCAAACAAAACGGACGATATGCCGTTGCTGCTCAAGTGTGAGAGAAGGGATTGAATGGAAAACAGGGACCTGACGGTCGGGCGGCCTTCCACGGTGCTGTGGCGGTTCTGCCTGCCGCTGTTCGGCAGTGTGATCTTCCAGCAGCTCTATCAGATCGCCGACAGCTTCGTTGCCGGCAAGTTCATCGGGGAACAGGCATTAGCGGCAGTCGGAAACAGCTATGAGATCACTCTGATCTTCATCGCATTCGCCTTCGGCTGCAATATCGGCTGCTCGGTGGTGGTCTCCCGCCTGTTCGGCGGAAAGCAGTACGGCAGGGTGAAAACCGCCGTCTCCACCGCTATGCTGGCGTCCGGCGCGCTCTGCCTTATGCTGATGACGGCGGGCTTTCTCTTAGCGGGCGGACTTTTGACTCTGATCCGCACGCCCGAAGCGATCCTTGCCGACTCTAAATTATACCTTATGATTTACATCGGCGGATTGCCGTTTGTCTTTTTTTACAATATCGCCACCGGCGTGTTCTCCGCCATGGGGGATTCCCGCACGCCGTTTTTGTTCCTTGCCTTTTCCTCCACCGCCAATATTGCGGCGGATATTCTCTTTGTCACCGCGTTTTCCATGGGGGTGGCGGGCGTTGCATGGGCGACCTTCCTCTGTCAGGGGGTCAGCTGCCTGCTGGCGGTCGCGGCGGTGTTCCGTCGGCTGCATAAGCTTCCGGCGACGGGACGGCAGCCTATGTTTTCACTCGGACTGCTTTTACAGATCGCGGCGGTCGCGGTGCCGAGCATACTCCAGCAGAGCTTTATCTCGGTCGGGAATGTCGTCATTCAGGGGGTCATCAACCGGTTCGGCGCAGGGGTGATCGCGGGGTACTCGGCAGGGGTCAAGCTCAACAGCCTTGTCATCACCTCGTTTACCACACTGGGGAACGGCGTTTCCAACTACACCGCGCAGAATCTCGGCGGCGGACAGCCCAAACGGGTACGGGAGGGCTTTTTTGCCGGTATCCGCATGGTCTGGCTGATCTCGCTCCCCTTTTTCCTGCTCTATTTCTTTGCGGGCGGGCTGCTCGTCCGGCTCTTTCTGGACGCGCCGAGCGCCGATGCGCTGGACACTGGCGTATTGTTTTTGCGAATTTTGTCCCCCTTTTACTTTGTGATCTCGGTCAAGCTGGTGACCGATGGCATTTTGCGGGGCGCGGGTCTGATGCGGCAGTTCATGACCGCCACCTTTACCGACCTGGTTTTGCGGGTGGTGCTTGCCGTGGTTCTCTCAAAGCCGCTCGGCTCGGTCGGGATTTGGGCGGCATGGCCCGTGGGCTGGTGCATTTCCACCGTTTTGTCGGTGTGGCTCTATCACAAACACGCCAAACGGCTGTGATCTGCTCCAAAAAAGAAGCCGTTCTTTTTCTCAGATTGGCATAGACAAGCGTTTGTTTTTATGCTATCATGGTAACACTTGCAGCCGCCCGATCCAAAGGAGTTGAGCCGAAATGTTCCACCGTTTTCGCCGCGTGTCAGCCGTGCTTTTGCTGGCAGTTTCTTTTTTGCTTCTACTGCCCGCGCCGGTATCGGCAGAGGAAGCCGACCCGTTTACCCCCAATGTGACTTTGAACAGTGACGCCGCCGTTCTCACCAATCTCGATAACGGCGAAATCCTGTTTTCCCAAAACGCGGACAAGCAGCTTTATCCGGCTTCCCTTGTGAAGATCATGACCTGTCTGCTGGCGGTGGAATCGGGGGAGGATTTCTCCACGCCGGTCGAAGCGCCCGACTATATTTTTGACGAGCTGTTCGGGCTCGGCGCATCGACCGCCGATATCCGCCACGGCGAGGTGGTGGAGTTCGGCGATCTCATCTATGCCACCATGCTGCCGAGCGCCTGCGAAGCGGCGTCGATCATCGCGGATCACCTCTCGAACGGGAACATTCCCGCCTTTGTGGAGCAGATGAATCAAAAGGCGGCGGAGCTGGGTGCGACCAATACCCATTTCACCAATGCACACGGTCTGCACGATCCGGCGCAGGTGACCACTGCCGCCGATATGACCAAAATCCTGTTGTATGCGCTGAAAAACGAGCAGTTTACCACCATCGTCACCACCCAGAGCTACACCATGAAGGCGACCAACAAGCACGCGACAGAGCGCACCTA
>CANQKY010000067.1 GCA_947624575.1 uncultured Clostridia bacterium
TCCCGCCTCGCTGTTTCGCCCGCTGGGCGCGCTTCGGCGGCAAAGCCCTTTCACAAGGGAGGTCTTGACAAAGACGGAATAGGGGAGTGAGATTTAGCATTGTGTGTTTTGACAACAGATATTAACCTCGGAAATTTGAAATAGGATAGAAAGAAAAAAGGAAGGCCTTTGTGTCAGCCTTCCTTTCTCAATATTTCCGGTAAAACCAATTGGATCGCCAGTGCCTCCCTTGTCAAAGGGAGGGGGACCATGCGGTAGCATGGTGGTGGGATTCTTCTTATCTTACAGCTCTGCGGGGAGGGGTTGTTCTACTGGTTCGGCGGCGACCGCCTGTACCAGGTCCACCCGTCGATCCTCCATCTTCACCACCGTGAAGGTGACATTTCCCACCGTCACGCGGGGCGTTTCCCCCTCGTCGGGAATCCTGCCGAGCAGGTCGGTGATCAGTCCGCCCAGCGTGTCGTAATCCTCGCTTTCCTCCAGATCGAGCCCGAACAGCTCGTCCACCTCCTCCAGATCGGTCGCGCCGTCGATCAGATAGCTGCCGTCCGGCTGAAGGCGGATTTCTTCCTCCTCGTTGTCGTATTCGTCCTGAATATTGCCGAATATCTCCTCCACCAGGTCCTCCAGCGTCACCAGTCCGGCGGTGCCGCCGTACTCGTCCACCACGATTGCCATATGCGCCTTCCGCTCGGTAAACAGGCGAAACAGCTCGCTGCAGCGGTTGGACTCCGGCACATAAAGAGCCGAATGAATAAAATCGGTGATGCGGGCGTCGGCGATCTGCTCCGTTCGGAGCAGGGCAAGGAAATCCTTGACATACAAAATGCCGACCACATTGTCGATCGCGTTTTCATAAACCGGTATCCGGCTGAAGCCGCTTTCAGTGGCAAGATCGACCACCTCGCCCACCGTGGCGGTATGCGGCACCGCCTTCATTTCAGTGCGGTGGGTCATCACATCGCCTGCCGTGAGGTCGTCAAACTCGAAAATGTTGTTGATCATTTCCTTTTCGCTTTCCTCCAGCAGACCGCTTTCCTCGCCCGCGTCCACCAGCTCCAGCAAATCCTCCTCGGTGATCGCCTCCGAATCGGTGGAGAGGCTGATCCCGAACGGACGGGACAGCAGTCGGGCAAAAAAGCCGCAGGGCAAAACGATCGGCAAGAGCAACAGGCTCAGCGGGGAGAGGATCGGCGTCAGCTTCGCCGCCACCGTTTCCTCCTTGCTTTGCGCCACGCGGCGGGGCAGAAGCTGGGAGAGCAGCAAGAACAAAAGGGAAAATACGGCTGCTAAAATCAGGCGGCTCCACCAAACCTGTCCCGCAAGGACGGCGATCACGCCGCCCGCGACGGCTGCCGCCACCTGCAACAGGCGCATGGCGGCGAAAAACCGCTGTTTTGTGTCAAGCGCCTTCCGCAGTCTGCCGGAAGCGGGATCGCCCTCCTCCTCCAGCCGTTTCACCTGTCCGTCGCCCAGCTCGTCAACAGAAACCTCGCCCGCCGCCGCGATCGCGGCAACCAGCAGAGGTAAAATGATCCAGAACGCCAACCATAATCGACTGTCTGCGTCCATTCGGAAAATCAATCCTTTCTTTTTTCGGTTGCATTTATTGTACGATATTATAAAAGAAATGTCAATCTTTTACGAAAGGGGCGTGATTGCCGCCTCACAGCCGGCAAAGGAAAGCACACCGCCGCCTGTTTGATCCGGCGAAAAGGTGCAGCGCACGCCGCAAAGCTCCTTGCTCTGCGGAAGCCCCGCCGCCAGAAAGCGAAGCAGTATGGCAGACCACGCCTTTTCGGGAGCGGGCAGCGTGATCCCCTCGCGGGAGACACAAACGCCGTCCTCCGTGAGCTGATACACC
Organism: uncultured Clostridia bacterium; assembly: GCA_947624575.1. Classification (GTDB taxonomy): domain Bacteria; phylum Bacillota; class Clostridia; order Oscillospirales; family Ruminococcaceae; genus CANQKG01. The sequence goes on from CANQKY010000067.1 coordinate 1,865, forward strand.
GTTCCGGCAAGGGTTTCCGGCGCGGTGACGGTAAAGCACCCGTTTTCGGCAATGCCGGTTACCGAAAGCGTTTCACCGGTGAGCGTCACCTCATATCGGTTTTGACCGGACGGCTGTGCAGGCGTTGTATGCCCGCAGCCGCTCAGCAGTAAAACGGCACAAAGACAACACAGGACTCGGCGGAACATGGCGATCTCCCCTTCATTACCGCCCCAGCGACAAAAACACCCGTGGCAGAGCGGCGATCAGATCGGTCGGCAGCATACCGGCAAGCCCGTTTTCCGCGGCGGCGGCGTCCCCCGCCGCGCCGTGGAGATAAACCCCGCAGACAGCGGCGTCGGTCGCTTCCATGCCCTGCGCCAAAAGGGAAGCGATGATCCCCGCCAGCGCGTCCCCGCTGCCGCCCCTTGCCATACCGGCGTTGCCGCCCAAATGGGCGAACACCCGTCCGTCCGGCGCGGCGACCACCGTAACAGCGTCTTTGAGCACCAGCGTGACGCCGTACCGCTTGGCAAACGCGGCGGCGCATGCCATCGGGTCCGCTTTCAGTTCGGACACCGGTTTGCCGATTAAACGGGACATCTCCCCGATATGGGGTGTGAGGATACGCGGCGCAGCCGACCCGATGCTATCTATATGCTCTGCCAGCACATTTATGCCATCGGCGTCGATAACAAGCGGGAGCTCGGTCTGCAAAAGCCGGTCGAGCAGCCGTCCGGTGTCCTCACCGTGCGTCATGCCGCAGCCGAACAAAACGGCGGAGCTGTCATGGACGACGGTCTTGAGGGTATGCCAGCTTTCCGCGGCGATCCCGCCTTCACTGTTTTCGGCAAGGGGGAGCCAGACCGCTTCGGGAATCTGCCCGCAGAGTGCGGGAATATTCCGTTCGATCGTGGCGACTCGGCAAAGTCCCACGCCGCTTCGCAGCGCCGCCAAAGCGGCAAGGAGCGAAGCGCCCGGATAGCAGCGGCTTCCCGCCACGGTCAAAAGCGTTCCGTGCGTCCCCTTATGGCTGTCGGCAGCGCGGCGGGGCAGCAGGGAAAGCGCCGTTTCTCGGTCGATCAGCACCCTTGGCGGAATCCCCAAAAACGCTTCGTCGGGAATCCCGATCGGCACCACCTGCAGCCTGCCGCAATAGGGCTTTGCGGCGGAGAGGATATGCGCTTTTTTGAGCGCGGCTGGCACATAGGTCAGATCGGCGGCAAAGGCGCCTGCCGCCACGCCGTTTTCCCCCACGCCGGAGGGAATATCCACCGCCAGCTTGACGGCGGGAAGCACCGACACCTCCGCAAACAAATCTTGAAGTGCCAGCGAAAGCGTGCCGTGAAAGCCGGTGCCGAATACCGCGTCGATCACCAGCTCCGCCGTTGCCAGTGCGGCGGACACCTCCGCACGCCGGTCAAAAAGCCGAAGCGGGACTAAGCCCTGCTCCTGCATACGGCGGTACATCTCGGCGCTTTCGGGGGTGGCAGGCTCACCGCCGCAGAGGACTGTCGTCACCCTGCACCCCCGCTTTGCAAGCCTGGCGGCGATCACAAAGCCGTCGCCGCCGTTGTTCCCGCTGCCGCAGAGCACCACCACCCGCCGGTTGATCGGCGCGCCGCTTTTCTCGGTGAGAAACGCCCGCTCCAAACGGCTGGAAATGGCGTTCCCCGCGTTTTCCATCAGCGTGAGGTAGCTGATGCCGTGCTCGTCGGCGAACTGCTCCGCGTCCTTCATTTCCCGTGTGGTCAGAATATACATACTTTCCTCCGTCTAACACTTTCGAGGGACAAACACAATCGCTTCACTCGCTAAAGTTCGTCTAGCTCTGTGTTTGCCCTCTTGCGGTTCCCAATTTTGCTTTTGCTCGCGGTAACGCTCGCACAAAATTGACCGCAGCGCCATTCCCACCTCACTGTTTCGCCCACAGAGCGCGTTTCGGTGGGAAAGCCCCCGATTCCCCCTTTTCGTCGAAAACCGGCTTGGCTTGTGCCAATTCTGACACCGCCTGCGCCGGTTTTCTCTCAGGGTGTCACTGCGGCGGTACATGCCCGCCTCCGTGACGGATTAAAATATTTCCGTTACTCGTTGCTTTTTGTATGCACGGCTCCCCGTGCGCTGTTTTCTCTTACAGACCCAGTTCTTTCTTCATCTTTTCGAGCTCTTCCGCAACGGAAGCGTCGTTCCCCGCGGCGGCGTATTTTTCCTCGATCCGCTTGGCGTCGTCCACCGGCTGCTCGTTGAGCTCGCTCATCGCGTTTGCCTCGTCCAGCATACGGTCCGCCTTTGCTTCCATGCGGTCAAAGGCGCTTTGTGCGCCGGCGGCACGCGCCGAGGCGTTCCCCACCTCATTGACCTTCTCCTGCGTCTTTGCCACCGCCAGCTTTGCCTTCACGGCGGAGCGGCGCGCTTCGAGCGACGAGATGTCGTTCACCAGCTTGTCGTGCATCTGCCGCATTTTCTCGGCATTGGTCTTTGCCGTCTGATAGGTCACCTGCAGGCTTTCGCCGGCTGTCACCAGCTGCTGCTTCTTGGCGATCAGCACCCGTGCGTCCTCCTCGTTGCCTGCCTGAAGCGCACGCCGCGCCAGCTCGTCATACTTTGCGACCTCTTTCTGATTTTCCTCCACCAGCCGTTTGGTACGGGCTTCCTCCGCCATTACGCCGGCAGTCTCCTTTTTCACCTCTGCCAGATCCTCGGTCAGATCCCGCAGATACTGGTCGATCATCTTGGCGGGATTCTCCAGCTTGTCAAGCACCGCGTTGATGTTCGATTTCACAATGTCGTTAAAGCGTTCCAGCATTCCCATCGTTTATTCCTCTCTTTCTTCTTCGGTTTGATATTTCTTTGCCGTTTCCTCCGCGGCATCGGCACCAAATGTTTCAAGCGGCGTATTCAAAATACGCTCGGTCTGCTCGGCTTCCTTATTCTTCTGCTCCTTGTGCTTCTTCCACCAGGTAAATAACAGCCACACGAGCAAAAGCACTGCTGCTGCCGCCAAAAAGATCGGCCAGTAGGAGCGGGTGACGGTCATGATCCGGTTGCCGGTATCGGCAAAGACGGCGGAGAACATCGCGTCCTCGTCCAGATCGCCGTAATAATATTGGTTGAGATAATCGCCCAGAATGTCGATCGCTTCGCTGTCCATCACGGTCTGGGTCGCGCTGCCCGCACAGTAGCCCCAGGCGTACTCCTCGTTTCTCTCGTAAAACAGCAGGAGAAAATGCCCCTCGTCCTCGAACCGCTCGTCATAAAGCGCGGCGGCGTAGTCCCCCAGCGCATCGCCGGAGGGATAGGTCATGCCCGGCACCGTATCGGTCAGATAGAGATAGGGGAAAACGCCGGTGTCCTGATAGAACTCCTTCATTCCCTTTTCCAGCACGCCGCCCTGCGCGATCCAGCCGAGATGATCCTCGTAATAGCCGGTGTTTACAATATCCACGCCGCTGAGCTTTTCCCGCTCGACGGTGGACTTTGCAATGCCGCCGCCCGACTGTCCGATCATCGCGACGATCCAGAGCACCATAAACACCGCGATCAGTCCCAGTACGATCGAGCCGGAGCAGCCGCCACCGTAAAAACGGGGACCGCCGTAAAATCCGCCGCCCCGAATAAAGGTGGGACCGACATAAACGCGATTGCCGCCCGAACGATAGCTGCCCGAGCTGCCGCCGCGTCCCGCTCTGCCCGCGCGTCCGCCGGTAAAGCCGCCGGAGCTTCTGCCGCCGCCGGTGAAGCCGCCGGAGCTGTGTCCTCCGCCAAAGCCGCCGCCTCCGCGTCCCGCTCTGCCCATGCACAGACCTCCTTATACACTTCGAGGGACAAACAAAATCACTGCGACTCACGATGCCGTAGGCATCGCTCGCCTTGTTCTTCGTTTTTCCCCCGATTCCCCCTTTTCGTCGAAAACCGGTTTGGCTTGCGCCAATTCTGACACCGCCTGCACCGGTTTTCTCTCAGGGTGTCACTACGGCGGTACATGCCCGCCTCCGTGACGAATTGCAAATACTGAATTGTTTTTAACAGACAGCGGCGCCGAAAGCCTTCTGTCTTTCGGCGCCGTCTGCTCAGCAATTTGTTCAGGCTTTTCCGACCGAGCCGAACAACTCCATTTTCTCCTTGACGGTCGCCTTGATCGCCTCAAAGCCGGGCGCCAGCAGCTTCCGCGGGTCAAAGCCCTTCCCCTGCAGGTCCTTACCCGCTTCGATATAGGTACGGGTCGCCGCCGCGAAGGAAAGCTGACATTCGGTATTCACATTGATCTTGGATACGCCGAGGCTGATCGCCTTTTTGATCATATCCTCTGGAATACCGGTGCCGCCGTGCAGCACCAGCGGCATATCGCCGGTCAGCTTCTGGATTTCCGCCAGCGTGTCGAACCGAAGCCCTGCCCAGTTTTCGGGATATTTGCCGTGGATATTGCCGATACCGGCAGCCAGCATGGTCACGCCCAGATCGGCAATCGCCTTGCACTCGTTCGGATCGGCAACCTCGCCGCCGCCGACCACGCCGTCCTCCTCGCCGCCGATCGCGCCGACCTCGGCTTCCAGCGAGATCCCGCGCTCGCCGGTTAAGCGAACCAGCTCCTTGGTCTTTTCGATGTTCTCCTCGATCGGATAATGGGAGCCGTCAAACATAACGGAGGAGAAGCCTGCCTCGATACATGCCAGCGCACCCTCGTAGCTGCCGTGATCCAGATGGAGCGCCACCGGAACGGTGATACCAAGCTCCTTGAGCATGCCGTTCACCATGCCGACCACCGTACCGTAGCCGCACATGTACTTGCCGGCGCCCTCCGATACGCCGAGAATGACCGGAGAGCCGAGCTCCTGCGCCGTGAGCAGGATCGCCTTGGTCCACTCGAGGTTATTGATGTTGAACTGGCCGACCGCGTACTTGCCGGCGTGTGCCTTTTGGAGCATTTCCTTTGCAGATACCAACATATGTCATACCTCCCAATCACCGGCATGGTCGCCGGTATTCTTTGCCTTTTATTATACCCTACTCCGCTGAAAAATGCAACAGTTTTCAGTTACTTGCGGTTTCGTCCTCCAATTTGAGCTTTTTGGGCTGATACCGGTTGATCGCGGCGTCATTGACGGTGATGTCCATGCCGTCGCACCAGCCGGTAATCACCTCATCAAAGGCGTCCGCCTTGTAATTGCGGAGAATGGTATCGTGATAGGTGTCGTAATCGGTGTCGTCCATCGCCTGCCGCAGCACCACGCAGAGTGCGTCGTCCGTCTCGACGATGGTCGGCACGCCGATCACCGCGTTTGCAAACAGCTGCTCGGTCAGCGCGTCGCTCTCCCGATTCGCCGCCGAGGCGTAATACTGATTGTCCTCGGAAGTGGTTTCCTCCGCTTCGGGGTCCTGCTCCCTGGCGTACTCGTTGATGATCGCGTCAATCTCCTCACCTGCCTGTAAGCGGACAAGGTAGCCCTCCGCCTTTTGCCGCACCGCCGCCTTTTCTTCCTCGGTCGGTTCGGTCTCACCGTCACCGGCGGTCGAAAGCTCCACCATCTTATACTTTAAATACTCGCTGTCGAGATAGCCGAACAGCTCATCGCGGGAGACCGGCTCCACGCCGTCCTCGCCATAGTAATAGCTAAACAGCTTTTCATGAAGCGAGGAATCCTGCAGTATCGACCGGAAGCTCTGCTCGTTCACGCCGTTTTTCTCGTACAGCTCCTGATAGCTCTGCCAGTAGTAGGACATCATCTGATCCAGCGTGCTGTCGTCCGATTCCTCCCAGCTGATCCCGTACTCGCGCGCCTTTTCGCGGATCGCCAGGCTTTCCTTGGCGTACTTTACAGCGTAGTCCTTCACCCAGTCCGCCACGTTCTTTTCCTCATAGGTGGAATCCCAAAAATCGTCCGCCTTCTCGGTCATGTCCGCGCTTGCCTCGTCATACCCCTGAAGCAGATAGCCCAGATACATACCCGAGGTGACGGTGTCCTCCCCCTGCTTCATGGCCCAGGTGGTGTCCCCGCAGCCGCACAGGGAAAACAGCATGGCGCCGCAGAGGGCGGCGGTCAGTAATCTGATCCCAGTTTTCATTTTCTTCGTCCTTTCTCGGCGGAAAGCGGCAGGCTTATCCGCCCAATGGAATTTCTATATTATTATAACGGATTTCCAGCCGTCTTGCAACTGAAATTTCAAACAGGGCGGCGTTTTTTCTGTTTTGCCGGAGCGATACATAAGAATAGTGGGAAAGGAGTGATCCGCCATGGTGATCAAACTGCCTCCGAGGTGGCTGCGCATTCTGCTCACGGTACTGCTGCTTGCCGCGTTGCTGATCGGGCTTCGGTATCAGCCTTGACTGGACGAGGGAAAATATGTTATACTGTCAGTTAGTATCGCGTAGTATGCCCACGGGCGTATCTCCGCAAGACGGAGGTTGATTGGGAATGAGAGAAAACAAATACCGCTCGCTTCTTTGTGACGCGCTGCGGGAGGAGCATATCGGGCAGACCGTCCGCGTGGCGGGCTGGGTGGAGAATATTCGGGATCACGGCGGCGTGCTGTTTGTCGATCTGCGGGATCATTACGGCGTGGTGCAGCTGGTGTTCCATGACGAAGCTATGCTCTCCGGCGTCTCCCGTGAGACGGTCATATCGGCTGCGGGACAGGTGGTAAAGCGCGACCCCGAAACAATCAATCCCAAGATCGCCACCGGCAGGGTGGAGATTGTGGTGGAAACGCTTGACCTGTTGGGCGAGGTGCGCGCTCCGCTCCCGTTTGAGGTGCCTTCCTCCACCGAGGTCAAGGAGGATATCCGGCTGAAGTACCGGTATCTCGACCTCCGCAATCCCCGCGTCCATCGGAATATCGTGCTGCGCTCCGAGGTGATCGCCTACCTGCGGCAGAAGATGACCGAGCTGGGCTTCCTCGATATGCAGACGCCGATCCTCTCCACCTCCTCACCGGAGGGGGCGAGAGATTATCTGATTCCCAGCCGGAAGCACCACGGGAAGTTCTATGCTCTGCCGCAGGCGCCGCAGATTTTCAAGCAGCTTCTGATGGTGTCCGGCTTCGACCGGTATTTTCAGGTGGCGCCCTGTTTTCGGGACGAGGACGCCCGTGCCGACCGCTCTCCCGGCGAGTTCTATCAGCTGGATTTCGAGATGGCGTTCGCCACCGAGGAAGATGTGCTGGCGGTCTGCGAGGAGGTGCTGCGGGACACCTTCTCCCACTTTTCCGACCTGCCGGTGACCGAGGGCGCGTTCCCGCGGATCCCCTATGAGGAGTGCATGGTGAAATACGGCACCGACAAGCCCGATCTTCGCAATCCGCTGACCATCATCGACATCAGCGACCTGTTTGTCGAAACGGATTTCGCGCCCTTTCGGGGGAAGTGCGTGCGGGCGATCAATGTGCCGGACTGCGCGAGCCAGTCAAAGGGCTTCTTTGAAAAGATGCTGAAATTCGCCACCGAGATCGGCATGAAAGGGCTTGGCTATATCAAGGTGGCGGAGGACATGAGCTACCAGGGTCCGATCGACAAGTTTTTAAGCGATGAGCAGCGTGCCGAGCTGCGCGACCGTGCGGGTCTGCGCCCCGGCTGCGTGCTTTACTTTATCGCTGACAGCAAGGAGGCGGCTCCCCGTCTCGCGGGGCAGATTCGGGAGGAGGTCGCCGCCCGTCTCGGGCTGATCGACGAGAAGCGGTTTGCGTTTTGCTTTGTGGTGGATTTCCCGATGTACGAGCAGGACGAGGAAACCGGAAAGATCATCTTCACCCACAACCCGTTTTCGATGCCGCAGGGCGGCTTGCGGGCGCTGGAGGAGGAAAACCCGCTCAGCCTGCTTGCCTATCAGTATGACGCGGTCTGTAACGGCGTGGAACTTGCTTCCGGCGCGGTACGGAACCACGATCTGCCCACCATGATCAAGGCGTTTGAGATCGCGGGGTATACCGAGGACGATCTCAAGGAGAAGTTCGGTGCGCTCTATCAGGCGTTCCGGTACGGCGCGCCGCCCCACGCGGGAATGGCGCCGGGGATCGACCGAATGCTGATGCTGTTGACCGGCGAGGACAATATCCGCGAGGTGATTGCCTTCCCGCTCAATTCCAACGCGCAGGACGCCCTGCTTGGCGCGCCCACCGAGGTGACCGAGCAGCAGCTGCGTGAGGTGCATATCAAAATTCGCTGAAGGAGGTGCCGTCTATGGTGACCCGTGAGGAAATTGAAAACATTGCGCTGCTGGCAAAGCTCTATCTCCCCGAGGAGGAGATCGAGGGCTTGACCGAGGAAATGAACCGGATCATCGCCTTTGCCGATACCATCAGCGCGGCGGGCGAGTCGGACGAGGCGTTCGACCAGCTCAACCCGCTTGAGAATGTGCTGCGGGAGGACGAGGTGGTACCCTCCTATCCGCCCGAGGAAATTCTCCAAAACGCCGGAGGCGGCGAGGACGGCTTTTTCTTCCTGCCGCATAAGCAGTCGGGGGAGGGGAGATAGTCGATGTCACAGATTTTAGAGATACACCGCCGCTTGCAGGAGCGGGAAACGACCTGTAAGGCGCTGACCGAGGAATATCTCCACGCGATCGAGCGTGAAAACGGCGGACTGAACGCCTATGTAAAGCTCTGCCCCGCCGAGGCGCTTGCCGCCGCCAAGCGGGTGGACGAAAAAATAAAGCGGGGGGAGGAAATCGGGACGCTCGAAGGGGTGCCGATGACCCTCAAGGACAACATCTCCACCCGTGGGATCGAAACGACCTGCTGTTCCAAGATACTGTCGGGCTACCGTCCCATTTACGACGCGACGGTCTGGGAGCGGTTAAAGGCGCAAAACGCCGTGCTGCTCGGCAAAACCAATATGGACGAGTTTGCGATGGGCTCCTCCTGTGAGACCTCCTGCTTCGGCGGGGCGAAGAATCCCTACGATCACGGTCATGTGGCAGGCGGCTCGTCGGGCGGCGTGGCTTCGGCGGTCGGCGGTCGGCTCGCGGCATACGGGCTGGGCTCGGACACCGGCGGCTCGATCCGCCAGCCGGCGAGCTTTTGCGGACTGGTGGGGTTGAAGCCCACCTACGGCGCGGTTTCCCGATACGGGCTGATCGCCTATGCGTCCAGCCTTGACCAGATCGGTCCGATCACACGAGATGTGACCGATGCGGCGCTGGTCTATGACGCGATATCCGGTCATGACGAGCGGGATTCCACCTCGATGCCGGTGCCCGAAAGGACGGCGGACGGGCTGCATGATTCGGTCGCCGAACTGCGGGTCGGCGTCTGTGAGGAATACTTCACCGGCGTGCGGGACGAGGTGGCGTCGGCAGTGCGGGGCGCGATCGAAACCTACCGTGCGCTCGGCGCCGAGATCGTGCCGGTCTCGCTGCCTTCCCTTTCCTATGCGCTGCCGGTCTACTATATCCTCGCCTGTGCCGAGGCGTCCTCCAATCTGGGACGGTACGATTCGATCCGGTACGGCTACCGGACGGCGGACGGCTATCTCGGCACCCATGAGATGATCTGCAAAACCAGAAGCGAGGGCTTCGGCAAAGAGGTACAGCGGCGTATTCTGCTCGGCACCTATGTGTTGTCGGCAGGGTACTATGACGCATATTATAAAAAGGCACAGAATCTCCGCGGCAGGATCATCGGGGATTTTGCACGGGCGTTTGAGCGGTGCGATCTGCTTTTGGCGCCCACCGTGCCGATGACGGCGTTCCCCTGCGGCTTTACCGCGCAGGACGCGGTGGAAACCTATCAGACCGATATCTGCACCGTGCCGATCAATATCGCGGGACTGCCCGCCGTGTCGGTGCCCTGCGGCTTTGACGGCGCGGGACTGCCGGTCGGTATGCAGCTGATCGGACCGGCATTTTCGGAGCGGCGGCTGCTCAATGCGGCATACGGCTTCGAGCAGGCGACGAAAGAAGCCTATCTGATCGAGGGGGCGGTAAAGTGAAGTACGAGCTTGTTTCGGGTCTTGAGACCCATGTGGAGCTTTCCACCAAAACCAAGATCTTCTGCGGCTGCACCACCCGCTTCGGGAACGAGCCGAACACCAACTGCTGTCCGGTCTGCATCGGGCTGCCCGGCACACTGCCCAGGCTCAACCGCGCGGTGGTGGAGTACGCCATTCGCGCCGGACTTGCCACCCACTGCACCATCAGTCCGGTGGCGAAAATGGATCGGAAAAACTATGTCTATCCCGATCTGCCAAAGGCGTATCAGATTTCCCAGTACGATAAGCCGCTTTGCCAAAACGGGTATATCGAGCTTTCCTCCGGTCGGAGGATTCGGATTTTGCGAATCCATATCGAGGAGGACGCCGGAAAGCTCATTCACCGGCGGGGCGACGTCTATGTGGACTACAATCGGGGCGGCGTACCGCTGATCGAGATCGTCTCCGAGCCGGATTTCAGAAGCGTGGACGAAATTCGGGAGTATTTAGAGCAGATGCAGATGATCATGCGGTATATCGGCGTGTCCGACTGCAAGATGCAGGAGGGGTCTCTGCGCTGTGATGTGAACATCTCGGTGCGCCCCGAGGGGAGCGAAGCTTTCGGCACCCGCACCGAGATCAAGAACATGAACTCCTTTACCAATATCGCCAAGGCGGTCGCGGTCGAGTTTGAGCGGCAGGTCGATCTGGTGGAATCGGGGGAGGCGGTCGTGCAGGAGACCCGCCGGTATAACGACGATACCGGTCTGACCGAGCCGATGCGCGGGAAGGAGGACGCCCACGACTATCGGTATTTCAGGGAGCCCGATCTGGTGACCATTCGCACCGATCAAAAGCAGGTGGAGGAGATCAAAGCCTCCCTGCCCGAGCTGCCCGATCAGAAGTTAAAGCGGTACACCGCCGATTACGGGCTGTCCGAGACC
>CANQKY010000068.1 GCA_947624575.1 uncultured Clostridia bacterium
ATTTTCTGAATCGAATTGTCAAAACAAGTACAGGGAAGCAGCTGATCAAAAGTATATTTCGCCTGTGACAATTCCAGCTTGTCTGGCTGATCATATTAAGCGTCGGTTTTGAAATGCTTTATTTTGATCCTGAGAGCAAAAACATCAATGGGCGATTCCCTTTTGAGGTCGCCCATTTTAAGAAAATACAAATGAGCAAATCGACACTTGGAGGTGAGAGACGGTGGTTTTCAAAGAGATAACATTTGCGTTAAAAGACGGACGGCAGGCGTTACTTCGGAACCCTTGCGAAGATGACGCAGAGAAAATGCTTCAATTTATAGTCAAAGCGTCCGGCGAGACGGATTATTTGATGAAGTATCCTGAGGAATGGACGGATTTCACCCTTGAACAGGAAAAGTCTTTCATTCGTAAAAAATGTCTCGACAAAAATGAGTTTATGATTGTCTGCTTCGTGAACGGCAGAATTGCCGGAAATTGTGAGATTTCTTTTCGGAGCGGGTTAAAAGACCGTCATAGAGCTTCTGTTGGGATTGCAATTTTGCAGGAGTACTGGAGCCTTGGAATCGGAACAAGAATGTTCGAGGAGATGATCCAAACAGCGAAAAAGCGCGACGGCGTCCGTCAAATCGAGCTTGTATTCATCGAAGGAAACAGCAGGGCAAGAGGTCTGTATGAGAAAATGGGATTTCGTATCACAGGGGTAAAACCGGATGCGATACAAAGGAAAGACGGCACTTTTGTAAATGAGTATATGATGCTGAAACGGTTATAATCTTCCAATTCCCGTTTGCCGCAAGCCCCTGAGAGCAATGCTTTCAGGGGGCTTTTGCGTTTCGGCGGCAAATCGCAGCCTGTATCGCAGCGCCTTGTATATTTTCTTATAGAACAGCGAATTATATAAAACTCTGTTGACAATATCACGATACCGTGATATAATGAAAACAAAAGGAGATGGGAAGATGCCTGTACTGTCGAGGTTCTACGGAATCGTCATAAGAATGTATTTCCTTCAGAAAGAACACAATCCGCCGCATATTCACGCCATTTATGGAGAAAATGTTGCAGCCGTAGCGATAGAGGACGGCAAGGTGCTGGAGGGTGACTTGCCTGCAAAGGCATTGGAGATGGTTCGGGAATGGCTTTCCGAACATAGAGATGAACTACTTTCCATTTGGGAAACACAGGAGTTTCGGCAGATTTCTCCGCTTGAGTAAGAGGTGATAGCATGTTCCATAAGATCAAAACGGTATCTCCGCTTCCCGATTACCGACTCAGCGTTCAGTTTTCGGAGGGTTGCACGAAGCTGTATGATGTGGCTCCGCTTTTTGAGAAAATCCCTGTTTTTGCACAGTTGAAAGAACAAAACATGTTTTCCGAGGTACAAACGGATGTCGGCGGTTACGGTGTCGTTTGGAACGATGACATCGACCTTTCCTGCGATGAATTATGGGAAAACGGCGTTGCGGTTGAAACACCCTTTGACGGACTGATGGCTTTCAGTGATGCTACTGAACTTTGGGGATTGCATGAAAGTACGCTGCGGAAGGCTATCGCATACGGGAAACTTGTAAATGGCATAGATGTCTGCAAGTTCGGCAAACAATGGATTATTTCCACTAAGGCAATGCAGCGGGAGTACGGAGTTCCCCAAAAATAATACGATGAGAGGTTTAAAACCCGGACGGTTATGGTAAGCCTCAACTAAACCCACACGTGATGATTTCGTGTCAATGGAGGTATTCATGAAGCAGTTTCATATATCCGTAAATCCCAATTTGGAGTTTATCAACAGTATTTTACTGACCAGTCGATATAATGAGATCACAACGCCTTATATCGGCTACGGATTGATGACTACACAGGTCAATGAATATACCGAAGCGATCAAAAGTTTTTTTGAAAAGCATCGGCAAAGACCTGTCTATTCGTATATAGAAGATATGATCCCAAATGGATTTACCTTTTCCAGACCTGTTGAACTTGCTCTGTCCCTCGGAAACAGCAAAAATTTTTCTATGCAGTACCCGCTGTCTGATTTATGTATCAAGTATTGTGGGGGGATCGAAAAAATCCGTGAATTGCTGAAATTGTTAAAAGACTTGGAAAATGAAACCGGATATTTCGGGTTTTTCAATGAAATAAAGGGATATTACGATCCCTTTATGGAAAAGGCAAGGCTGGTTGCCGAGCAGCTACCGTATATACCTTTGCTGGAAGACATCTACGGAAAAGAGCAAAATTCCTATCATTATGTGATCTCCTCGTTGATGTGTGGAAATTTTGGATTAAACTTTGCCGATCAGTCAAGGGATACACTGGATATTGTCTGCGTTTTTTCAACTGTGGGTTGGAGTATATCCGCTCCGATTCTGGTACATGAGTTTTCCCATCCGTTTATCAATCCGCTGACCGAAAAATATGCGGATCTTGTAGAAGAATACAGCATTGCCTATGATAAATTAAAGCCATATAAATTGCCGAATTTTTCATCGGGTTATGGTGACTGGCATGAGTGTGTCAATGAACATTTGGTGAGAGCCATGGTGATTTATCTTTTGAGGAAATGTGATCTTGCAGATGACGCGGCACAAATGCTCCGGAGCGATTTATCTTGCGGTTATCGGTACATACCGTTCATTCTGGAGCGGTATCGCTTTTACGAGCAAAATCGCGACCGTTATCCGAGTTTTGAAGCATTCTATCCCTCTTTGCTGCATGTGTTTTCGGAGGAAATAGGATAAAAGTATCACAAACTACGATAGAAAAGAAATACACCAAACATTTACAGTCGAATGGGCGACCTCTTTTGGGGTTGCCCATTTTGAAAAGCGGCTATCCATTCACCAAACCGCTCAACCGGCGGTAGAAGCGGCAAAACTCAACCGCCGGTTCGTGTTCCTTTCCACCCGTTTCGGCTATACTGGAACCATGAAAGGAGGTTGCCCGATATGGATCAAATCAAAATCGGCAAATTCATCGCGTCATGCCGAAAAGAACAGGGCATGACTCAGGCAGCCCTTGCCGAGCGGCTCGGGATCAGCGACCGAGCGGTATCGAAATGGGAAACGGGAAAATCCATGCCCGATTCGGGGATTATGCTGGAGCTGTGTGCTCTTCTTGCAATCAACGTCAACGAACTCCTGTCGGGCGAAAGGGTCATGGCGGAATCTTATGACAAACGGGCGGAGGAAAACCTGCTGGAAATGAAGCGGGAGGTGGAAGAAAAGAACCGGCAGATGCTGAAAGTGGAATACCTTGTTACCCTTCCGGGGGTTCTTGCCGGACTTGCCTTAATGTTTGTGGCTTCATTTGTCTCAATGCCTGTATGGCTGCGGGTCGTGCTTATCGCATTCTCTTTTGTGATGATTTTTGCGGTTGCTTTTATCGCGGTAGGCATCGAGCAGAAAGCCGGATATTATGTCTGCCAAAGCTGCGGACACCGATATGTGCCGACCTATTGGCAGGTAAATCTCGCACCTCACACCGGCAGGACAAGATACATGAAATGCCCGAAGTGCGGCAAGCGAAGCTGGCAGAAAAAGGTATTGACAAAGGAAGACTAGCGTTTGTCCGACCGAATCCAATGGGCGACCCCTTTCGGGGTCGCCCATTGGATTTTTCGTGAGCAGAGGGTGGAAGTTTTACTAAATCCGTGCTATAATAAGATAGAAAGGCGGCTTGGCGGAGGTTATCCGCCAAGCGGCATATCAGAAAAGAGGGGTTATGATGAGAAAGGATCTGAAGATTACCGAGGGGATTTTCCCGATGCCGGTACTGATGGTCGCCACCTACAACGACGACGGCAGCGTGAATGTGATGAACGCGGCATGGGGGACGATGCAGGAGCGGGGCGTGGTGGCGCTCAACCTGACCGAAACGCACAAAACCGTGCAGAACATCAAAAAGCGGGGCGCTTTTACCGTGAGCATTGCCGATGCCGCCCATGTGAAGGAGGCGGACTACTTCGGGGTGGAGTCCGGCAACAAGGAGCCGGATAAGCTGACAAAAGCAGGACTGACCGCCGGGAAAGCCCGCACGGTGGACGCGCCGGTGATAAACGAATTTCCGCTTTGTCTGGAATGTGAGTTTATCGAGTACCAGCAAAACGAATACGGCTGCGGCGTGATCGGGCGGGTGGTGAATGTGACCGCCGATGAGCGGGTGATGCCAAACGGTAAGCTGGATCTGTCGCTGGTGGACGCCATTGCGTTTGACCCCTATACCCACGGATATTATCGGGTATCCGAACGGGTGGGCGAGGCGTTCCACGATGGGTTATCGCTGAAATAAAGCAAAAAAATTCCGAAGCCAATTTGGCTTCGGAATTTTTGCTTTAGTCTGTCGAAAACGCAATCAGTAACGGATAAATTTATAATTTGTCACGGAGGCGGACATGTGCCGCCGCAGTGACACCTTGAGAGAAAACCGGTGCAGGCGGTGTCAGAATTGGCACAAGCCAAACCGGTTTTCGACGAAAAGGGGGAATCGGGGGAAAAACGTAGAGCAAGGCGAGTAAAACGAGCCGCAGCGATTGTGTTTGTCTCTCGAAAGCGTGGCGAAAATCGCCACGCTTGTCTTAGTGTCGTGACGGCGGTGTCATATGATCGTCCCAGAGAACGATCCTGCCCGCCGCACGGGTCTGATTCAAGTCGATCAGCCGTTGATTTTTTGACCCGCGGAACCGGAGGCTGATATCCTTTTGCTCCTCCAGAAACGGACCGTCCACCAGCACGTCGGTCATGGCAAGCAGTGCGTCGGTCACTTCGCATCGGGAGTAGCTGCCGTCTCGCAGCAGGTCCTCATACACAAACCCCGTGAACGCCCATACCGTCTTGCGGGGATAGGCTTCCCGCATCCGCCGGAGAAAGGGAACCAATGCCCGCTGATTCGCCGGCTCGAAAGGGTCGCCTCCCAGCAGGGTCAGCCCGTCGATATAGTCCGGTGCCAGCATGGCAAGGATTTGATCCTCCGTTTCGGCGGTAAACGGCTCGCCGTAATGGAAGTCCCAGGTCTGGGGCTGAAAGCAGCCGGGGCAGCGATTGGTGCAGCCCGATACAAACAGCGTGACCCGCACACCGGCACCGTTTGCAATGTCGCAGTTTTTGATCTCGCCGTTACATATCTTACAGGTGCAGAACCCGATCCTTGATCTCCTGGGTACGGCCCTGGTTCCAGAACTGGGTGCCGATATAGCCGCAGGTCCGCCGGGCCACATTCATCTTGTCCTGATCGGTGTTGCCGCAGCCGGGACAGCACCAGATGAGCTTGCCGTCGTCCTCCGCGATCTCGATCTCGCCGTCCCAACCGCAGACCTGACAGTAATCGCTCTTGGTATTCAGCTCGGCGTAGATGATGTTGTCATAGATAAACCGCATGACCTGAAGCACCGCTTCCAGATTGCTCTGCATATCCGGCACTTCCACATAGCTGATGGCACCCCCGGGGGAGAGATGCTGGAACTGGGCTTCAAACTTCAGCTTGGTGAAAGCGTCGATCTCCTCGGTGACATGGACATGGTAGGAGTTTGTGATATACCCCTTGTCGGTGATGCCCTCGATGATGCCGAACCGCTTTTGCAGGCACTTGGCGAATTTGTAGGTGGTGGACTCCAGCGGTGTGCCGTAGATGGAGTAGTCGATGTTCTCCGCCTTTTTCCATTCGGCGCACTTGTCGTTCATTTTCTGCATGACGGCAAGGGCAAAGGGAGTGGCTTCGGGATCGGTGTGGGATTTGCCGGTCATATATTTGACGCACTCGTAAAGTCCGGCATAGCCCAGCGAGATGGTGGAGTAGCCGCCATAGAGTAGCTTGTCGATCGGCTCGCCCTTTTTCAGGCGCGCCAGAGCGCCGTACTGCCAGAGAATGGGTGCCACATCGGAAGGAGTCCCGAGCAGCCGCTCATGACGGCAGCGCAGTGCGCGGTGGCAAAGCTCCAGCCGTTCCTCAAATATCTTCCAGAACTTATCCATATCGCCGCCCGAGCTCAATGCCACATCGGGCAGATTGATGGTGACCACACCCTGATTGAATCTGCCGTAATACTTGTGCTTGCCCGGCTCATAATTGCCGGCGTTTGCAATGTTGCCCACGCCCGCGTCGGTGAAGCGGTCCGGCGTCAGGAAGGAACGGCAGCCCATGCAGGTATACACGTCGCCCTTAAGCTCCCGCATCTTCTTTTCGGAGATGTAATCGGGCACCATTCTCTTGGCGGTGCATTTGGCGGACAGCTTGGTGAGATACCAGTAGGGAGCATCCTCGTGAATATTGTCTTCCTCCAGCACATAGATGAGCTTGGGGAACGCGGGCGTGATCCACACGCCGGCCTCGTTCTTCACACCCTGATACCGCTGCTCCAGCACTTCCTCAATGATGAGGGCAAGATCGCGCTTTTCCTGCTCGTTCTTGGCTTCACCGAGGTACATGAACACGGTGACAAAGGGCGCCTGCCCGTTGGTGGTCAGCAGTGTCACCACCTGATACTGAATGGTCTGCACGCCGCGGCGAATTTCCTCCCGGAGACGCTCCTCCACGGTTTTCCGAATCTGCTCCTCGGAAATGGTGACACCAAGCTCTTCCATTTCCTGCTCCACGCCGCGGCGAATCTTCCGACGGCTGATGTCCACAAAGGGCGCCAGATGCGCCAGCGAGATGGACTGCCCGCCGTACTGATTGGACGCCACCTGCGCGATGATCTGGGTGGCGATATTGCAGGCGGTGGAGAAGGAATGAGGCTTTTCGATGAGGGTGCCGGTAATCACCGTGCCGTTTTGGAGCATGTCCTCCAGATTGACCAGATCACAGTTGTGCATATGCTGCGCATAGTAATCGGTGTCGTGAAAATGAATGATGCCGGCTTCGTGCGCTTCCACGATGTCGCTTGGGAGCAGCACGCGCTCCGAAAGGTCGCGGCTGACCTCGCCCGCCATATAGTCGCGCTGGGTGGAGTTGACGACCGGATTTTTATTGGAATTTTCCTGCTTGGCTTCCTCGTTGCAGCACTCGATGAGGGAGAGAATCTTCTCGTCGGTGGTGTTGCTCTGGCGGACAAGGGAGCGGGTATAGCGGTAGGTGATGTATGCCTTTGCCACCTCAAAAGCGCCGTGCGCCATGATCTGATGCTCCACCATATCCTGGATTTCCTCCACATTGGGGGAACGACCCATTTTCTCACACTGGAGCACCACCGCCTCGGTGATGCGGTCGATCTGCAGCGGCGTCATACGTGCCGTTTCCTCCACGGCGCGGTTTGCCTTGGAGATCGCGTTGGTGATTTTGGAGCTGTCAAAAGTCATCTCCGTACCGTTTCTTTTGATGATTTTCATATTTTTGTTCCTGCCTTTCCCATGCAGTATTTCGATCCAATCGGTCCATAACGCCTGTAAGAGCTATTGTATCACAAGATATTGTGTCTGTCAACCCCCGAATAACAATATTTTGTAAAATTTCAAAAAGTGCGGTTATACGTCAAAACTGTGCAAAACGGCGGGAAAAAGGAACAGACGGAAGGGACTTGTTCATATTTGAATCTTTCATGATTCCTTATTTTTATTCCAGACTGATACCCGATTTGTCTCTGCCGGTCATCAGTCTGCAATGATAAATCTACTTTATGTAAAAATTCAATTCGTTTTCATGTCCACATAAAGGACAGGTACCGGTCAACTGTTCGGTTACTACAATGTTGACTTTTTCCCCGCAAGCATCGCAGGTGATCTCAAATTCGTGTCCGGTGAGCTTTTTTGACAGAAAAGATTTGTCCGAAACCAAATCATTGACTTTTCCCATGATAGAATTCATGTTTATTTCTGCTGTTTCATTTGTTGCTTCCGTTTCGGTTGAGTCTTTGATTGGATCCGATTGTGTGTCGGACGGTTCGTCTGAGTCTAACAGCCGCTCGTCTATAACCCTTCTAATGGCCTTCTTTGTCATATCCAATGTAATATGAATGCCACTCGTCTCAAACCCCTTATAGCCAAAATCCCTTTCAAATCGTTCTCCCAGCAAAATCATAAGTGCGCAGATTGGGTTTGTAAAATCCATAATATTATCCGGGGAATCAAATTTGGCAGCAGCTACAACAGTTGCCGTAAGGGTTTCATGAACAAGGTTTTGAAGCATTTTGTCCAAAATTGTTTGACCATTGAGAAATAGCATATTCCCGTTACAATCCAAAGAATCTGTCCTCATTTGCGATACTGCAGAATCATACAACCACGCTTTTTCAGCTGCGATAAGATTGCAATCTTTTATAGAAAGATAGAGTAGACCATTGAGCAAACCGAACACAATATCCTGAGAAAAAGCGGGCTCTGTTATGCCGGATTCTTTATCTGCAGTATCAAAGAAGTGCTTCATTTTCCGCGAAATTACACTTACAATGGTCGGAATGTCTTGCGTTCCCGCGCAATTTTTCAGTTCATTACGTGTTTGCTCCGCTGTTTTCTCTTTCTCTTTTTCTTTCTGCTTTGATTGGCGGTATTTATTGTCAAGAGCGTCCAGTTCCCGGTATCTGGCTTGGTTTGTACGAAATATCGCGTAATACAGCAAGGCATCTACTAGGATAAGTAAGGACAGAAAAATGCCCGCACTGTTTATGTGTTCACACATCAAATAAAGGAACAGAAATGTAAACAACGTTAATCCAACTATGGCTGTTCCTATGATCATTCTTTTCTCTGCGAGAATGCTTGCTTTCTTGTCTTTGTATTCTGCTTCTGTCATTGCGTGTTCCGCGTGAAAATTCGAGACAGTGTATTGGGGATTCGGTGCGATTGGAGTTGAAAAATCGTCAAACAAATCATCTTCGGAAGAGTCAACGTCATCGTTGAACGCATCTTCAGCGCCAAGCATAGCACTCAGCGTGGCGATGTCATGATCAGATGTGAGTCCCAACCCCATTGAAATTCCGGTTGCTTTTGCAACATCAATCTTACCGTTTTCATCACGACTGGCTTCGATGGCGGCTATCGTTCCCACTGTCGAAGTGATATCTTCCATTACTCCGTCGAAGAATCCTTTTTCTTCTATACTCATAAAATATCCTCCTGTATTTTGATTATAACATTTTTACTGTATAGTGAACAGTGCTTTTTATTACTTTCCGAACTTTCTGAAAAACCCTCTTCCGTGACGGCTGTATAACCGCATTGGGCCTCCTTTCATCAGCGCTCGATATGTCTCATTTGTCTGCCAAATTTCTTTTTTTCTCGCTCGGCAGCTTGGACAGCGGATTGGATCTGACCAGCCTCTTTCGTGATAGCTTTGCTGTTGCTTAACGGTAAAAACGAACTGATGGTAGCAGTCTTGGCAGCGTAAAATCTTGTCTTTCATATTTTGTTCTCCTTTATGCTATGGTTTTCAGCACGGACTGGAATGTTATGTTCATTTGAATTTTGCCGTTTATTTTTGGGTAAATTTCGAAATTATCCGCTTTTTCGATCATCGCGGCAAATGACTTTGTGTTCATGACGAGCAGATCGTCAAGCTCGGTGGATATGGAACCCATATTGAATGTATCTCGGATTTCAATTTCAAGTTCTCCTTGCTCGTTGGCTTCAACAAGGAGATTTGTGAGTTCTACCGCCGTTTGCATCATATTTTTGTATTGCTCAAAATTGATCATCTTCACTTTATCTTTGGGCAGATGGTTTATGAAATCCAACAGGGCATTCAAAGCATCGTCGTAATTTTCTTCTTCATAGTTATGGTACATATTTTCTCCTTTCATCGTCTGCAAAGCGTTAAAATCGGTGTTAAAAAATCACAGTCAACGCATAAGAATAACCTCCTTTCAGTTTTGCCGGTCAAAGCAATTCGTTGCGACAAATGTATTTGTGTCGCATTTGTCTTTTTCTTGCTTTGACTGGTTTCCCTCGTTTTTACTTGAACCTATTCTGAAACGGTAGTTGTATTCGCGTTCTCGCATCGCCATCCTTTCATAAAATGCCTCCTGAATTTCTTCTGCGTACTTTGCAAGTGCCATCTTACTCATCCTTTCTTTCGTTTGTCTTTTGCAAATCGGCAGTACTTCCGTCTGCGGTTGCAGGTGTTGCCCTGCATCTTTAACTGCAAAGGGGACTACAAGCCAATCCTGCGGGGTCTGTGGGGCTTGCCCCACTTCTTTACCGCAAAGGGTGGGGGTACCTCTGTCGGTTGAAGAGGCGTACAAACCGCTATACAAGCCGTGCGGGGTTAGAGGGCTTTCCTACATCCCTAACCGTAAAGAGGGGTACAAACTGCCAGAGACATCACTTGTATCCTTAACCGCAAACCGGCAGACACGCTGCCTGCTGGGGTCTGTGGGGCTTTCTTTGCCCTCACACCTAACCGCAAAGGGGCATACAAAACGCCCTGCGGGGTCGGCGGGATTTTCCTTCGGCACCTATTACCGCAAAGGTATAGCTCCCACAAAAGTGAGAGAGTTGGCTGTTGCGCTGAATATGGTTCTTCCTTTTTGTTGTCATTATTCTACGGCAGATGAAAAAATAAGTATTGTTTATTTATGTGCAGCTTTGGACAACTGTCAAAATAATTTTTCAAAAATTTTTAAGAAGTTGAAAAATAAACTTCCATGTGGTAAACTTTAGAAAATAAAATTTGGGGTGGTTATATGACGGGAAGCGAAAAAATCGACCAGGTCACTGCGTTAATAGAATCTGAAATTAAAAAAGACAAATCTCCTGCAAAAATTGCCGATAGTGTGGCACAAAGTGTCGGCGCATCGACAAGGGACTTGTCAACTGTTTTTATGTTTTTGACCGGTCAAACACTGCTTCAGTATATAAAAGAAAGAAAAATAATGGCCTCCTGTGGAAGCATTATAAACAGCAATAAATTTGACGTTCAAACTGCGGTAACGATTTCCGGCCTTGGAGATCAGTCGGCTCTTAATAAAGTTTTTAAGAAGACCTTTGGTTATACCCCAAAAGAAGTTTTTGGCAGAAAAGATTCCACAATGATAAAACTTCGAATGACTTGGGATCAAATGGGCAATACCGAAATTACCCCAGTCCATGAATCCACGGAAACAAACGCATTAAGAAAGACAAAAATATTTGGCATTGAGCGATCGAAGTATGATCAGATTAAAGAAATAATTGAACTTCAAATAATTTACGGATTCGATGAATTACAAAGTGAAACTGCTTATGCTATTCATAGCAATTATGATTTGCCGCTAAAAGATACGTTCCAATTCGTGAGTGAGTATCATTACAATGAAGGTCCGACTGAACTGGACGAAGAGGACTTTGCCATTATGAGTCGGGAGGAATATTTTGAAACATTTATTAAAGAAGATGCCGATGATCCGGAAATCAGGTACATTTATTTTAACGGAGATATGGCATCTATCTATACGGTATTTCATGTGCTGGAAAAACTCCACAATGCAGGAGAAAACGATGCAACTCAGCTGGATATCGACGTAATCAATGTTTGTGCTTATTATGATATAGATGTTGGATACTGTAAAAAAGCCATACAATACTACAAAGAACATGCTACCGATGAGTATGGTGATGCCGCATTTGATGAATATATTGAGCATATCTTAAGAGACATTCCCATAGAGCATGCTTTTTCAAGCATTATGCAAATCGGCGATTGGGACGATTATACAAATGATGATACTATTGATGAAAAGTATGATTTTGATGATACGTTTGAGAAATGGGCTGCAGAGGAAACAGATTATTCAGAGAAATATCATATTGAAACATACGAAGAAGATGATGAACAGTGAGGGATGAGTGATGAATAAAAAGAAAGTTGTATAGTAAAAGTGGACACACAAAACAGTGAAAGATATAATAGAGCTGAGGAGTGTGTCAAAGATGAAACGGAAGTACAGCAAGGGATTCAAAATCAGTGTATGTGAGCTGGTACTCAAAGAGGGACTGAAGCCGCAGATCGTAGCGGAGAAGATGGGGCTGAATGTGGTTATGCTCTATCGCTGGGTATCGGAGTATCAGCAAAACGGAGATCAGGCATTTATGGGAAGCGGGCATTCTGCACCTGCCGATGCGGAGCTGCGCAAGTTGAAGCGTGAGAACGAGCGGTTGCGGCAAGAAAACGAAATCTTAAAAAAAGCAGCGGCATACTTTGCGAAACACCCGGCAGAAGAATAGCCTTTGCAAAAAAGGCTTTGAGCGGGTATGACACCGGCACGGTATGCAGAATTTTACAGGTGTCGCGGAGTGCTTATTACCGCAAAATAAAGCGG
>CANQKY010000069.1 GCA_947624575.1 uncultured Clostridia bacterium
TACCATAGCGGAGAAAAAGTTGCAAGTGGATAATAAAAAAGTGTGCAGCAAAAGCTGCACACCGAAAAACGCAAAGCTCCCTTGCGCCACACAAGTTTCAACACACAATGTTAGCATGTGAAAATAGAGCGTTGCATTTTTGCCAAAAGCAAAAACACACGCTAACATTGCAAAACTTATGTGGCAAATTCATTCTACCACAACAAAAGAAAAGTTGCAAGCGAAAAGAGGGTCATCACACCACCTGTAAATGTTCTTTTCTTGTGCCAATTCTGGTTGCCCCATTATAGCACGATACTCCTAAAATTGCAAGTAATTTTATATTGCAATTTTGCTTATTTATAAAGCAGAGATTTTGCAATATAATTTATCTTGTACGGGGAGTGGTGAAATGAGTGAGAAAAAATTCCGAATCAGAAAGCCGCAAAGCTCCAATAAAACGATCCGCATGCCGGATCATATGATCGACCGGCTGCAAGCACTTGCGAACAGCTATGATATCTCGTTCAACCAACTGGTGGTACAGTGCTGTGAATTTGCGCTGGAAAACATGGCGGAGCTCGATAAAAAATAACGAAAAAACGGCACGGTTTTCCGTGCCGTTAGCGTGTCGATAACATCGCCACGCTTCGAGGGACAAACAAAATTACTGCGGCTCACGGTGCTGTAATCACCGTGAGCCTTGTTCTTTGTTTTTCCCCCGATTCCCCCTTTTCGTCGAAAACCGGTTTGGCTTGCGCCAATTCTGACACCGCCTGCACCGGTTTTCTCTCAGGGTGTCACTGCGGCGGCACATGTCCGCCTCCGTGACGGATTATAAATTTTTCCATTGCTTATGCTTTCCGGCAAAATAAAGCCTCCCCAAATTGGGAGGCTTTACTATATTAGCAGAAAAGCTAGGAGAGTGGGGTGAGGCGGTAGGTGAGCCCTTTTTGGAGCGGGTACTGCCGCAGCTCCCCCTGTGCGGCGCGCAGGGCGGAAGTTTTTTCTGCCGTGAGCAAAAATCCCTCCGGCGCGATCAGGGTGACGGTGCAGTTTTCCTCCGGTCGAAGGATCGCCTCACGCAGTCTGCCGTTTTCCCAGGTGATCGAAACGGTGATATTCCCCCGCGCTTTCAGTCCGGCAACGCTGCCGCTATTGAGCGCACGGGGCAGGGCAGGCAGCAGAGAAAGCCGCCCGTTCTGGCTTTGGAGGAGCATCTCCTGCACCGCATGGGTGAAGCCGAAATTGCCGTCGATCTGAAAAGGCGGGTGCCGGTCGAACAAATTGGGATAGGTGGAATCGCAAAGCTGGCGGACCAAAGCCGAGAGCACCGCGTCGCCCTCTCCGAACCGTGCGAGCAGTCCGGCGATCCATGCAATACTCCAGCCGGTCTTGCCGCCGCCGTTTTCCAGCCGCAGCGCCAGCGATTTTCGCGCCGCCCGAAAGAGCTTCGGCGTGTCCTGCGCGTTGATCTGCCCGCCGGGGCAGACGGCAAACAGGTGGGACAAATGCCGGTGTCCCGCCTCAGGATCGTCATAAGGAGCGGAAAATTCCAGCAATGCCCCGTCCGGTCCGATCTCGGGCGGCGGCAGCAGTCGCAGCATCTGCCGGATCGCGGGGAGAAGATCGTCCGAAATCCCCAGAATCGCTGCAGCCGCCTCCACCGCCGAAAAAAGCGCACCGATGATCTCACGGTCCATCGCCGTACCGACGTCCACCGCCACCTGCGCGCCGTCCGGCGCGATATAGTCATGCTCGGGCGAGGTGGAGGGCAGCGTGGTCAGCACGCCGTCCTTCCGGCAGAGGTAATCGGTGAAGAAAAGTGCCGCCTCCCGCATGACGGGATAGGCGCGCTCCCGCAGGAAATCCCGATCGCCGGTATAGAGAAAATGCTCCCAGAGATGCAGCGAAAGCCAGCCGCCCGACATGGGCCAGTACCCGTATCGCGCCGAGCCTGCCGCGCCGCCCACCGGACGGTTATACTGCCACAGATCGGTTTGCAGGTGAGAGACAAACCCACGGCAATGATAATAATGCGCCGCCGCGCGGCGTCCCTCCGGCAGCATGGCGGTGAGCTTGTCCAGCAACGGGAGATGGCATTCCGAGAGATTCGCCGCCTCGGTGGGCCAGTAGTTCATCTCGGTATTGATGTTGAGGGTGTAGCTGCACCACCAAGGGGGTGTAGTTTGGTCGTTCCAGATTCCCTGGAGGGTGGCGGGCTGACTGCCGGAACGGGAGGACGCTATGGTCAAATACCGTCCGAACTGGTACATCAGCGCGATCAACCCGAGATCACTGCCGCCCTGCCGCAAAGCGGCAAGCCTTTGGTCGGTGGGGAGTGCGTCCGCCCCCGTTTCGCCAAGGTTTAGTGATACCCGATCATAGAGAGCATGCACATCGGCAAGGTGCTCCGCCAAAAGCCCCTCGAAGCCCACTGCCGCCGCACGGCTGACCAGCGCGTCTGCCAGCTTTTCCGGCTCGGGCGTTTGATAGCTTGTGGTGATATTGAGGATCAGCGTCACCGTTTTTCCGGTGCAGGCGAGCCCGTCCCCCTGCGGGATCACACTGCCGTCGGTCAGCACCGCCAGACGGCAGACGGCGGTCATGCCGATCCCCCGATCGGTGCTAATCGTATGGGTGTTCGGGTCCACATCGTCCGGCGCCTTCACCGTCATGGTGATGCCGCCGTTTTCCGCCTTACAGTTGTTCTCCCATGGGGAGGTCAGCCGGATCACCGCCGTGGCGGGGGTCTCCCGCTCGATCCGGCAGACGATCACCCGCGCGGGAAAGCTGGCAAAATACTGCCGCCGCTCCCCCGACGCAGTCACCGTGACAAGGCTGTCGGGCAGGGAGAGGGTACGGCGGTAATCGCCCGCTTCCCCCTCCGATTCGATCCACAGGTCCCCCACCGGCAGATAGGACGCGCCGAAATCGGAGAGAAACCGTTCCTCCAAGACCCGCTGTGCGCCGACGCGATCTCCCGATACCAACAGCTGCCGCGCTTCACACAGTGCTTCATACCCGCCCGAGCGCGGCTCGCCCGCGCTGTTTCCCGACCAGAAGGTGTCGGCATTGAGCGCGATTTGCTCCTTTCCCACTTTGCCGAACACCATGCCGCCGAGATACCCGTTCCCGATCGGCAGCGCCTCGTTCCAGTTTTCGGCAGGTTTTTCGTACCACAGTGTTTCGTTCATGCCGCTTTTCCTCCCTCAAACATTGTATCAATATTATATCACATTCGGTCGTTTCTCCGCAAGGAAAGTGATTTTCCTTGACTTTTCTCCTTCACATGAGATATACTAAAGGAAAATAAAACCGGAAGGAGATCGCTTTGTATGAGAGTATTGTTTGTTGATATCGACACCCTGCGTGCCGACCACATGGGCTGTTACGGTTACTACCGGAACACCACCCCGAACTTTGACAGAGTAGCCGAGGAAGGTGTGCGGTTTGACAGCTATTATTGCTCGGACGCGCCCTGTCTGCCCTCCCGCGCCGCGCTGATCAGCGGTATGTTCGGAATCCACAACGGCGCGATCGGCCATGGCGGCACCGCCGCGGATAAGCGGTATATCGGCGCGCGCCGTATGTTCAAGGACGCCAACGACAACAACAACTTCAACTATATCTTCCGAAAGGCGGGTATGTATACCGCCTCGATCAGCAGCTTCCCCGAACGACATTCCTCCTGGTGGTTCAACGCCGGCTTCAACGAGATGCACAACGTCGGCAAAAGCGGGCAGGAAAGCGGCGAGGAGGTTCTGCCCATCGCGCTGGACTGGCTGGAGCGGAACAAGGACAGGGAGAATTGGTATCTCCACCTCCACCTCTGGGACCCGCACACCCCCTACCGCGCACCTGCCGAGCTGGGGAATCCCTTTGCCGATACCCCGATGCCCGACTGGCTGACCGAGGACATCTTCAAGGAGCATCTGAAGCTTTCCTCGCCCCACGGCGCCAACGAGATCAATATGTTCAACGACCAGACCTTCCCCGAATATCCCCGTCACCCCGGCAAGATCGAGGACATGACGCAGCTCAAGGAATTTATGGACAACTACGACTGCGGCGTGTACTGGGCGGACTACCTCATCGGGCAGGTGTTCGACAAGCTGCGGGAGCAGGGCATTTACGATGACACCGCCATCATCATCACCGCCGACCACGGCGAGAACATGGGCGAGCTTGGCATCTACGGCGAGCACGGCACCGCCGATTATCCCACCTGCCGGATCCCGATGATCATCAAATGGCCCGGCTGTCAGGCGGGCAAGGTGGACAGCGATTTCCATTATCATATCGACCTTGTGCCGACCGTTGCGGAGCTGCTCCATGTGGGAGCCTACCCGAAGTGGGACGGGCAAAGCTATCTGCCCGCGCTGACCGAGGGCGCTTCCTGCGGACGGGACAGCCTGGTGATCTCCCAGTGCGCCCATGTCTGCCAGCGTTCGGCGCGGTTTGGCGACTGGCTGTATATCCGCTCGATCCACGACGGCTTCCGGCTGTTTGATCGGGAGATGCTGTTCAATGTGAAGGAGGACCCGCACGAGCTGCACGACGTCAAGGAGCAGTATCCCGCGCTCTGCCAGCAGGGTGCGAAGATCATACTCGACTGGACGGAGGAGCAGATGCTCAAAAGCGAATCTCCCATCGACCCGATCTGGCAGGTCATGCGGGAGGGCGGTCCCTCCCACACCCGCGGACATCTGGCGGAGTACCTCGACCGGCTGGAGCATACCGGCAGAAGCGAGGCGGCGGCGCGTCTGCGCGAACGCCACAAAGACGAACTGTAAACAAACACTCCCGATGCTTTCGCATCGGGAGTGTTGCGCGTGGCGAAAAACCGCCACGCTTTCGAGGGACAAACAAAATCACTGCGGCTCGTTTTACTCGCCTTGTTCTGCGTTTGCCCTCTTGCGGTTCCCAATTTTGCTTTTGCTCGCGGTGACGCTCGCGCAAAATTGACCGCAGCGCCATTCCCGCCTCACTGTTTCGCCCACAGGGCGCGTTTCGGCAGGAAAGCCCCCGATTCCCCCTTTTCATCGAAAACCGGTTTGGCTTGTGCCAATTCTGACACCGCCTGCACCGGTTTTCTCTCAAGGTGTCACTGCGGCGGCACATGTCCGCCTCCGTGACAAATTCAAAATATTTCCGTTACAGATTGCTTTTTCGGCAAACAAAAACTCCCGATGCTTTCGCATCGGGAGTTTTTGTTGGAGCTGCTAACCAGATTCGAACTGGTGACCTCGTCCTTACCAAGGACGCGCTCTACCGCCTGAGCCATAGCAGCATTGGCGACCCGTAACGGGATCGAACCGTCGACCTCTAGCGTGACAGGCTAGCGTTCTAACCAGCTGAACTAACGGGCCGCGCCGTTTAAGCGCCGCACGATCCAGCGCAAAAAATACTATACCATATCCCGCACGGGTTGTCAATGCTTTTTTCAGTTTTTCAGCCCAGAAAATCCTCCAGCCGCCGCTGCAGCTCGGAAAGATCGCGAATCGTGATCCCTTCCTCCAGCCGCTTTCGATCCTCCTCCGGCAAAAGCGAGGGCAAAATCTCATGCTCCGCGATCGGCTCACTTTCGCCCTGCCGGTAAACGCTGAGCGTGATCCCCTCCAGCCGCAGCAAATACCCCTGCTCCGCCATGCTGATCTCCTGCGCGGGCTGCACGGCAGGCGCGGTCTGCTGCCGCAGTGCCACGGCGGTCATGATAACCGCCGCCACCAAAAGCGCCGCCGGAATCAGCCATTTTACCAGATACCTTCTCATGCTCTCCCTCCTGTCTCCCCTCTCAGTATGCCTGAAACCGGTACAAAATATCACAAATCTGTCACATTTTCCGGTTTTCTCTTAACAAATGGAAATCATTATGCTATAATAGGGTCGTAACTTCCTGTTTTAAAAGGAGGAAGATGATATGTCATCAAGAAGCGCCGCATACCGCCGTGCCAGACAAAATCACAAGTCGGGCGCCGGCCGTATCGCGAAAAAAACCTTTGCCGTCCTCGGCAAGGTGCTGATCTCGCTTTTTTTGATCTGCGTCATCACCGGCAGCATCGTTGCCACCGCGCTGACGGTCTATGTCATCAAGTTCATTGACCCCAGTTCCGGCATCGACCTGTCCGAGCGCCAGAGCAACTTTTCCACCGTATTATATGCCGGCGGGGAGGATCTTGCGTCCATCACCGATGGCGGCGATGCCGATACGGACAGCCTGACCGTTTTGCAGGAGCTGATCCCCACCAACCGGAGGGAGTTTGTTCCGCTGGATCAAATTCCCGAGGAGGTGCAGTACGCCTTTATCTGCACCGAGGACAAACGGTTCTACGAGCATAACGGCGTGGACTTCAAGCGCACCTTTCTGGCGTTTGCCAACCTGTTCCTCCACTTTTACAGCACCGAGCAGGGCGGCTCCACCATCACCCAGCAGCTCATTAAGACCGTCACCGGCGACAACGACACGACCATCGACCGGAAGGTGCAAGAGATTTTCCGGGCGATGAATCTCGAAAAGCGGTACAGCAAGGACGATATTTTAGAGGGCTACCTCAACGAGGTGTATCTCGGCAATCAGTGTACCGGTGTGCAGGCGGCCGCCAAGTTCTATTTCAATAAGGATGTTTCCCGCCTGTCGATCGCCGAGGCGGCGGCATTGGCCGCCACCGCGCAGACTCCGTCCTACTGCAATCCGCTGGACGGACCGGAGGAAAACGCCACCCGTCGGAACCACTACACCATTCCGGTCATGCAGGAAATGGGCGTGATCTCGGCGGAGGAGTATAACGAGGCGATCGGCGAAACGCTGAAGCTCGACATCAACACCGGCAGGACCGAGACCTCGGAAAAAACATACAGCTACTTTGTGGATCAGGTGCTCAACGAGGTGAGCAACGATCTGACCCGAAAGCTCGATTACACCAAGGAGGAAGCGGAGGACCTGCTGGCTAACGGCGGACTGAAAATCTACACCACCGAATCGGAGGGCATGCAGACGGCGCTGGAGAAATATTACAGCAATCCCCGCAACTTCGGAAGCGGCTCGTCCGACAACATCACCTCCTGCATGGTGGTCATGGATTACTCCGGCGCAATCCGCGGCATGGTCAGCGAGATCGGCGAAAAGACCGAAAATCGGGTCTGGAATCAGGCGACGATGGAAAACTTAAACCCCGGCTCCAGCATGAAGCCGATTGCCGCCTACGCCCCCGCCATTGAGAAGAACCTTATCACCTACTCCACCGTGATGCAGGACAAGGCGTTCACCAAGCTCGCCGACGAGGACGGCAGAATGCGCGACTGGCCCAAAAACTATGACGGCACCTATCACGGGAATGTGAGCATGCTCACCGCGATCACTCAGTCCTACAACACCATTCCGGTTTTCCTGCAAAATATGCTGACCACCGGAAATGTCATCACCTTCCTGCGGGATAACCTCGGGCTGACCACGCTGGTGGAGGACACCTCCACCCCCAACACTGATGTGGGGAATATCGGACTTGCGATCGGCAACCTGACAAACGGCATTCACCTCCATGAGCTGACTGCCGCCTATGAGATATTCGGCAGCGGCGGCGTGTATCACCGCCCCTACACCTATTATCGGGTGGAGGACTCCCTCGGCAATGTGCTGCTCGAGAACACCGATGCGGACAATATTCAGGCGATCTCGGCGGACACCGCCTCGGTCGTCAACAAAATGATGCAGTCGGTGGTGCAGCGTGGTACCGGTACTGCCGCCCGTCTTTCCAATACCACTGTCGCGGGCAAGACCGGTACATCGGACGCGGACGAAGCCTGGACCTTCGTGGGCTGCACGCCCGACCTGGTCGCGGGGACCTGGATCGGCTCGACCGTGCGGGATTCCGCCGGCAAGCCGGTGCGGCTCAACAGCGGCCGGTACTACTCCGCCGCGCAGATTTGGGGACGGGCAATGCCCTCGATCTTAGAGGAGCTGGAGGACCCTGTCACCAAGGACTTCACCTACAGCGACGACATGGTGCAGCGCAGCTACTGCACCTCCAGCGGGAAGCTCGCCACCAGCCGGTGCGGCTCGACGGCAGTGGGCTACTACCGTCGGGGGAATGTGCCGGGCTACTGCACATCGCATTAAAAGATAAAGAGCAGAGCGTGAACGCTCTGCTGAGCGTGGCGATCAAATCGCCACGCTTTCGAGGGACAAACTGGGTTTACACGAAAGCTGTCGTCTTTGTCAAAACCTCCCTTGTCAAAGGGAGGGGGACCGCGCTTAAAGCGCGGTGGTGGGATTCAAAACCGCTTTTTCCTCTTGCGGTCAATTTTGCTTTTGCTCGCGGTGACGCTCGCGCAAAATTGATCGTGTGCCCTGCGGGTGCCGCAGCGCCATTCCCGCCTTACTGTTCCGCCCACAGGGCGCGTTTCGGCGGGAAAGCCCCCGATTCCCCCTTTTCGTCGAAAACCGGCTTGGCTTAGTACCTATTCTGACACCGCCTGCACCGGTTTTCTCTCAGGGTGTCACTACGGCGGTACACGCCCGCCTCCGTGACGAATGAAAAATATTTTCGTTACTGATTGCTTTTTCAACAGACTGAGCAGAGCGTGAACGCTCTGCTCTTTTCATCACCGGAAAGGAGTACGGAATTATGAACACGATTACCCTATATAACGGAGTCACCGTTCCGCAGCTGGGGCTGGGTACATGGCAGATGAAGCCCGCCGACGCAAAGGAAGCGGTCCTCACCGCATTGCGGCTGGGATACCGCCATATCGACACGGCGGCGGTCTATCAAAACGAGGAAGCGGTCGGCGAGGCGATCCGAGAAAGCGGGATTCCCCGTCGGGAAATCTTCCTCACCACCAAACTGCCGGCGGAGCAGAAGGGGTACGACATTGCAAAGCGGTGCCTGACCGAATCCCTTGCCCGACTGGGGGTCGATTATGTTGATCTCTACCTGATCCACGCGCCGTGGCCGTGGGGCAATCCTGAGAAGGACTGCTCCGAGGGGAACGCGGCGTGCTGGCGCGCCATGCAGGAGGACTACAAAGCGGGCAAGGCGCGGGCGATCGGGGTTTCCAATTTTAAGCCGAAGGATTTCCTCCCCCTTGCCGCAGCGCCGATCCGACCGATGGTCGATCAGTTTTCGCTCTTTCCGGGGCGACCGCAGCAGGAGACGGTGGACTTCTGCAAAGCGCAGGATATTCGGATCGAAGCATACTCGCCCCTTGCGACCGGCGCCGTGTTCCGCTGCGCCGAACTCAAGGAAATGGCGGCGGATTATCGGGTCAGCGTGGCACAGCTTTCGATCCGCTACTGCCTGCAAAAGGGCGCAATCGTGATCCCGAAGTCGATCCACCCGCAGCGTCTGCGGGAAAACATGGACACCGATTTTGAAATTCGCGCGGCGGACATGGAAAAGCTCGATCATGTAAAGGTGCTATGAACCGAAACCAAATCAAATATATCGTCATCGCCGCCATGGTGATCGACCATATCGCCTGGGCGTTTGTCCCGCTCGCTTCGGTTGCGGGACAGCTGATGCACTTTGTCGGGCGGCTGACCGGACCGACCATGGCATTTTTTCTGGCGGAAGGGTATCGGCACACCCGCAGCGTCAAGCGATACGCGCTGCGGCTGTTCTTCTTTGCCCTGCTCTCATGGGCGCCCTTTTGCTTTTTTGAGTACGGCAGGCTGCCCGTTTTCCTCTGTCCGGCGGAGCAACTACCTGCCATCGGTATAAGCCTTTTTACTTGGGGCGGGCGGACGGTGGTGCTCCTGCCGGTGTTCGGGGTGCTCCACACCCTGTTTTTGAGCCTGATCGCCCTCTGGGTCTGGGATCGGCGGTCACTTCCGGTCTGGTGCCGAATCCTGCTGCTTGTTCCCCTGTGCTTTCTCGCCCAATACGGGGACTGGTCTTACTATAATATTCTCTTTGCGCTTACCTTCTTCTGCTTCCGCGACGACCCCAAGCTGAAATGGGGATTCTTTTCCGCCATCGGCATTCTTCATATGCTCGCACAGGGCATTCGCCTGACGGTACTCTTTCAATGCGGCGTGTTTCTGGTTCCGCTGCTTTTGCATTTCTATAACGGCGAAAGCGGCAGCAAGGCGCCGTTCCATAAGTGGTTTTTCTATGTCTTTTATCCGGCGCACCTGCTTTTATTCGGTATCCTCCAATTGGCGGTATAAATCCCGCAATACGGACAAAAAAATCCACCCGTTTCACGGGTGGATTTTTTCCTTGGGAAAGCGCGCTTATTCGTCCTTGATTGCTGCCTGGGCGGCGGCGAGGCGGGCGATCGGCACACGGAACGGGGAGCAGGACACATAGTTGAGCCCAACCTTATGGCAGAACTCCACTGTGGAGGGGTCGCCGCCATGCTCACCGCAGATACCGAGCTTGATGTCGGGACGGGTCTCACGACCGAGAGTCGCCGCCATCTTGACCAGCTTGCCTACGCCGACCTGATCCAGCTTGGCAAACGGATCGGACTCGTAGATCTTCTTATCATAGTACGCGTCGAGGAACTTGCCCGCGTCGTCACGGCTGAAGCCGAAGGTCATCTGAGTCAGATCGTTGGTGCCGAAGCTGAAGAACTCGGCTTCCTTGGCGATCTCGTCGGCGGTCAGAGCCGCACGCGGAATCTCGATCATGGTGCCGACCTTATAGACCATCTTGACGCCGGCGTCCGCGATCAGCTGATCGGCGGTGGCGGTGACAACGCTCTTGACATACTTCAGCTCGGCGCGCTCACCGACCAGCGGGATCATGATCTCGGGCACCACATTCCAATCGGGGTGCGCCTTGTTCACATTGAGCGCCGCCTTGATGACCGCACGGGTCTGCATAGCCGCAATCTCAGGATAGGTGACAGCCAGACGGCAGCCGCGGTGACCCATCATCGGGTTGAACTCATGGAGCGAAGCGATGATCGCCTTGATATCCGCCACCGACTTACCCTGCGTTTTTGCCAGCAGCTCGATGTCCTTCTCCTCGGTCGGCACAAACTCATGCAGCGGCGGATCCAAAAAGCGGATCGTGACCGGCTTGCCTTCCATCGCCACATACAGCTCCTCAAAGTCGCCCTGCTGCATCGGCTCCAGCTTTGCCAGAGCAGTCTCCCGCTGCTCCACGGTATCGGAGCAGATCATCTCGCGGATCGCCGCGATCCGGTCGGGATCAAAGAACATATGCTCGGTACGGCAGAGACCGATGCCCTCGGCGCCGAACTTCGCCGCCTGCTTGGCGTCCGTCGGCGTATCGGCATTGGTGCGGACCTGCAGCTTGCGGTATTTGTCCGCCCAATCCATGATCCTGCCGAACTCGCCGCCGATCGAAGCGTCCACGGTCGGGATCGCTTCGCCGTAGATGTTGCCGGTGGTACCGTCGAGCGAGATGTAATCGCCCTCATGATAGACCTTGCCGGCAAGCTCAAATTCCTTGGCAGCCTCGTTGATCTTGATCTCGCCGCAACCCGACACGCAGCAGGTACCCATGCCGCGCGCGACCACCGCCGCGTGAGAGGTCATGCCGCCGCGCACGGTCAGAATGCCCTGTGCATAGTGCATACCCTCGATGTCCTCCGGCGAGGTCTCCAGACGAACCAGCACAACCTTTTCGCCCTGCTCGCCCTGCTTCACGGCGTCCTCGGCGGTAAACACGATCTTACCGCAGGCAGCGCCCGGCGACGCCGCCAGTGCGCTGGCAATCGGGGTCGCCGCTTTGAGCGCGTCGGCGTCAAACTGCGGGTGGAGCAATGCGTCAAGCTGCTTCGGGTCGATCATCAAAACGGCTTCCTTCTCCGAGATCATACCCTCGTCCACCAGGTCGCAGGCGATCTTCAAAGCCGCCGCAGCCGTCCGCTTGCCGTTTCTGGTCTGGAGCATGAACAGCTTCTTGTCCTCGATGGTGAACTCCATATCCTGCATATCGCGGTAATGGCTTTCGAGCTTGTTGCAGATCTGCACGAACTGCTCATAGCACTCCGGCATGACGTCCTTGAGCTGGTCGATGGTCTGCGGTGTGCGGACGCCCGCCACCACATCTTCGCCCTGCGCGTTCATCAAGAACTCGCCGAACAGCTTCTTCTCGCCGGTCGCCGGATTTCTGGTGAACGCCACGCCGGTACCGGAGGTGTCGCCGGTATTGCCGAACACCATCTGCTGCACGTTGACCGCCGTGCCCCAGGAGCCGGGAATGTCGTTCATTCTGCGATAGTAGATCGCGCGCGGGTTGTTCCAGGAGCGGAACACCGCCTT
>CANQKY010000070.1 GCA_947624575.1 uncultured Clostridia bacterium
CTGCAAAACGGCGGCGAGACGGATTTCTTCAACCTTGGCAACGAGCGCGGGACGAGCGTGCTGGAAGTGATCGAGGCCGTGAAGAAGGTGACGGGCCGGGAGTTCAAGGTGACGCTGGCGGGTCGCAGGCCCGGCGACCCGGCGGTGCTGGTAGGGGCGAGCGAGAAGGCGAAGAGGGTGCTCGGGTGGGAACCTGAGTATGCGGAGATTGAGACGATAGTTGAGCATGCGTGGGGATGGCATCAGAAGCAAGACTCATTTTCGAGGTTTAAATGAAATGGAACTGGTTTCAATCATTATCCCAGTCTACAACACGGGAAACCGATTGCGAAAATGCGTTGAGAGTTTGGCTAATCAGACATACAAAGACAAAGAAATCATCATTGTTGATGATGGATCTGAGTCTGAAACAGCGAAACTGTGTGAAGCGCTTGCGTGGGAATATGATATTGTAGCGTGCTATCATCAGAAAAACGCAGGAGTATCATCTGCAAGGAATTATGGGATTGAGAAAGCAAAAGGGGCATACCTGTTTTTTGCGGATGCGGATGATTATGCAGAAACGGGGATGTTGCGCTGTATGGTGGACAGCGCTGTCAAGCATGAAGCCGAATTAGTGATATCTGGATACTTTTATGATATACCGAACCGAAATGGAAGCTTGGAAGCAATTCCGCAAAAGACATCTGCAAAGGCGCTTAAAAGTAGAGAGGAAATCCGGAAAAACATGGTTTGCCTATGGGATTCTTCCCTTATGTATAATGTGTGGAACAAATTGTTTTGCCGGGGGATAATCGACGAGTATAGGATAAGATTCCCTGTCGGTAAGGTATTCAATGAGGACAGAGATTTTATCAGGGATTATATTCAGCACACAACAAGCGTGGCGGTTATAGAATCATGCTTTTACCACTATTTTCGTGAAAATGAAGCGGCCGCGACAGGGAAATACCGTTCTGAGATGTTAGCAATAAGAAAAGAGGAGTTCCACAAACTGATAGAGTTTTTCGAGAAGATGGAAATATGGAACACGGAGGCAAAAGAATATGTATGCAGGGAACATTTTGACAGACTTGTAGGGACGGTTGAGAATACTTTTCACAGCAAAGATATGACTGGCAAGAAGATTATTGGCGAGATAATAAAGATTCTTAATGATGAAGACACGAAAACTGCCGTCAAGTATTGCAGGCCTAAATCATGGAAGATGAAGCAAATGCGTCTATTGTACCAGTTAAAATGCAAATATTTAATCTATGCTAGCACCTATGCAGTCTATAAAATCCGGACGATGCACCCGGAGATGTTTTATAGGCTGAGACAAAGCAGATAAGGAGATAGTTATGAAGGTATTTTTTGTTAATCCGCCTTTTAAAGAACAATATGGGAAGTTTTCCAGAGAGCAGAGAAGCCCGGCTGTCACAAAGAGTAAAACGGTTTACTATCCGCTATGGCTTATCTATGCAGCCGCAGTGACGGAAAAGGAAGGCTTTGACATTGAGTTCTTAGATGCTCCGGCAAATCAGTTAGGCAGTGAAGAGAGCTATCATATCATATCTGAAAAAGGAAGGGATGCACAGCTTTTCGTTCTTGATACCAGTACGCCCTCCATCTACTCGGACATTAAATTTGCAGAAGGGATCAAAGAATTGTTCCCAGAGGCATTTATTCTTCTTGTAGGGACGCATGTGTCTGCGCTGCCCGAAGAAACGCTTATGCTTAGTGAGTCGCTTGATGGGGTGGCGCGGCATGAATTTGATTATATTGTGCGTGATTTGGCAATAGCGATCCGAGATCATAAAAGCCTTGATACGGTTAAGGGGCTGACGTATAGGGTAAATGATAAAATCTTAGAGAATCCGAATATGCCGTTTATCGAGGATTTAGATGACATTCCATTCGCCGCTGCTTTTATAAAGAAATACTTGAATGAAAGGGATTATTTCTTTTCTCCATCTACCTATCCGGAAATCCAGATTTTTACGGGGCGTGGATGCCCTTTCCAGTGCAATTACTGCGTCTATCCGCAGGTAATGCACGGGCATAAATATCGCCTTCGTAGCCCGCAAAATGTGGTTGAAGAATTTACATATATTGCAGAAAACTTCCCGGACGTGAAGGAAGTCGTGATAGAGGACGATACGTTTACTGCAAGTAAAAAGCGAGTGGAAGAAATCTGTTCGTTGTTGATCGAAAAAGGATTGAACAAAAGGCTCAAATGGCTGTGCAATGCACGGGTCAATACAACAGATCTGGAATTGATGAAGCTGATGAAAAAAGCCGGATGCAGGCTAATCATACCCGGAATTGAAAGCGGGAACCAGCAGATTCTGAATAACATAAAAAAAGGTACTAGAATTGAACAGTATAAGCCGTACATAAAAAACGCAAAGAAAGCTGGCCTGCTCATTCATGCTTGCTACATGGTAGGCAATATGGGTGAAACAAAAGAAACGATGCAAGAGACCTTAAAGCTGGCGTTGGAACTGAATACCGACACGGCGCAGTTCTTCCCGCTTATACCGTATCCGGGAACCGAAGCATATGAATGGGCAAAATCCAATCATTATTTGCAAGGCGATTTCGACAATTATGATAAAGAGAATGGCGACCATAATACTGTCTTGAATTTGCCGGAGCTTTCGACTGAGGAATTGACAAGCTTTTGCGATTACGCCAGAAAAAAGTATTATCTGCGTCCATCTTACATCCTTCATAGATTATGGATGGGGATAAAAGATCCGGAGGATTTGAAACGTTCGCTTAAGGCATTCTCCCGGATAAAGCATTATTTATTCCGGAGGGGATGATCTTCTTTAGGATCATGGTTCTTTATAACTGCGGGAGGGCATTTTCGAATAAGGCACCGTAACAAGCGAAATGTGGACGTCGGATTAATGGAACGGTATTTGCGAAACACATGACCAACGCCGGACAGAAATACGGCTGGTTATATCCATTCGAGTCTTTGCAGCGCTGGCAATTGTGCTGCTTCATGTCATGCGCGCTTGGTATATAGAAAACTCATAGAATGGGACAACTGGTTGCTGGTGCTTATTGGATAGCGTCACAGTCCAAATGCTGGTACGCTCGGCCGTTTCTGGCTTTGTCATGATTTCTTGCTTCCTGCTTTTGAGCCCGGATAAGGAAATGCTGCTTATCAGAATCAGAAAATAGGTGCTACAGATTGTTGCTGTTTTTCTGAAATTCGGATACGTGTATTGTTTGATTGAAACTCTTGTCGTAAAGGAGCTAATGACTATGCCGATGTCGATGCTGTTTACTGCTAGAAACTCATCGAAGGATAAAGCTGGGCGCATATCTGGTATGTGCATATGCTGATCAGCTTATACCTGCTGACACCAATGCTTCGCGCATTTGTTAAACGTGTTGATGAAAAGATGATACGGTGGGCGTTGATTGTACTATTTTGATTATCGGTTGCGTTGTCTACATGCAATAACAGATCGGATATGAAGATCATTGTACTTATTCCAATTGCCCCCCTCTGTGTTTTACAATTTAGCTGAAAGATACGTTCCAACTATTCTTGACAATGAGAGTTGTGATATGGAGCATTACGTTTTTCAGTGGAGTCAGCGCAGGGGTTATATAAATTGCAGCGCGTGATGGATCGGTACAGAAGAATCGACAGATAATTTTATACTGCCCTGTATTCTTTGGAGCTGTTTTCATTAGCGCAGTGGAACGCGACGTTGCAACAAATAGCAAAAAGCAAAGGGATTTCCTCGATTTCAATATATTCGTACGGCATCTATTTGCGTTATTTTCTTTCTGCAACGATTAAACAAAGGATTGCATGCAACACTGAGCATCTTTCCTATTCTGATTAGTGAAGTTGGATTCTCTATCAAGCCAGTGCTGGGTGCTTACGGGACATTTTGGCTGTTGACAAGGGGGTGGACAAATGCAAAACTTGTTGCTATAACATTAAGATTCTGAAGAATGACCGACAAAAATTTAATGGAGGATTGACCAGATGGATAATCTGAGGGAGCTTCATGCTGAACTGTTGGATGTGCTCAAACAATATCAGATGATCTGCAAAAAGAATGCGCTACGCTATTTCCCAATAGATGGCACATTGCTGGGTTTGGTTCGCCACGCGGGTTTTATTCCGTGGGACGACGATATTGATATTGGTATGCCGAGGAAGGATTTTGAAAAGCTGGCAGGCATCTTGGAAGGCGGGCTGCCGCAAGGAATGTACAGCCGTTATTATAAGACAATGGATTCCAAGGCAAAAGACATTCAGTATGGCATTCGCCTGTATAGCCGCAAAGCGCAGTTAAAGACGAACTTCTACGACAGGGAAGAAATCGAGGACATCAACATCGATATATTCCCCATCGACGGCGTGCCGGAAGGAAAAATACGGTATAAGCTGTATAAGGCTCAGTTGCTGGCGATCAAGGCAATCACCAAGCTGTCACAAGTGAGCAACATCCGCACGTTTATGAAACGCCCGCCGCTGGAGGATGCGCTAATTAGGATCGGGAAGGCGCTTCATCTAGACAGAATCCTGAACACGAAAAAATGGTATGGGCGACTTGACCGCACGTTGCAGAAGTACCCTTACGAAACGGCGAAGGTCGTAGGCGTATTCTGGAGCGACTACAGGTTTAACGAGATGGTTCCCAAGGCGTGCTATGAACCTGCGCAGATGCTGGCCTTTGAGGATACGGAAATGCCATGCCCCGCAAATCCGCAGAAGATTTTGCAGCAGCTTTACGGTGATTGGCAGCACCCGCCCAAGGAAGGCGCCAAGCAGAAGCACCCCATCACGCTTTATCGATCCTCCGAAAACAGTCGGGGGGGGGGGCAAACTAACTCGTAATGGTATTTATGCACTCTTCCCAACTCTGATGCTGCAGGATGCCCTTGTTTATGGGAGGGCTACAGCATGAAAGAGGGAAGAAAAAGTCAGATCTCACATACGCTCGGCCGACAATCGCTTGAAAAAGTACATTGCGCGTTAAAGGAAATCCTTGTGGCGGTAACAGAAATATGCAAAAGGCATCAGATCCAGTATTATTTGGTAGAAGGTACTTTGCTCGGCGCAGTGCGCCACAATGGCTTTATTCCGTGGGATGACGATGTTGACATCGCCATGGATGCTGATAATATGAAAGTCTTTCAGCGCTACGCGAAAGAAGAACTCCCGGGATTCATGTACATGGATGCTGCGTATTCAAACGAGCGCAGATGGGCGTGGGTACCGGATCAGACTCGTATATATCGGAACGATATAGAAATCATTGATATTTCAGGCATAAAAACACATGTATGGATCGATATTATGCAACTAGTGTACCTCCCGCGAGGACGATATACTCAGAAAAAATGGTGCTTTCAGCTAAAGTACTATAAAGCGATGACCCGTATTTCCGCTCCGCATATTATTGGTACGCATTATTGGAAGAACCGGACATTGATGCGAAGGATAACCATTGCGCTGGTCAAAGGGGCCCATCCGGAAAAGTTCATTTCCTTTGAAAAACGAATGGAGAAACTGGAACGGTTCCTGAGCCACTATCCGCGAACTGAAAATGGATACGTGATGATTTATCCCAGTGCATACTGGGGAAAGGAGATCGTGCCTTTTGCGTGGTACGGTGACGGGAAAGAAGGTGTATTTGAAGGATTGAAAGTCAGCCTCCCCGTCAAAAGCAGCGAAATCTTGAAACAGATTTATGGGGATTACATGAAATTGCCGTCTTTGGATAAGCGCAGAGGAAGCCATGTTTTCCGGTTGATTGAAACTGAAGAGCAGTGAAGGAGA
The DNA here is from genome assembly GCA_947624575.1 of uncultured Clostridia bacterium. Classification (GTDB taxonomy): domain Bacteria; phylum Bacillota; class Clostridia; order Oscillospirales; family Ruminococcaceae; genus CANQKG01. The sequence goes on from CANQKY010000070.1 coordinate 5,804, forward strand.
CGGATGCTCGACCTTCGGTAACGAGAGGATAAAATCATGGGCCCGCGAGGCAGAAAATGGTTTTTTACCCGTGGAAGACGCGAACAGAGATTACATGACGTTATCTCCTGTGGAAGAGAGACGGCCGAACATCATATCGGTCTTTCCGCATGATATATCGGAAAACTTGTAATGTGTAATGAAATAAGGAGAAGAATGTTACATGGAATCCGTAATTTCAATTATTGTTCCAATCTATAAGGTGGAGAAGTATTTACGCCAATGTCTGGACAGTGTTGTCAATCAGACGTATAGGAATTTGGAGATTATTCTGATTGATGACGGTTCTCCCGATCGCTGTGGCGAGGTATGTGATGAATACGCAGCGAAAGACCCACGAGTGCGAGTGATCCATAAACCAAACGAAGGGCTTTCTGCTGCCAGAAACGATGCTCTTGAAATAACAACCGGCGATTGGATTTTGTTTGTGGATTCAGACGACTGGTTGGAACCGAACCTCTGTGAGGAAGCTTTATGCACAGCACAAGCTGAAGATGTTGATATTCTAATGTATGACCTGATTAAGGAAGACCCGAACATTGGAAGCAGGCGAGTTTATGCTTTCCCGGAAAGCTTCGTTTCAGATGATTGCGCACTGGTTTTCGGAATGCAGCTCTCCGCGTTGAATCGGTATTACTCTCCCATCTCGACTGCGTGGAGCCAAGGGTTCCCTTGGGACAAGCTCTTCCGGTCAGAACTGATTTTAAAGAACGGCTTACGCTTTGCGACGAATGTTAAAGCGAACGAGGATGTTATCTTTGCGTTACATGCATTTCAGTTCGCGAATAGAATTGGGTATATTCCAAAACCGTTCTATCATTATCGCATGAATCAAGCTTCCATCGGACATAAATTTACTCCAGATAGGGTAGAGATTGATTTGGAGATTTATCGCGAAATGAAAAGAATTGGCGAGCTCTACGGTTTAAAAGAAGACTATTATCGAGCACTTGACGCACGAATCGTGGATAACACCTGTCTATGTGCGAACCGATGCTTTTTTGATGAAAATGGGAACAAATCCCTACTTGAAGAGCTGAAATATGTCAGTCATGTTTTAAAAATAGAACCGATATATTCGGCTTTTGAACGTGTTGATCGCAAGAAAATGGGATTAAGAAACAAAGTCATTACCTTGAGCAGGCATCATAATGCAATCCTATTATATTTGTACCATGTACTGCATAGACTAAAAGACAATCTAAACGAAAAGTTGGGTTTTGCAAATCGGGGGGGGGTGTAGCGCGTAACGCTTGCATACTGTTTTGCTCTCATAGCAAAGAGGGAGACTTCACTGAATACGCTGGCTTTGTGTGCGGAGGTGGAGCGGTATGAGAGAGCAAACGGGTGCAAAAATAACCATCGTAATCCCTGTGTACAAAGTCGAGTCGTATCTGCGTCAATGCTTGGATAGCGTAGTCAATCAGACCTATCAAAACATGGAGATCATTGCGGTGGACGACGGTTCTCCCGATCACTGTGGCGCGATTTGCGATGAATATGCAAAAAAAGATAAACGAATTATAGTGCTTCACAAACAAAATGCTGGTGTAAGCGCGGCGCGCAATGATGGGATCGCGACTGCTACAGGCATGTGGATCATGTTTGTAGATTCTGATGACTGGTTGGAATATGATTTTGTTGAGAATATGTTGGCTGTTGTTCCCGATGCGATGACGGACATTGTTTTCTCCGGTGGTTATATTCTGGAATTCCCAACAAAAAGCAAGCGAGTATATGCTCTTGAAAACGATACTGCTGATTGGAAAGAAAACAAAAAACTAAGTTTATATGCCAAAACTTTGGCACCTTGGTTTCTAACTGGTAATCCTCAATACAACGGGACGATCGCAATGCCTTGGAATAAACTATTCCGCACGGCATTTCTGAAACAAAACGGAATTTTTTTTAACACAGAACTACATCCCAATGAGGATATCCTGTTTTGCCTGAATGCAATAGAAAAAGCAGCCAGTTTTTTCTCTACTTACTATATCGGCTACCACTATCGACAAGGAATCAAGACGTCTTCGCTCCATAGGTATAATCCAAATTGGCCACATATGGCCGAGGTGTTTTTGCCTCGGCTGAAGAGCTTTGTCAACAGCTGGCCTGAAGAGGAAATTCTTCAAGAAGCATTGGATGCAAGAACGATGGTCTTTGTCTCGCAAATTATGCAGTGTTACTTTTTTCATCCGAACAACACAAAAGATAATAAAATAATAAAACAAGAGCTGAATCAATTTAAAAACATGCCAACTGTAAAGCGTGCTATTTGGGCAAGCGGCTCCAAGAAGTTTACATGGCGTCAAAATATCTTGCGCTATGTCCTGCGCCTGCCGTGGATATGGCCGACGCGATTGCTTTGCCTTGGCAAGGAAAAACTAAAAGGTCAGTGAAGCATGACAACAAAAACATCTCTTGTCAAAAACGGTATATTTAATGGCCTGAAAGTTCTGTCCAGCGTGATTTTTCCTGTTGCTTCATTCGCTTATGCGGCACGAATACTTGGCGATAGCGGCGTGGGGCGGGTCACCTTTGCGCGTTCCATTGTTTCCTATTTTATTATGCTGGCCATGCTGGGCATGAACTACTACGGCACGCGTGAGGCTGCCAAACTTCGTGATGATCAGGAGGGATTGAGCCGATTCTCGCAGGAGATGCTGCTCATCAATGCTGTTACCACCTTAGCTGCCTACTTTTTAATGCTGGCCGCGATGGTATTCGTGCCAGGTCTACAAGGGTATGCCCCACTACTGCTAATCAGCAGTGTAGCGATTGTTTTGCAGGGCATGGGTATGGAATGGCTCTATCAGGCCATTGAAGAATACCGATACATTGCGTTGCGTTCCATTCTGTTTCAATTCATTTCCCTTGCAGGGCTGCTCCTGTTTGTCCGTAATGCAGATGACGTGTTGACTTATGCGGTCATACTTTTGGTGGCATCATCCGGCCCATATGTATTGAATTTTGTCAATGCCCGCAAATTTATTCGTTTCCGGCGATATCCGTATTATGAGATCAAGAAGCATCTGAAGCCTCTTTTGTGGCTGTTTGCGATGGCGGTTTCCATTGAACTATATACGGTTCTAGACAGTACCATGCTTGGCTTTTTACAGGGCGATGCGGCGGTGGGCCGGTATACGGCTGCGGTCAAAGTCAACAAGATGGTCAATTCCCTGATCACGGCGACCGGCGCTACGTTGATTCCACGGCTGTCCTATTTTATAGCACAGAATAAAATAGAACAACTTCGCACCCTTGTGAACAAAGCTTTCAACTACATGTTTATGTTTTCGGTGCCAGCCTGTATGGGCCTTTTCATGCTCAGCGATGAGATCATCTTGCTGTTCAGCGGCAGCAGCTTTGCTTCGGCTGGGCTGACGATGCGCATTTTGACCCCGATTGTGGTGATCATCCCTTTCAGCGTGGTGGTCAATCTGCAGATATTTGTGCCTATGGGCAGAGAACGGTTGATACTGCTATCGACCATGATTGGTGCTATCACGAACTTTACATGCAATATGCTGTTGATCCCGCGCTATGCTGAAAACGGCGCAGCGGTGGCAACCGTTTTGGCTGAAGGAGCGGTGACTGCAGTGTGCTTTAAGAATATTGGGAAGTTTTATGACCGAAAGAAAATCTTCAGGCATTATTATCAATATTGGATTGCGGCCATGCCAATACCGATAATCGTGCTTTTAGCAAGGAACATTTCCACTCATTGTGTAGTCGAAATGTGTATTGCGATTCCAATTTCGGTGCTTTGCTATTTTGCAATCCTGGGAATGGAGAAAAACCCATATTTTATAGAAAATATGGCAAGATTAAAAAATCAAAGCGGTATACGTCACAAGACCTAGCAGGAGATAGAATAAAATGGCTTACGAAACAGTTACTGTTGGTCAAAAAACTTGCAAGAAAAGAACGCTTCCCATTGCAAAGAGATGGGGATGGACGCTGTTTTCTATCTTTGTGATAGCAGCGCTTGTAGAACCGGATTATATTTATCAAGCACAAGGCCTAGTACACTTCGTTTTTTATATATCAAAATACATTGCTACAGTATTCGTTGTGCTTCTCTATTTTATACAAAGGCCTAAATTGAATGGCTTTCTGCTTGGTAGCGTGATTTTTGAGGCAATGCTATTGCTTTCCACATGCATTAATTCCGCCAATATAATGGATTGGGTAAAAGACAGTGCGTATGTCATCGTCTTTGGCATGTTTCTTCAAGTGAGTATGAAGATAGATCGAGAACTTCTCCTTCGCTCGCTGTCTATGATTTTGGGTTTCTATGTAAATATCAATACACTTAGCAAAATGATGTATCCCAATGGAATGTTTAAACACGCAATCGGATATACGAACTGCTGGTTTTTGGGATATGACAATGTGGCGTGCGCGATTATTCTGGTTGCTGTAACCGTTTCTCTTTTTCGAATTCTTCTCTATCACGGAAGGAAAATGATTTGGGACTGGAGTGTTGTATTTAGTGGGGTGTGGTTTATATTTGCTCTAAATGTGGCGACATGTGTCATTGCAATGGTTGCCTTCTTTTCGCTTATGGTTCTTACAAAGTTTGATTCAATCAGAGCTAAAATCGGGAATGCGCGATTGATTATTGTTGGAATGATTGGACTATTTTTGTTTCTTCAATTTCTTTTCACTCAATACAGCGAACTATTTTCACTACTTTTTTTAGTTTTGAAAAAAGACATCACCCTTTCACACAGGGTTCAATTATGGCAGAAAGCTTGGCCAGAGTTGAGAGGCATGAGCGTGCTTTTTGGCCTAGGAATCCATGATGGTAATGAATACATAGCTCACTTTGGGGCAAGATGGATCGTCCACTTACATTGCTATTATTTGCAGGTGATTTATGAGGGTGGATTGGTTGCCTTTGGAGCGTTACTTGGGTGGCTGTTTAGTGCTGCAAAACGTTTTGACAAGACTTCGCACAACTATTGTACGATGGCATTGCTGGCAGGGCTGCTTGCCATCATGATTGTTTGGCAGGTAGATGCATATACCCTCATTGTGCGTTACTTTGTCGTTGTTCTTTTCTTGTTCTACAACGCCGGTGAGTTTGAAGCGTTGGAACTCGTTCAACCCCGCAAACGGCGGTTGGTTTTTGGCGCTTCCAGATAATTCGATAGAAATTACAAGCTTTGAGGGGAAAAATATGGGTAAAAGATATGATTGGCTTATTGTTGGCGCCGGTTTATTCGGCACAACTTTTACCGAGCGGATGACGAAAGTAGGAAAGAAGTGTCTGGTGATCGACAAGCGCTCGCACATCGCGGGGAACGTCTATTCCAAAGAAGTCGAGGGTATCCATGTCCACCGGTATGGGCCGCATATTTTCCACACCAATAATAAACAGGTCTGGGATTATGTAAATCAGTTTGCTTCATTCAATCGCTTTACGCTGGGCACCGTCGCCAATTACAAGGGCGAGCTGTACTCCCTGCCCTTCAACATGTACACCTTCAATAAAATGTGGGGCGTCACAACACCGGAGCAGGCAGCGGCGATGATCGAAGAGCAGCGGAAAGCGGCAGGCATCACAGAGCCGAAAAACCTGGAGGAGCAGGCGATTTCTCTCGTTGGCACTGACATCTACGGAAAATTGATCAAGGGTTACACAGAAAAGCAGTGGGGCAGGGCGTGCAAAGACCTGCCTGCGTTCATTATCAAGCGCCTGCCGGTGCGCCTGACCTTCGACAACAACTACTTTAATGCGCTTTATCAGGGCATTCCCATGGGCGGTTATACAAAGATGGTCGAAAACATGCTGGACGGCGTCGAAGTGCGCCTGGGTGTGGATTATCTTGAGAACCGGGCCGAGTTGGACGCACTGGCGAAGCGCGTGGTGTATACTGGGCCTATCGACGCATACTTCGGTTATTGTTTTGGACCGTTGGAGTACCGCTCCGTCCGCTTTGAGACGGAAACGCTGGATAAGTCCAGCTATCAGGGCAACGCAATCGTGAACTACACCGACCGGGAGACGCCGTGGACGCGGATCATCGAACACAAATGGTTCCAGTTTGGCAAGGACGACGACGGGAACGATTTGCCCAAGACGGTCATCAGCCGGGAATACAGCAGCGAGTGGAAGCCGGGGGACGAGCCGTACTATCCCGT
>CANQKY010000071.1 GCA_947624575.1 uncultured Clostridia bacterium
TTTTTCACCGAGCAAGTGAAAACTTTGCGTCTGCTGTAGACTTGCGGTTTTCACCGTGCCGGTGCTTCTGGAATCCCACCACCGCGCTAAAGCGCGGTCCCTTTCCTCTTGCGGTGTCCAATTTTGCTTTTGCTCGCGGTCACGCTCGCGCAAAATGACTGTGTGCCCCGCGGGTGCCGCAGCGCCATTCCCGCCTCGCTGTTTCGCCCGCTGGGCGCGCTTCGGCGGCAAAGCCCTTTGACAAGGGAGGTTTTGACAAAGACAGAGGTGAAAAAATCATGGCTGTTTTTTCGGATTTTGAAAAGCTCGATATCAGGGTCGGCACCGTGCTGCGGGCGGAGCCTTTCCCAAAGGCGAGAAAGCCCGCCTACAAGCTGTTCATCGACTTTGGCGCCGAGCTCGGGGAAAAGCGTTCCTCCGCCCAGATCACCGATCTCTACCGACCGGAGGAGCTCATCGGAAAGCAGGTTCTGGCGGTGGTGAATTTCCCGCCCCGCCAGATCGCAGACTTTTTCTCGGAGGTGCTGGTACTCGGCACCTACAGCAAGGACGGCGTGATCTTAATCTCCCCCGACCGACCGGCGGAAAACGGCGACAAGCTGGGATAACCGCTCCCCGAAAAAAACTTGAAATTGCCCCCATTTTCTGTTACAATATAAATAGCCGTCTGTCGAAAAAGCAATCCGTAACGGAAACATTTGCAATCCGTCACGAAGGCGGGCGTGTACCGCCGCAGTGACACCCTGAGAGAAAACCGGCGCAGGCGGTGTCAGAATTGGCACAAGCCCAGCCGGTTTGCGACGAAAAGGGGAAATCGGGGGCTTTGCCGCCGTAGCCGATGTCGGGAACCGCAAGAGAAAAAAGCGGTTTGGAATCCCACCACCGCGCTAAAGCGCGGTCCCTTTCCTCTTGCGGTGTCCAATTTTGCTTTTGCTCGCGGTCACGCTCGCGCAAAATTGACCGCAGCGCCACTCTTGCCTCGCTTCATCGTTCACAGAACGCGCTTCGGCAAGAGCGCCCTTTGACAAGGGAGGTTTTGACAAAGACGCTGGCGTCAGCAAAACCCAACTTTTCCCTCGAAGCGTGGCGAAATCGCCACGCTCCATAAGATAGTATGCTCGGGCAGAATGCCCGTTCTTAATAAAATAGATCGTGTAAAAACAGGAGGAAATATGGAGAGCTTTGAGGAGATCGTCTCTCTGGTCAAGGAATATTGCCGGTCAAAGGTATCCAATATCGCCTACATCACCTGGCTGGACGTTTTCGAGCCGCTGAGATTTGAGCATGACACCGCGTATATCTGTGTACGCACCACCATTCAGTATAATGTGTTGAACGGGAAATACCGCGGGCTTCTCTTAGAAGCGTTCACCGAGGTGATGGGCTTTCGTCCGCATCTGGAGATCATCTGCACCAATGCGCTGGAGGAATCCCCCAAAGACCGGAATCCAGAGCATATGAACCGCATGCTGCAGGATTCCTACGAGGCTTCGGAATATGAGTACACCTTCGAGACCTTTATCGTCGGGTCGTCGAACAACCTTGCCTATGCCGCCTGCAAGGCGGTGGCGGATAACTGCACCAACGTCACCCGCAACTACAATCCTCTTTTTATCTACGGACCGAGCGGGTTGGGGAAAACTCACCTGATCCACGCGATCTACAACGAGGTGCATATCAAACACCCCGAACTGAGGGTGCAGGTGATCACCGGACACAGCTTCACCTCCGACATTGTCAACAGCCTGCAGGACAAAACAATCGACCAGGTGCGGGAAAAATACCTGTCGCTCGATATTCTGATGATCGACGACGTTCACTTTCTGGCGGGAAAGGAACGCTGTCAGGAGGAATTTTTCCTAGTGTTCAATGAGTTTTACCTCAATAACAAGCAGATCATTTTGACCTCCGACCGTCCGCCCAAAGACATGAAATCGCTGGAGGAACGGGTGAAATCCCGCTTTGAAAGCGGACTGATGTCCGATATTCAGCTTCCCGACTATGAGACACGGGTGGCGATCATCAAGCGGAAAGCGGAGCTGATGGACCTACATATTCCCGACGATGTGGCAGACTTTCTTGCCAACCGGCTGAAAAACAACATCAGGCAGATGGAGGGCGCCGTGAAAAAGCTGCAGGCGCACAAGCTGCTGACCGGCTCGCCGCCCACCATTCGTCTGGCGCAGACGGTGATTCGGGATATTCTCTCGGACGACCAGCCAATCCCGATGACGGTGGAGCGGATCATCGAGGAGGTCGCCCGCACCTATCAGGTGGAACCGGAGGATATGCGCAGCCAGAAGCGCTCCGCGCCCATCTCGAAGGCAAGGCAGGTGGCAATCTATATCATCAAAGAGATCACCAACCTGACCTTTGAGGAGATCGGCAAGGAATTTAGCGGCAGGGATCATTCCTCCATGGTCTACGCAAGGGATCAGGTGGTCAAAAAGATGGAGGAGGACGCCCATTACCGCGAAATCATCGAGGACATCATCAAAAACATACGGGCAATGTGATTTCCACAAAGTTTTTCTTTCCACTTCACAATGTTTCCACAATTTCACACCCGAAAAATATTCTCAACTTTTTTCAGATTTTCACCACCGCCTTTTCACCGGTCAAAAACGACGAGATCCGGCACGGTATCTGAAAAAATTCCAACTTTTCACAATTTCACCGCCCTCATCATCATAATCATTTATATTTATTTATCTATCTATATATTGTTTCCGAAGGAAACCGAAATTAAACGAAGCAGCTGTGCAAAAGTGAAAAACCACAAGGAGGCAGAAGAATGAAATTCACCTGCGAACTGAAGAAACTGAGCGAAGTGGTAAACGGCGTTTCTCTGGCAGTCGCCGCGAAAACGACGCTGCCGGTGCTGGAGGGAATCCTGCTCCGCTGCAGGGGGAATGATCTGACCCTTTGCGCCTATAATATGGAGCTTGGAATCCGGTATACGCTGCCGGTCGCGGGGGAGGAAAACGGGGAGCTTGTGGTGGACGCCAGGAAGTTTTCCGATTTTCTGAGGAAGGCAGCGGGGGAGATTTTGACCTTCCAGAGCGACGAGAAGCTGGTGACCCATTTGAAATGCGGCTCCACCCAGATGGCAATCGACAGTATGTCGCCGGAGGAATTTCCGCTTCTGCCCGAGATCGAATCGGTCGAGCGGTTCAAGCTTCCGCAGGGAACGCTGAAAAACATGATCGGGCAGACGTTGTACGCGGTCGCGGTGAGCGAGGCGATGCCGGTGCTGACCGGTTCGCTGTTCGATATCGGGGACGGTATGCTCAAAATGGTATCGGTGGACGGCTATCAGCTTGCCATGCGGAAGGAGCCGGTTGAAACCGCCGAGACATTCCAGTTTTTGGTGCCGGGCAAGACCCTTTCCGAAGTGAGCAAGCTGCTCAAAGACGACAACGACGAGGAGATCGAAGTAATCGTCGGAAAAAACCATGTGCAGTTTATGATATCGGGGTATGTGGTGATCTCGAGACTGCTGGAGGGAAAATTTTTAGATTACAAAGCGGCGATCAGCGGGGAGACGGTCACACGGGTGAAGGTGTCGAAGAGACTCTTCAGCCAGAGCATCGATCGCGCGTCGATTGTCATCAACGAGCGGGTGAAAAGCCATATCCGCTGCGATTTCAGGGCAGAGGAAATCTCCCTTTTCTGTGCGACCTCGATCGGCAAAATCTCCGACGTGATTCCGGCAGAGGTGATCGGACCCAATCTCACCATCGGTTTTTCCAACCGGTATATGTATAACGCGCTCCGCGCCGCCGACACCGACGAGGTGATTTTGGAGATGAAAGACGCGGTGTCTCCGATCCGCGTCCTTCCGCCGGAGGGGGACAGCTTCCTGTTTTTGGTGCTGCCGTGGCGAATCAAAGAGTGATGGAACAAAGGGTTTTGATCCATACCGAGCTGATTCGGCTGGATCAGCTTCTAAAGCTCGCCGGTGCGGTCGGCACCGGCGGCGAAGCGAAGGAGGTCATTCGCGCCGGCAGGGTTTCGGTCAACGGTGTGATCTGCACCGAGCGGGGCAGAAAGCTCTATGCCGGCGATCGGGTGGCATTTGCGGGAAACGAGTATCTTTGCACCGCAGAATGAGAGGAAGCAAAAGATGAGGGTCGAAGCACTGACGGCGGAGGGCTTTCGGAATATCGGGCATATCACGCTGTCAGCCGATCCGCAGATGAATATTCTGTACGGAAAAAACGCGCAGGGAAAGACCAATTTGCTCGAAGCGATTGGTCTCTTTTCGTCGGGAAAGAGCTTTCGGGGCGCGAAGGACAGCGAGATGATCGGCTTTGACAGGGAGTGGGCGAAGCTCACCCTCACCTTTACCGACAGCCGCCGCACCCAGCAGGCGGAGCTGATTCTGTCCGGCGTGCGGAGCTACCGGAAGAACGGCGTGAAAATGCCGCTGCAGGAAAAGACCTCCGATTTTTGCTGTACGGTGTTTTCGCCCCGCCACCTGTCGCTGATTACCGACGGACCGCAGGCAAGGCGGAGCTTTCTCGATACGGCGATCTCGGCGCTCCAGCCGCGCTACGGCGCCTATCTCACCCAGTATGAAAGGCTGATCGGGCAGAAAAACGCGCTGCTCAAAGAGCTTTGGAAAAATCCGCGCCTTGCCGATACCATTCCGCTTTGGGATCAGCAGATCGCAAGGGCGGGCACGGTTTTGACCTGCTATCGAAACGATTATGTGAAAAAGTTAAACCAAACGGCAGGGGTGCTGTATAGCGGCATGACGGGGAAACGGGAGCAGATTACTTTGTCCTATCACTCCACCGTGTTCGGGGACACCCTGCCGGAGGAATACCATACCGAAGCGGCGGACGCCTATCTCGAAGCACTCACCGATTCCGCCGAGGAGGACAGAAAAAACGGGGTCACCATGATCGGCGTCCATCGGGACGATATGGTGGTGGAGATAGACGGCGTGCCGGCGCGGCTGTACGGCTCGCAGGGGCAAAAGCGTTCCGCCGCCGTTTGCTGTAAGCTGGGGGAAGCACTGTTGCTCCAGCAGATTTTGAAGGAGCCGCCGGTCATGCTGCTCGACGACGTGATGAGCGAGCTGGACGAGGAACGGCAGGCGTATATCTGCAACCGGCTGCGGCAGATGCAGGTGTTTATCACATGCTGTGATATATCGCACGTCTTGATGGCGCAGAACAAAACGGTATTTCGTGTGACCGAGGGGAGGCTGGAGGTATGAAAACCGGCTATCTGTTTCTCGGCGGGGACACCGCGGTGCCACAGCGGGAGATCATCGGGATTTTTGATCTGGACCGGTGCACCGTATCGGGGGACACAAGGGAGTTTTTGAAAAAAGCCGAGCGGGAAAACAGGGTGAAAACGATCACCGCCGAGCTGCCAAAATCCTTTGTGCTCTGCGGGAGCAAGGCGGGGAGCAGAGTCTATCTTTCCCAATTGGCGCCCGCCACACTTTACGAAAGGTATCGAAAAGCATGAACGAATGGTTTGCCTGTGAGATCGAAACGACCGAAGCGGGGCTGCCTATTTTGTCCGATTATCTGATCGGGGTGGGGCTCACCGGTCTGATGATCCGCGACCCGAAGGAGATCGGCGCGTTTCTGGCGGGCGAGGGGGAGCACTGGGATTATCTGGACGACAGCCTCTATGCGCTGGCGGAGTGTCCTCCCACCGTGACCTTTTACCTGCCGAAAAACGGGCAGGGGAGGGAAACGCTGCTCCAAATTCGAGAGGGGATCAAGGGGCTTCCCATCACCCCGACCCCGCGTATCTTCTGCCAAACGGTGCAGGAGGAGGACTGGGCGAACGAATGGAAGCGGTACTACCATAAAACCGAGATCGGAGAAAGGCTTGTCATCTGTCCGAGCTGGGAGCTGACCGAAAAAGGCGCGCCGCCCTATACCGAAAACGGGCGGGCGGTTTTGGTGCTGGACCCGGGTATGGCGTTTGGCACCGGCGGGCACGCTTCCACAAGGCTTTGCCTCACCCTGCTCGAGCAGATCACCAAAGCGGGGGACACCCTGCTCGATCTCGGCTGCGGCAGCGGGATACTGTCGGTCGCGGGACTTTTGTTGGGGGCGAAAAGCGCCGTCGGCGTCGATCTGGACGAAAAGGCGGTGGAGGTATCGCGGGAAAACGCCGCCCGTTCGGGGGTGGAAAAGCGGTATCGCGCCGTATGCGGCGATCTCACCGAACGGGTGAGCGGGCAGTATGATCTTATCTGCGCGAACATTGTAGCCGATGTGATTTTGCGGCTGATCCCCGATATGGGGCGGTATCTGGCTTCCGGCGGGAAGGTCGTGCTCTCCGGCATCATCACCGAGCGGAAGCCGGAAATTTTGAATGCGCTATTTGACGCCGGCTATCGGCTTTTGGAGGAAAAGGAGGAGGACGGCTGGTGTGCGCTGCTCGTAACAAAATAGCCCTCGTATTGGAGGGCGGCGGAATGCGGAGCCTTTATACCGCCGGCGTGCTGGACGCGTTTTTGAAGCAGGGGCTTTCGTTTGCCAATTGCTATGGCGTTTCGGCGGGGGCGTGTATGGCGATGTCCTTTTTATCGGGACAGGCGGGGAGAAATTATCGGGTCAACACCCGCTATCTCTCCGATCCGCGGTATCTCTCGATCAAAAGCTACTTAAAAACCGGATCGATCTTCGGCATGGAGATGATCTTTCACACCATACCCGATATTCTCGATCCGCTTGACTGGCGGGCGATTGGGGAGAACCCCGCCAAGCTGATGGTGGGAGTGACAAACTGCTGCACCGGAAAAGCGGAGTTTTATCCGCTGCGGAAAAAAGAGCAGGTGAGCCTTTTGCAGGCGTCGTCCTCGCTGCCCGGGCTGTCACGACCGGTCTACCGGCGGGGCGTGCCCTATTTAGACGGCGGGATCGCCGCGCCGATACCGGTTAATGAGGCGCTGCAATCCCACGACAAGGCGGTGGTGATTCTCACCAGAACCGCACATTACCGGAAGGAAAAAAGCAAAACGACCTTTCTTGTCGCCAAAAAGCACCCCGATTTTGCGGGGCTTCTCCGCACGATGGAGACAAGGCATATCCTCTATAACCGGACGCTGGAGGAATTGACCGCTCTGGAAGCGGAGGGAAGGGTGATGATCCTCCGCCCGACCGAGCTTCATGTCAGCCGCACCGAGCGGGACCGCAAAAAGCTCACCGACCTCTATTTGCAGGGCTTTGCCGACGGCATCACAAAAAAGGAAGAACTCAAGGCGTTTTTGTAAGGCGAAAAGGTCGAAACGGTTTGGCAGAAACAGCATATCATCTATTTTGTTTTGCGGGGTTTGAATCCCACCACCATGCTGCCGCATGGTGCCTGTTCTCTTGCGGTTCTGGGTTTTGCTTGGGAGACTGTGAATCCCACCACCATGCTGCCGCATGGTGCCTGTTCTCTTGCGGTTCTGGGTTTTGCTTGGGAGACTGTGAATCCCACCACCATGCTGCCGCATGGTCCCCCTCCCTTTGACAAGGGAGGCACTGGCGATCAAACAGGCTTTGATAAAATTTTTAACAAAACAAGCTGTCGGAAGATTACACTTGACAAGCTGGCGAAAGATTATATTTGTCTCACTTGTCCCATTTCAAATCACCACGCCGCCGTCTTTGTCAAAACCTCCCTTGTCAAAGGGAGGGGGACCGCGAAGCGGTGGAGGGATTCCAAACCGCGTTTCCCTCTTGCGGCGGATAAAGATTTATGCTGTGTTCACAAATTGGCAGTAAATATGAGGTAGAATAGAATTTGGATTTCGTCAAAAGGGGAGAAGCAGTATGATAGAAGTCAAGGACCTCGTCAAGCAGTACGGGGAGAAGCGGGCGCTGGAGCACGTTTCGTTCTCGGTCGATCAGGGGGAGATTTTGGGCTTTCTCGGTCCGAACGGCGCCGGAAAGACCACCACGATGAATATTCTGACCGGCTACCTTTCCTCCACCTCCGGTACGGCGACGGTGGACGGGATCGACGTGCTGGAGGACCCGATCGCCGCCAAGAAAAAAATCGGCTATCTGCCCGAGCAGCCGCCTTTGTATCCTGATATGACGGTGAAGGAGTATCTGCGGTTTATCTTTGATCTCAAAAAGCTGTCGGGCGATCGGGAGAAGCAGTTGGAGGAGGTCGCCCGTCAGGTGAAGATCACCGAGGTGTACGAGCGGATCATCAAAAACCTCTCGAAGGGCTATAAGCAGCGGGTGGGGTTGGCGCAGGCGCTGCTTGGCAGCCCGCCGGTGCTGATTTTGGACGAGCCGACGGTTGGGCTTGACCCGAAGCAGATCATCGAGATCAGAAACCTGATCCGCTCGCTGGGGGAGCGGCATACCGTGATTTTGTCCTCCCATATTCTAAGCGAGGTGCAGGCGGTCTGCGACCGCGTGGTGGTCATCAACGGAGGACGGATCGTGGCGGACGACACCCCCGACCGGCTTTCCCACACCATGTCGGACGACCACCGGTATCTGGCGCGGATCGAGGGTCCGACCGATGAGGTGTATAAGGTGATCGCTTCAATCCCTCAGATGAAAGAGGTACAGCTTCTGGCACAGCGGGAGCCGAACGTCTACGAGTATGCGCTGGAGTGCGAGACGGGCGCGGACATCAGGCGGGAGCTGTTTCGGCGGCTGGCGCTGCGCAACTGGCCCCTGCTCGGCTTAAAGAGCAGCGAGATGACGCTGGAGGACGTGTTCCTCCGGCTGACCACCGATCAGAGAAAGGGAGGGAAATAACATGGGTGCTGTTTTGCGGCGCGAATGGGGCGCTTATTTTCACTCCGCCATCGGGTATGTGTTTTTGGCGGTGTTCTATCTGTTCTCCGGCTTTTTCTTCTTTCTCTACTGTCTCAGCGCCCACTCCACCGATATGAGCGGGGTGTTTTCCTCGTTGTTTGTCGTCCTTTTGTTTTTGATCCCCGTCCTCACCATGAAACTGCTCAGTGAGGAAAAAAAGATGAAAACCGATCAGGCGCTGCTCACCGCCCCCGTTTCGCTCTACGGAGTGGTGACCGGCAAGTTCTTGGCGGCGTTTTTGCTGTTTTGCACGGCGGTGGCGTCCACGGCGGTCTATGCGCTGATCCTCTCGATCTTTGCCGAGGTGGACTGGGTCGTGGTGATCGGGAACATCGTGGGAATCCTGCTTCTGGGTATGGCGATGATCTCGATCGGGCTGTTTATCTCGGGGCTGACCGAAAATCAGGTGATCGCCGCGGTGGGGAGCTTTGCCATTCTCCTTTTGCTGATGCTGACCGATTCGCTGGCAGCCGTACTCCCCGATTTTTTAAGCTTTCTCGGCACCGTGCTGGAGCAGCTTTCTTTTAACGGCAGGTACGCCGGCTTCACCATGGGTCTGTTTGATATTTCCGACGCGCTGTTTTTCATCAGTGTCACGGCGGTGTTTCTGTTTTTGACCGTCCGCACGCTGGAAAAACGGCGGTGGGCTTAAAGGGGGTGCCGGCATGAAGCTGTCCAAAAAAGCACGGTTCGGCTCGGTGAGCACCGTGATTTTGATCGTCTTTCTGGCGGTGGTGGTGGCGGTCAATGTGATCGTCTCGCTTCTCATCGATCGCTTTCCCCTCACCCTCGATCTGACCAGTGAGGGGGTCTATCAGCTCAGCGAGGAATCCCTCGCCTTTCTGAATACGGTCGAGCAAGAGGTGAAGCTCACCGTACTGGCGGAGGAAAGCACCTTTGAAAGCGGCGCGAATTATCTGGTGCAGGCGCATGAAACCCTCAAACAGTACCGCCAGCACTCCCCCCATATCACGGTGGAGTATCTCGATCTGGTGCAGAACCCCTCATTGACCGCGCAGTACCCCGATTACTCGCTTCAGGAGTACGGGATCATCGTGGAGAGCGGGGAGCGTTCCCGTTATTACAGCATAAACGACCTGTTTAACGTATCCAGCGATTACTACACCGGCGCGCAGACGGTGTCCTCCTCCAAGGCGGAGGAGGTGATCACCTCGGCGATCATGCAGGTGACCGACGCCAATCCCCTTTCGGTGGCGGTGCTGACCGGTCACGGCGAGACTGAGCCGGAGGCCTTTTCCGAGCTGCTCACCATGAACGGGTACGAGGTGGTGACCTGCAATATCATGACCGATCCGCTCCCCGAAAACGCGGTGATGGTGGTCATGAACGCGCCGACCACCGATTACAACCCCTCCGACCTCGAAAAGCTGGACGCTTTTCTCAATCACGACGGCAAGCTGGGGCGGCAGCTTCTGGTTGCGGCGGGTCCCGTTTACTCCGATCTGCAAAATCTCGATGAGTTTCTGGAGGAATGGGGGATCGGGATCGACAGCGGCTACCTCTATGAGACGAATGACGACAACGTCTATTACGGAAGCCGGTTTATCTACTCGAACACCCCCGATCCCGAAAGCCCCTATCTCGAAGGGGTGAAGAATGCGGCGTATCCGCTTTTTAACGCCTACACCCACCCGCTCACCCGCCTGTTTGAAACGCGGGGGAGCTTTGCGACCGAAAGCCTGCTCACCTCGACCGACACCTGCGTGATTCAGGCGGCGGACGCGGTGGAGGGCTGGAGCTCGGCGGGGCTTCCGCAGCAGAGCTATGACAATATCCTTTTGAGCAAGAAAACGGTCTACTCCGGCACCGAGGAATACACCTCGGCGGTGCTGGCGCTGGGCTCCTCCGAGTTTATCGGGGACACGGGGCTCAATATGTACGGGAATAACAACAACGCCTTTATGGCAAAGCTCATAAACACCCTGACCGGCAAGGAGGACAGCTTCACCATGACGCCGAAAACGCTCGGCGGCTCTACCTTCTCGATCAGCAACAGTCGGGTCAACCTGCTTTTGATCTTCTTTGTGGTGGTTGTCCCGCTCGCCGTGCTGATCGCCGGACTGACCGTGTATATCCGCAGGAGGCACCGGTAAATGAAGAAGAAAAAGAAGCAGCTTCTGATCTGTTTGATCGTCCTTATTCTGCTCGGCGTCGGGGTCGCACTCCTTCTCCTGCTGCCGAAAGGTGAGCCGGAGGAGAGCAGCTCGGAAACCTCTGCGGCGGTCGAGCTGTGGAGCTATGAGAACGCCGAGATAAGCGGGATCGAGGTCGAGAATCAGACCGGCAGCTATCTCATCGAGCCGGACGGGGACGGCTTTATGATCGCGGCGAACGCAAAATACCCCAAGTACAACACCCAGTACACCTATATCCTGTCGGCGCTTACCAAGCTGTCCGCCACGCAGGTGGTGGAGGAAGCCCCCGTCTCGGTGGAGAAATACAACCTGCTTCTCTCCCTGCGGTTCCTGCCCCAGGCCATTCTGGTGGGCGGCATCT
>CANQKY010000072.1 GCA_947624575.1 uncultured Clostridia bacterium
ATGGAGCTGGTGGACGGACTTGAACCCCCGACCTGCTGATTACAAATCAGCTGCTCTACCAACTGAGCTACACCAGCAAATCCATCAGCAACGAATTATAGTCTACCATACTCTCCCCCGTATGTCAAGGGATTTTTTTCGCCGGTCCTCATCGACCGCCAAACGGAGATTTTCCCATTTTCAAATGGCGGAATCCGTGATATAATATCCGCAAAGCGGATATTATACTTTTGATTGCCAGCGCCTCGCCGTTTGCGCTTTGCGCTGCACGGCAACCGGCTTTTGATGGCAAATACCATTCACTGCGTTCATGGTATAATAGGATAAACGCGAAACGGATTGGAGGGAGAAAATGAAAAAAGTGACCTTGTTTTATCTGGCGGATTGTCCGTATTGCCGTTATGCAAAGCGGGCGCTGGCGGAGCTGACGGAGGAAAACCCGATCTATGGAGAGATCGAGGTGGAATGGGTGGAGGAAAGCCGCCACCCCGAGATCGCGGCGGAGTACGACTACTACTATGTACCGACCGTTTTCTATGGGAAAGAGAAGCTGTATGAGGCGCACCCGTCCGAGGACTATGCGTCCTGCAAGAAGAACCTGAAGGCGGCGCTGGACGCCGTGTTTGCGAAAGGGTAAGGCGATATGAAGTCTATTTTGATCAAAGACACGACCAGAGAGGAACGGATCAGGATCGTGCAGCAGGCGCTGAATGTTTGCGGGAGTGCCTGCGAGTTCTGCAACGGCTGCGACAACTTGGGCGGCGGTAGAGTGGAAACGTTTTATCAGCCCTATATCGACGGCGAAAAAGAGATCGCGGAGCTAAACGCCGCCTATCACCGCAGCTTTGTGCGCGGATAACAAAAATCTCCGAGAGCGGGTTTCCCCGCTCTCGGAGACTTTTTCGTTGATTTAAAGAAAAGCATCGACATACCGCTCGCAGTATGCTATCATGAGAACATGGAAAAGGGAAAAAACAGCAAAAACAAATGCCTACCGCATTTGAAATCGCCGAACTGATAATCAAAGCTCTTCTTGCAATAGCCGCTTGGATATTAGCAATCAAATGGTGGTAGGCATACCACCTACGAGGGGCGAAAGCTCCTCCCCTATGAGGTGATAAGTATAATATATCATGTAGAAAGGAGAAATACAAGTGAAAGTAAAAGAAAATTTTTGGTTTTTCTCGCTTTGCGCTCTATGGATCATGGCTGCCAATACCGGCTACAATATCTGGACGCGTATTGCGCTGGGAGCAAATGCGGTTATCGTTCTGTTGGGAGTGATACAGCGGGTACGGGGGTATTATCATGGCAGAGGGTAAAGGCTCTACCAGCCCTATATCGACGGCGAAAAAGAGATCGCGGGGCTAAACGCCGCCTATCACCGCAGCTTTGTGCGCGGATAACGGGAAAACGCCGAGAGAGCATTTTGCTCTCTCGGCGTTTTGGTTGATATGGTGAGCCATCGGAGATTCGAACTCCGGACCCTTTGATTAAAAGTCAAATGCTCTGCCAACTGAGCTAATGGCTCTCACTGCGCGTCTTGACGCCTATTCATTATAGCAATCCGCAGGGCGTATGTCAACCCTTTTTTCGGTCCGGTCGGGCGGCGGGCGGAATTTTTTTGAAAAATGATTTGCAGTGAGCGGTAGTTCTATGTTATACTGATTATAATTGCGGGAGTAGCGACCTTTGGTCGGGATCGCCCGATCAGAGTACGGGAGGGAGCGCCAAGTGGCAGCGGCACAGGATCATATCCGCAACTTTTCGATCATCGCACATATCGACCACGGCAAGTCCACGCTTGCCGACCGGATTCTGGAGGCGACCGAGACGGTCGCGAAGCGGGACATGGAGGCGCAGCTTCTGGACAATATGGAGCTGGAGCGGGAGCGTGGGATCACGATCAAGGCGCGCGCGGTTGCGCTCACCTATCACGCGAAGAACGGGGAGGACTACCTGTTCAACCTGATCGATACGCCGGGTCATGTTGACTTTAACTATGAGGTATCCCGTTCACTTGCCGCCTGCGAGGGTGCGGTGCTGGTGGTGGACGCCTCACAGGGGATCGAGGCGCAGACGCTGGGGAACACCTATCTTGCCATCGAGCATGATCTGGAGGTTCTGCCGGTGGTGAATAAAATTGACCTGCCCTCGGCAGATCCTGAGCGGGTCTGCCATGAGATTGAAGATGTGATCGGGATTCCCGCGCTGGACGCGCCGCGCATTTCGGCGAAGATGGGGATCAACATCGAGGAGGTCATGGAGCGGATCGTGACCGACATTCCCGCACCGACGGGAGATGCGTCGGCGCCCTTGCGGGCATTGATCTTTGACAGCTATTATGACAGCTATCGGGGCGTAATCGTCTATATTCGGGTGAAGGAAGGCAGCGTGCGGGTCGGGGATCAGATTCGTATGATGGCGACCGGCGCCGAGTTTACAGTGACCGAGCTTGGCTATATGGGCGCGACCGAGCTGGCACCGCAGGCGGAGCTTTCCGCCGGTGAGGTCGGCTATATCGCCGCCTCGATCAAGAGCATCGGGGACACCCGTGTGGGCGATACCGTCACGCTGGCGAACGCTCCGGCGGCAGAACCTCTGCCCGGCTACCGGCAGGTGCAGCCGATGGTGTTTTCGGGCATTTATCCGGCGGACGGCGCACGGTACGGCGATCTGCGGGACGCGCTGGAGAAATTGCGGCTCAACGACGCCTCCCTCACCTTCGAGCCGGAAACGTCCTCGGCACTGGGGTTTGGCTTCCGCTGCGGCTTTCTGGGGCTTTTGCATATGGAGATCATTCAGGAGCGGCTGGAACGGGAGTATAACCTTGACTTAATCACCACCGCGCCGTCGGTGGTCTATCGGATCACCCTGACCGATCATTCGGTGGTGATGATCGACAATCCCTCCAACTATCCCTCGCCCGATCTGATCGCCGAGGCGGAGGAACCGATGGTGCGCGCCAATATTCTAACGCCTGCCGATTATGTGGGGAATATCATGGAGCTGTGTCAGGAGCGGCGGGGTATTTTCAAGGACATGACCTATCTGGATCAGACACGGGTGGAGATGCACTATACACTCCCCCTGAACGAGATTGTCTATGACTTTTTCGACGCGCTCAAATCCCGCACCAAGGGGTATGCGTCCTTTGACTATGAACTCAGCGGCTTTGCGCCGTCGAAGCTCGTCAAGCTGGATATTATGCTCAACGGTGAGGTGGTGGACGCGCTGTCGTTTATCGTCCACACCGATAAAGCCTATCCGCGCGCCCGAAGCATTGCCCAAAAGCTCAAGGAGCATATTCCCCGTCAGCTTTTTGAGGTGCCGATCCAGGCGGCGGTAGGGGGCAAGATCATCGCCCGCGAAACGGTGAAGGCGATGCGGAAGGACGTGCTTGCCAAATGCTACGGCGGCGACATCACCCGAAAAAAGAAGCTGCTGGAGAAGCAGAAAGAGGGCAAAAAGCGAATGCGCCAGCTCGGCAGCGTAGAGGTGCCGCAGGAGGCGTTCATGGCGGTCTTGAAGCTCGATGAGTAAAGCGGGGGTTTATCTGCATATTCCCTTTTGCGGCAGGAAGTGCAGCTATTGCGATTTCTACTCTCTGCCGGCGGATCAAAGCCAAATGGAGACGTACACCGCGGCGCTGGAGCGAGATATTGCCCGCAGCCACGGGATCGAGGCGGACACCCTCTATCTCGGCGGCGGCACGCCGACCCTGCTGGGGGAGCGCCGTCTGCGCCGGCTGATGGAAGCGGTAAAGGAGCACTTTTCCTTTGCCGGTGAGGCAACCATCGAGGCAAATCCCGAATCGGTCACGCCTGGGCTGCTTTCCGCTTTGTTTGATATGGGCTTTAACCGCATTTCATTCGGCGTGCAGTCGATGCGGGAGGAGGAGCTTTCTCTGCTTCGGCGGCGGCATACGCCGCAGCGGGCGGAGCAGGCGATCCTTGCTGCCTATGAAGCGGGCTTTCGGAACATCTCGGCAGATGTGATGCTCGCCCTGCCAAAGCAGACAAAAGAAACGCTCGGGTACACCCTGTCCCGTTTCACGGCATTGCCGCTCACCCATATTTCCGCCTACCTGCTTCAGCTGGAGGAGGGTACGCCCCTAGCCGACAGCCACCCCGTTCTCCCCGATGAGGACGAAACGGCGGCGCTCTATCTGATGACGGTCGATACCCTCCAAAAAGCGGGCTTTCGGCAGTATGAAATCTCCAATTTTGCAAAAGAGGGCTATCCCTGCCGCCACAATCTCAAATATTGGCAGGGGGAGCCGTATGTCGGGCTGGGCGCGGCGGCGCACGGCTGTATCGAAAACCGGCGGTATGCCTACCCGCGGGATATCAAGCGGTATCTGACCGGCGCGCCGCCGGAGGACCTCGGTGCGGCGGGCGGCTTTGAGGAAACGGTCATGCTCCGGCTGCGGCTGACCGAGGGAATGGCGTTTCAAAACAGCCGCGTCATAGCGGGTATGCGCCCTTGTGAAGAAGCGGGGCTGGTTGTGATCGAGGGAAATCGGCTGCGGCTGACGCCCCGTGGATTTCTGGTATCAAATCTGCTGATCGGCAGAGTGGTGGAGCTGGGAGGACAGAAAGAATGAACTACTATAAGGTGCGGTTATCGGTCGGCGGGCGAACCTATCACCTGCAAACGACCGAGAATGTGGAGTATCTGCATGAGCTTGCGGACGATCTGGATCGGCGGATCACCAAGATCGCCCAGACCGACGCCGCGATGGACGCGGCGACGGCGGCGGTGCTGGCGGGGTTGGACCTGTTAGACGAGGCGCGCCGCCGGATAGAGGATCAAAGCAATCTGCGGCTCCAGATCAAAAGCTATGCCGATGAGGCGGCTGCCGCCAATAAGGAGGCGGCGGAGCTTCGCCAGCGGCTGTATGATCTGCAAGCGGAGCAGGAGGGGCAGATCAAAATGGAGATACCGGGGTCTGCGCCTGTCCGCTCGCTGTGGGATTCGGAGGATTTCGAGATCGTAGACGAGCCAGATGAGCTGTAATCACCCCGAGATACTGGCGCCTGCCGGCAGTATCGAGGCGCTTTACGCGGCGGTGCGCGCGGGTGCGGACGCGGTCTATCTGGCGCTCGGCTCCTTCGGCGCCAGGCGGCAGGCGAAAAATTTCACGCCGGACGAGCTGTCAAAGGGCGCCGCTTACTGCCGCCTGCACGGGGTGAAGGTCTATCTGGCGGTCAACACCCTCACCTTTGATCGGGAGCGGGAAACGCTGCTCGACACGGTCGAAACGGCGGTGGGCGCGGGGATAGACGGGGCGATCGTGCAGGACTGGGGCGTATTTTCCCTGCTGCGGGAGGCATTCCCCGATCTGCCGCTTCACGGCTCCACCCAGATGAGCGTGCATACTCCGGCGGGCGCTCTGCTTTTGGAGCAGATGGGCGCGCGCCGCGTGGTACTGGCAAGGGAGCTGAGTATCCCCGAGATCGCCGCGATCCGACAGGCGGTTTCGATCGAGCTGGAGGTGTTCGTCCACGGCGCGCTTTGCTTTAGTATGTCGGGGCAGTGCCTGTTCAGCGCAATGCTCGGTTCCCGTTCGGGAAATCGCGGGTACTGCGCACAGCCCTGTCGGCTGCCCTATCGGGTCGGCGGCAGGGAGTGCTATCCGCTGTCCCTCAAAGACCTTTGCGCCTATCCGCTTCTTTCTGAGCTCAAAGCGGCAGGGGTGGATTCCTATAAAATAGAGGGGCGAATGAAGCGCCCCGAATATGTCACGGCTGCGGTGGAAGCGTGCCGGAAAGCGGCGGCGGGTGAGACGTACGACGCGAAAACGCTGCAGGCGGTGTTCTCCCGCAGCGGGTTTACCGACGGCTACCTCACCGGTCGGCATACCGGCGCGATGTTCGGCGTCCGCCGCCCCGAGGAGGGGGAGCGGGAGGCGTTGCGCCGTCTGGCGGCAAAGGCAAAAAAGGAGCGGGCGGATATCCCGCTTGCGATGACCCTCTCGGTGCGGGAGGGTGCGCCTGCCCGCCTGACCCTTTCGGACGGTGCGCATACCGTCACCGTGACCGGCGCGGCAGGGGAGCGGGCGCTCCACCTGCCCTTGGACGAAAAGACTGCCGCCGAGGCACTCGGAAAGCTGGGCGGCACTCCCTTTCTGGCGGAGAAGATCGACTGTGAGATCGCAGACGGGGCCACCCTTTCCCGCGCCGCTCTCAACGCCCTGCGGCGGGAGGGGGTCGCGCGGCTGGCAGAAGCGCGCAGCGCGTTTGTGCCTTTGCCGGGGCGGCAGGTCTCACCGCTGCCGCCCTGCCATGTGGGTGCGGCAAAGCCGGAGCTGTGGGTGCGGGCGGAGCATAGAGAGCAGCTGTCGGACTGTGATCTGTCACAGGTCGCACAGGTGATCCTCCCTGCGGAAAAATGGACCGAGAACGCCGTTGCCGAGCTGCCCCGCGCCTGTTTTGACGAGGAAAAGCTGCTGCGGCAGCTTTCTCGGCTGAAGGCGGCGGGCTGCCGTGCGGTGATGGTGCAGAATGTGGGGCAGATCATTCCTGCCGCCGCAGAGGGCTTCACCCTTTATGGCGGCGCGGGGCTTAACCTAACGAATACCGACGCTCTCATGCAGGCAGAGCGGTGGGGGCTTTCCGCCGCGCTGTTGTCGGTGGAGCTCACCCTGCCCCGAATCGCGGCGCTGGGCGGCACGCTCCCCAGAGGAATCATCGTCTACGGGCATCTGCCGCTGATGGCAGCACGGCTTTGCCCGCTGAAACCGGTGATCGGCTGCAAACGGTGCGGCAAAAAGGGCAGTGTGACCGACCGAAAGGGGAAACGGCTGCGGGTGAAGTGTCGGGACGGGTATACAGAGCTTTATAATCCCGATTGCCTGTATCTCTGTGACCGGATCGGGGAAGTGGCAGGCGCCGATTTTCATTTGATTTACCTGACCGACGAAACGCCCCGTCAGGCGGCGGACGCGGTGACGGCGTATCAAGGTAGCGCGCCGAAGCCGTCGGGCGCCACGCGGGGGCTTTATGACCGCGGTGTGGAGTGAGGAGGAGAGCGATGAAGCTGGTACTGGCAAGCCGTTCGCCCAGGCGGCGGGAGCTTTTAGCACTGCTGACCGATGATTTTATCTGCTGTCCGTCCGGCACTGCGGAGGAAATAGACGGCACTCTTTCGCCCGAAGCACTGGTGCAAAAGCTGGCGCGGGAGAAGGCGCGGGCGGTACTGCCCCGCTATCCCGATCGGCTGATCTGCGGCTGCGATACCGTGGTGGTGGACCCGAGCGGCAAGGTCTGCGGCATTCCCACCTCCCGCGCCGAGGCAGCCGATATGCTCCGGCGGCTTTCGGGAAAGACCCATCGGGTTTTGACCGGCGTCTGCCTGCTGACGGCAGAACGGGAAACCGTTTACGCTGAGGAAACAAAGGTCACCTTTTATCCCCTGACCGATGCGGAGATCGAGGCATATCTTGCTACCGGCGAGTATCGGGATAAGGCGGGCGGCTACGGCATACAGGGGAAGGGCGGCTTGCTGGTTGAGCGGCTGGAGGGCAGCTACCACAATGTGGTGGGACTGCCGGTCGGCTCGGTCGCGCGGGCGATTCGGGCGTTTTGTGAGGAGGAACCGCGATGATAGTAGGACAAAAACACGCGATCGGGATCGATCTCGGCACCACCTGCGTGCGGCTGTTTGTCAGCGGCAAGGGGGTCGCGGTCAGAGAGCCGACGGTGGTGGCGCTCGATGTGCGCGCCGGAACGGTGAAAAGCGTCGGGCGGGACGCGCGGGACATTCTCGGCAAGGCGCCCAGCTCGATCGTGGCGGTACAGCCGGTCAAGGGCGGCGTGATCGCGGATTACGATATGGCGGTGGCGCTTCTGCGGGAGCTGCTTGCTCCCTACCGCCGCGGAAACGGCGCGGCGATCATCAGCGTGCCGACCGGCATCACCGATGTGGAGCGCCGCGCGGTGCGGGAGGCGGTGCAGGACGCGGGTGTGGCGAAGGTCTACCTGATTGCGGAGCCGATTGCGGCGGCAATCGGCGCAAAGCTGCCGGTCAACCGTCCGAGAGCCAATATGGTGATCCATATCGGCGGCGGCAGAACGCAGGTCGCCGTGCTGACCATGGGGGCGGTGGTCGCCTCCGAAACGGTGCGGCTCGGTGGACTGGATCTCGACGAGGCGATCGTCGATGATCTGAAAGCGCGGTATAACCTGCTGGTGGGCGGCAAAACGGCGGAGGAGATCAAAAAGCAGATCGGCTCCGCCTATCCCACCGGCATGATGGATATTTCTCAGGTGCAGGGGCGGAATCTGGCAAACGGACTGCCCGAAACGGTGTCGGTCACCTCCAAAGAGGTGATGGACGCGCTGGCAACGCCCATGGTGCAGATTCTCGACGCGGTCAAGAGTACGCTTTCCCGCCTGTCGCCCGATCTGTCGGGCGACCTGCTGCAATACGGCGCGGTGCTGACCGGCGGAACGGCATTGCTCTCTGGACTGTCCGAGCTGATCTCGCAGGTGACCGGTTTTCCGGTGCGGGTCGCGCTCTCGCCGGAGGACTGCGTGGCAAACGGGATCGGCTTTGTGTCGGGGCATTTTCGCGCACTGCGGCAGGTTCTGTCGCAGGAGGAAGATCGAATCAGATAAAAAGGAAACCGGAAAGGAGGCGGCACCATGCGGGAATTTTTGCGCGGACGACAGGCGCGCATTTTAGCCGTATTGTTTTTGCTGATGCTGGGGCTGATGCTGCTCGATGCTTCGGGCGAGGGCTACGGCAGTGCGCCGTCGCGCCTGCTTGCCGCCGTGACCGCGCCGCTGCAAAAGGCGACCGCGGCGCTTTCCGACCGGTGGGCTTCCTTTTTCAGCCGGTATACCGATGCGGCTGCCGCGCATGAGCAGGCGGCTGCGCTGGAGGCGGAAAACGACGAGCTGCGCCGCCAGCTGATCGAATTGGACGAGCTGCGCCGCCAAAACGAGCAGTATCGGCAGGAGCTTGCGATCGCCGATACCACCGAGGGGCTGACCACCCTTCCGGCGGCGGTGATCGCACGGGACGCGAACGCGCGGTTTTCCGCCTTTGAGATCGACGTCGGCAAAAAGGACGGCGTCGAGGTGGGGAATCTTGTGATCACCCCGTCCGGCGTGGCGGGGGTGGTATCCGCCGCCTATGATCGGGTGGCGCGTGTCACCACGGTGTTAAGCCCCGAGATTTCAATCGGCGTCTGTATCAGCGCCACCGGCGAGCTGGGCGAGGTGCAGGGCGACCCTGCCGCGGCGGCGGAGGGGAAAACCCTTGTCAAGCTCCTTCCCGGGGATTGCGCGGCGGAAGCCGGCAGTCTGGTGGTGACGGCGGGGGTCGGCGGAAATTATCCGCGCGGACTGCTGCTCGGTACGCTGGAAACTGGCGTGCAGGCGGGCGAAAACGGCGTGGAGGGCAGTGCGCGGCTGATCCCTGCGGTAGACGTAAACGAAATCGTGAATGTGTCGGTGGTCACCGGCTTTACCGATTCTGCTAAAGGAGGGGAATAAACGATGCGCCTTCAAAGCCGTCGTCGGCTGAAATGGCTCTGCTATGCGCTGCTGATCCTGCTTTGCTGTCTGCTGCAAACCATGCCGCGGCTTCTCACCTTCGGGCAGGTAAAGCCGATCTGGCTGATCGCGGCGTGCTGCGTGATCGCGGTGTTTGAACAGCCCCTTCCGGCGGGTATTTGCGGTATGTGCTGTGGATTGCTTTATGATATGGCATGGGGCAGTCTCTTAGGCTTCAACGGGGGACTGTTCCTGCTCATCGGCGCAGGGGTGAGCCTGTTTGTCACCTATCTGCTCCGCCAGCGGCTGACGGTGGCGCTTTTGGTCACCGCCTGCGGCACACTGCCGGTTTTGCTTGCAGGATATCTGTTTTACAATGTGATGTGGGGGTACACCGGCGGCAGCTTCTGGCTGCTTTTGATCCCCAATCTGCTGTTGACCGCACTGGCGGCATTGCCGCTTTATCCGATCGTCCGCCTGCTGGCGGTGCGGTGGTTTCCGGAGCGGTAAGGAGAAAGCGTATGTATCGGAACGACAATCAGAAAAAACGGCGTATGACACTGCTTGCCATTTTGTGCCTGCTTCTGGCGGCACTTTGCTGTGTCCGGCTGCTCACCTATCAGATCATGGCGGGCGGCAGCTATGCCGAAGCGGCGGAGATGTCCACCCTCACCACACAGCGGGTGCACGCGGCGCGGGGAGAAATCCGCGACACGGCGGGACAGGCAATCGCCGCCTCCGAAATCGAATACAATATCTCGTTTGACCGCGCGGGCATGAGCCCCGGGCAAGAGAATGAGATCATCTATGCCCTCCAAACGCTGCTGACAAAGCTGGGGGACAGCTGGGTCGATACTCTGCCGATCACTTCTGAGCCTGCCTTTACCGGCGAGGAAAAGAGCCGGAGTGCGCTCACCGAGCTGCTGGAGCTGCCTGCCGACACCTCGGCGGCGGCGTGTATGACCGCTCTGGTCGAGCGGTATGAGCTTGGGAGCTATCCTGCCGAAGTACGGCGGCAGATCGCCGGAGTGCGGTATCAGATGGAGCAAAGCGGCTTTTCGCTCAATACGCCCTACACCTTTGCCAAGGGGGTCAGCGCCTCGGCGGCGGTGGCAGTCTCGGAGCAGGCGTATCGGTGGGGCGGCGTTTCGGTGGTGACCGAGGCGAATCGTGTCTATCCCGACGGCAGGCTGGCGCCGCATCTGATCGGGCGGCTAAGCCCCATTTATGCCGAGGAATATGAGGAAAAACGGGACGAGGGCTATGCGCTGGACGCGCAGGTCGGGCGGGACGGATTGGAGGAGCTTCTGGAATCGGAGCTGCGGGGTACCGACGGGGTCTACCGGATCGCGCGGAACGCCGCGGGCGAAGTCACCGAGCGGTTCGAGGAACAGGCGGTTTCACCGGGAAACAGTGTGAAACTGACCCTCCATGCCGGATTCCAAAAACGGGTGCAGGATATGCTGGCAAACCACATCTCCTATCTTAATCGGAGCCGGAGCGCCGCATCGGGCGGAAACGCCTATGCGGGCAGCGTGGTGGTGCTGGACCCGAAAACCGGCGGCGTGCTGGCAATGGCGACCTATCCCTCCTATGACATCAACACCTTTGCCGACGATTACCAAACCCTTGCCGCCGATACGCGGGGGAAG
>CANQKY010000073.1 GCA_947624575.1 uncultured Clostridia bacterium
TTGCCCAGCAGCCGGTAGAGCGGCATCTCGAAGTTATTCTGGATGATCGGGCAGCGGTAGACCTCCGCGAGCCGGTTCCACATGCCCTCGAACTTCTCCATCTCCGCGCCGATCATCGCGTCGATCGCCTCGGCGGTGTCGGTCATCCGCGGATAGGCGGTCACGTTGCGGTTCGTCGTGTGGATATAGAGGATGTCCGGCGCGAACGCCTCCAGCTCGGCGTTGGGAAACATCGCGTCCTGATAGTACTGGTTGTACTCGGACTCGTAGAAGCTGGGCCGGATGCCCTGATTCAGCAGGAACAGCTCAAGCGCCAGCTTGATGTCGCTGGTCGTCGAGCCGCCGAGGATGGCGATCCGCTTGTCCGTGAACGGCCCGCCGCTCTCCAGAAGCTGCCAGCGGAGCTTCTTTTTCTTTGCGATGATCTCTTTGGAATCAAACGGGTAGTCCAGTTCCTTCAAAGTTGTGCCTCCTCGAAAATGTCGGAGTATTTTTCGCGGATATGTTTTGTGAATTTATCTGCCCCGTCAAGATTCAAATGACAGTTATCCGAAAAATATATATCGCTATAAAAACAGATATCCCCGTTGAGCGTCGCATTCGGATATTCCTTCGATATGTTCCTCCAGAAAGCCGCATAGGATTCTTTATAAATCGGATCAACATGATTATAGCTGCTCTCATTAAAAGGCACCGTTTCATATATAAACGCAATTCCTTTTTCTTCGCATAGACTGATAATCCGTTTCATATAAGTTTCCATCATATCTGCGGCATAAAAACTGCCATCCTTTAGCATCGGTAATTTCCGAACATCGTCGTTTTTACCGCCTTTAGTGTAATATGGCCACTGACCCCTATGCTCGATCACCCAATCGCGTTGCTCGACATACCGCTCATAGCAGCTTCCCTGAAATATATTGTAGAACAACGCTTTTATATTAGCTACAACGGAGTCCGGATAAACGCCGTAATGACAAGCAAGCGCCTGAAGCTTTGAATGATCCCTATTCAGCTCAGAATCCTCATAATTCTTAGCGTCTTCCATGATTTTCATTGCCATATCGAGCGGAATCCCAGTAGAGGAAATGATGCCCTTCCAAATAAATCTGGGGGTGGAAAACTCGGAGGGATTATAAGAACAAAACAAATATTCCGGGGCCTCGTGGTTTTCCAAATACTCTGCTAGCCGGAAATACCCGTCGACCGGCGTTTCCCCACCCAAAGACAAATTATAAACATCATTCGATAAATCTTTCGGAATATAGGACGATTGGGCCACGGAGTCCCCCATGATCAGCACTCTATTGTACGTATGATCATTCTTTTCATATTCATTTTGGACATCTACAATCGCATACTCCCCGTTTGCAAAGTATTCGTGGAAAAACGTCGTTGCGACAAAAGAAAAGATCGTTGGAATGATGATAACCAAACTGATTAGCATAAGTTTTCTGCACAGTTTCAACATACTTACATCCTCTTTCAGTTATTTATCTAAATGAACCTAGGATCTCCTCGTGCGAATCGCTCGTGCCTGCGGGTCTCAGCATCACATTGCTGTCGTTTCGGTTCTGCTCACGGCGATACACTCCTTCAATTTTTTTATCTTTCTGTCATCATCAATAAATAAGTTTACAACATCTGTCTTGCAAAGAATCTCAATCTCATTATTGAAATCATTCATTTCCAACTGATCGGTAGAGACAATCCATCGGCATATAAACAGCATCTTTTCAATAGTATTTATACTCTTTATATTTGAATTCCCAAAATGTATTCAACCACATCCCGAATGGCGCCATTCCCGCCGTTTACCTTTGCCACATATTTTGCATGCTGTTTGACCGACTGAATGGCGTCCGCTGGACAGCAGCCAAAGCCTACCATGCCGATGGCTTCCAGATCGTTGATATCATCTCCGACATACGCGACATTCTCCAAAGCAATCCCGCGTTCCGCGCAGATTTTCCTGATACCCGACACCTTGTCTTTGCATCCGGCCTCATAGAAATCAAGCTTCAGTTTCTCTACCCGCCTCCGGTTCAAATCAACGCTTTCACTGGTGATGATCCCCGTCAAAATGCCGCGTTTCCGCAGCAGGGTGAATGCCATGCCGTCGCGGGTGTTGAATTTCTTCAGTTCATCCCCATGTTCGGAATAATACATGCCTCCGTCGGTTAGGCAGCCGTCGCAGTCCGTCAGAAACAGCTTGATTGTTGGGATAGGACGTGTCATAAGTGCTCCTTTTTTCTTCATCAACGATTCGATGATGACCCAGTCGCTCGGCTCGTCAATTTCAAAGAAGGTGTCCTCACTCATCTCTACGGCTTTGATGTTCCCAGAAACGCGATTCTTTGTCGCCAGCAGTCGTTTCCTGGATGTGATATAGAACGCACCGTTCTCCACCAGATATCCATCGAATTCCTGGCGCCGTGGCCGGTGGAACACGTCGTAATTCGTAGGATGGGTGAATCCGTTCTCATCCGTCGCCCAGTGAAAGCGTTTCTGACGGACGACAGACAATACACTATCTGTTCCCTCTTCCGCATAGGCCGCGAAACCACGGTCTAGATCTTCGCCCTTCAAAAGCGGCGAAGTAGCCTGAATCAATATAATCGTATCAAAATCCACCGCTTCCGCAAATTCCAGCATGGCCGATTCCGTGGAGGCTGTATCCGATGCGGATTCCGCCGAACGTCCAATAACAACTACTTTTTCAAAAAAAGCCGCTTCTTCACCAGCTTTAAACGATTCTACCGTTTCTCTAATTCGCTCGCTGTCCGTCGCAACATACACACGGTCGATGGAATCGCACTCACATGCCGCTCGCACCGCCCAATAGACCAATGGTTTCCCTGCGATAGGTTTTATATTCTTCAGCAGAATGGATTTACTTCCACCACGGGCTGGAATAAAGGCAACCGTTCTCATACGCCCTTCCCCTTTTCAAAAATGGTATTATGATTTTTCAGAACCCAAATTTGTTCTGCCATATGCATCCTCATACCGCACGATGTCATCTTCTCCCAGATATTCTCCAATCTGAACCT
The DNA here is from genome assembly GCA_947624575.1 of uncultured Clostridia bacterium. Classification (GTDB taxonomy): domain Bacteria; phylum Bacillota; class Clostridia; order Oscillospirales; family Ruminococcaceae; genus CANQKG01. Next base: position 3,054 of record CANQKY010000073.1, read on the forward strand.
CTGTGATAATGAGCGATTGCTCTTCGCTTGTATTCGTCAATCGGTGCTTTGCGCCTTTGGGTATGAATAACATACTTCCACAGCAGACATGCAAAAAAGATTGCTCGATCTGCACGATTCCTTCCCCGTGCACCACGATCCAATACTCCTCACGATGATCGTGGGACTGGAGGCTCAGTTTCCCTCCCGGCCTCACGCTAAGCACCTTTGAGCGAAAATATTCGTTGAGGATCGCGGTCTTATAAAATCCCCACGGTCTATGATAGATTTCTTCATCGACTATCCGTTCATCCAGACTGAGAAAATCATATGAAAGGTCAGCATGTATGTCGTATAGCAACAGCGCCTGCATCTGCCCCTTCGTCAGAATATTCGAAAGTTTACCTTCCTCGTCTATAATCGGAATGAAATTGATCCCCTCAGTCTTGAACAGTTCCGTTGCCGCCGAGATATCATCACGCTTGGATAAAAAACAAAATTGGCGCGTACAGATGAAGCGGATTTGCGTGGAGAGCTCCGCTCCCCGGATAAGGGCCCTTCGCACGTCTCCATCCGTCAATGTTCCGTAAACGTGTTGCGAAAGGTCAATAACGATTAGAAATCCTTTCTTATTGTTGTCGATCCTATGCAATGCATCCAGCATTGTGGCGGACATGCGAACCACGAACGGTTGCAACCGTTTATCCACATTCATGACGAACTCATCCACGACAGCTAGTCCTTCCTAAACCAAAATCAGTGCTTTCTGTATTTCAACTTATCCCTTTGCACTTGCTCGATGGGCAAAATCTCTTCGCCTTTATAGGTCAGGGCATCATGCACTGCGTTCAGATTCCGCACCAGCCTCCGGATGCCGTCCGGCTCCAGAGACGCCGCGTGGTCGGTACCCTTCCACGTGCGGTCGAGCGTGTAGTGACGCTCAATGTAAGACGCGCCAAGGGTGTATGCCGCGACATCCACAGCAATGCCCAGGTGATGGCCGGAAAAACCGATCGCTTTCACGCGATCCCCATACACTTCCCGCATCCGGGTGATTTCCAGCAGGCATACGTCCTGAAATGGAACCGGATAACCCGACGTGCAGTTAAACAGCACCAGATCCTTTGCACGGCCATTTTTCTCAAACAGCCCGACGATCTGTTCCTCTTCCTCGCGGCTCGTCATGCCGAACGAAAGCTGAACCTCACCCTCGTAGTGATCACAAAGCCACTGCAACATCTCAAAATGCGTGTTACAGGCGGATGGAATCTTGATAAACTTCGGCTTCAGCGACGCAATCTCCTTCGCGCTGGTCATGTCCCATACGGAGGTCGCATAGGTGATGCCCGCTTCCTCGCACCATTTTTTGAGTTGCGCATGCTGTTCGACGGTAAACTCAAGGAATTCCCGATGCTCCCCATAAGTCCTCCCGTAGGAGTTAGCCGGGTTCGGGTGCGGCGCATTGTACTGTTCAGGCGTCAAAAGCTCCTTAGGGCATCGCTTTTGAAATTTGATCGCGTCCGCTTTACAGAAATGCGCTGCGGTTTCGATCAAATCTTGAGCGATCTCCATCTGCCCCATATGATTGCAACCCGCCTCGGCGATGATGTAAGGCTTTTTATACATGCTGATTCCTCCATTAAATCTCCCTCGCGGCCCGTTCCAGCGCCGCGGCAATCACCCGATCCACGTCGTAATACTTGTACTCGCCCAGCCGTCCGCCGAAGAGCACCTTTCCCTCCGCGTCCGCCAGCGCTTTGTATTTCACGTACAGAGTACCGTTCTTCTCGTCGTTGATCGGATAATACGGCTCGTCCCCGGCTTCCACTCGCTGCTGTATTCTCGGCTGATGACCGTCCTAGGCAGGTCGTTACCTTCGTCGTCCTTATCGAACTGGAACCACTTGTGCTCGATGATCCGCGTAAACGGCGTCTCCCGGTCGGTGTAGTTGACCGCCGCGTTGCCGAGATTCTTACCAAATCGACGCCCACCATGCCAGTGCCACGCAAGACAAGTGTTTTCATGTCAGCTTTCTTTCTTTGTCATGAAAGAAAAACGGGCGCAGTTATCCGTGAAGCGTGACTGTCCCACTGCCTCCAGTCATATAGAACGTGTCGCCTACGATCATATCGCCCATATCGCTGACCATAAACGTCGCAAGGGCAGCGATTTCAGACGGCATTGCATATCTTTTAGAGGGCGTGTTCAGGAGGTAAATACTATCGCCTTCATTTTTACCAAGCATCGGCGTTGCGGTAGGGCCTGGAGCTATCGCGTTCACAATAATTCCGTATGGCAAAAGCCTGTCTGCCATACCCAGCGTAAGTCCTCTAACCGCCCACTTTGACATCTGGTAGGGCGTCCATGCGGGACGAAGCGCTGAAGAGGAAGTCACATTTAGAATATGACCCTTGATCTGGTTTTCAATCATGTATTTGGCTGTCGCCTGAGACATAAAAAAAGTGCCTTTTGCATTGATGTCCATGATGCTGTCATACTCCCGCTCGGACATATTCAAAAAGTCCGAATGACTGACAACTCCCGCGGAATTCACAAGAATGTCTACCCTGTTTTCAGGGAACATCGCGGCGGCGGTCTTAACCTTCTCAGACATAGATTCAACGTCTTTAACGTCAATGATCATGTATGAAAGGCCAACCCCCCCCCGTTGATTTTTTCACAGCATGAGCGAAGCTTTTCTTCACTTGTCCCTGCGATAATCACTTTTGCGCCACTTTTGAGAAAGCTTTCCGCCATGGCACAGCCTATCCCTCCGCTGCCGCCGGTGATGAGAGCGACCTTATTCTTTAAGAGTTCGGGAGCATTGATGGGAGCGGGAATAGGGATTCTTTTTTCTTCTTTGAAAATCATCACCATATTTCTGATAATTTTCTTTGCTGTCTTAAACATAGCCTTTCCTTTCTCCAACTCTTTTTGAGATACTGAATATCCTTAACACTACCACAAATGCCGCTTGTTATCGCATTTGGAACAATTTGGATTGTCCATCGTGATGATCCTCCCAGAATTGATGTGTGGCAACTCAATTCTGCCTCTAATCCATCACGATGGCTTTCTTTGCCCTCCGCTATTGCAACTTCATTTTTCAATAAACCCTCTATTTTTTAATCAGCTTCTTTAAGGCAACAACCCCATTATGTCCCAATACATTTTTTGCCAACTGTTTTGCCGTTCCGGAAGCCGACGACTGTATTCGGTTAACGGATTTCAAAGCCTCGCTTTCTTCTGCGCTATCTGTAAACAGCTCAAGCAGCATCGGCTTTTCTGTCTTTTCAGTCGCTAAAAAACGATCCTTGACGTTGAGAAATTCCGTTTTATTTTTTGCACTCAGGTATTCAAAACCCAAATCCTGCACATAATGCTTCAGCAACATCGGCGACTGATTGCCATAGTGTCCTGCTGCTGCCACAAATCGGTCTGTTTCCTGTGCGCCAAAGATAGCGCCAGCATGATTGTAGTTCCGAAATTCCGTTCCTCGGCCGTTATTGACGACCATCAAACGTATATTATTGCTGACATGCCGGTTGCCGATGGAATTCATATCATAAAAGAATGCCAAATCGCCGACCACCCCGAAATACAGCTTTTCAGGATGAACGAGGGATGCACCGACAAGTGATGATACGTCGCCATCAATGCCGAAACCGCCGGTGTTTGCATACACGGTCACCGAGGCCGGTGTTTCGAAGAAGTTCCATGACCGGAGATAATTTAAAATGCCCAAATGAAGAACACTCCCCGCAGGAAGCTGGTTTGCAATCGTTTTTGCCGCCCAAATGTTTGAGAAAGGCACCTCTGGCAACTTTTCCAAAATCGCACGGTGTTCTACCTGCCATGCTTCAAAATATGTCGTTTTTTTCTTTTCTGCTGCCTCGCCGTCTATGTACCTCTCAAAAAACTCACTCTCTTCCATGGCAAAGACAAACTTTACACATTTAAAGCAGTCTCGCGCTTCCCCGTCCGGGTTTACACGCCAGACCGAAGCCGGCTGCAGTTTCATATAAGCTCCTGATACATTGCCGATGTAGATCAGTAGCGGCATGTTCACCAAAGAGCTTGTACACAGTTCCTGATAGGTAACTAAATTTCCTAGAATGCGATATTTCCCACGGTAATTGCTGGTCTGGTCACAGAGCACAATGCCGTTGTATTTTTCACAAAAATGGTCAATCAAGGCAGTCAGCCTTTCCGACACAGGCTGGTGTGCGCCGATAAAAATCGCCACCCGATCCACGGTAATGGGTGGGAAAGCATCTCGTACGCTGACGCTTTTGATCACCCTTTGCGGCGGAAGTACCTTTATGCTGTAATCCCTTGATGACTCTGTACACCAGTTAACATGGACGGGCCCGCCGCCATTTCTGTGCAGAGCCAGCAGAGCGCTGTTTACCTTCAGGTTGTTAGCCCAGAGATCCTCTTCCGTGTGTACAATCGGGAGCTGAACGCTCATCACACACACATCACTTGCTATGCACCGCCGGTCTATCGCCTGCGGAAAATTCTGACCCAAGCGCCCCTCATGCAAAGTTGCCGTAAGCGCTACAATTGGCAGTTTGCGATAAAAAGCCTCCGTCAAAGCGGGCAGATAATTGCGTGAAGCAGTCGCACCAGTACAGCTCAGCACCACCGGTTCCCCTCCGCTTTCTGCCGCCATTCCGCATGCCATATAAGCAGCCGAGCGTTCATCGGCAGCAGAATACGCCGTAAACCAGGGATCATTTTGAACACTCGCCACAAAGGAAATATTCGTAGTTCCTGGGCTTATGATCACTTTTCTGATATTATGCGCCTTTAATAAACTTACTATAATTTGAGCGTTCTTATCGGCGCTATAGTAAAATTCCATCAAACATCTTCCTTTCTATTCGATATTTAATTTTTTCGGCGCTTTCAACTGGCAGAATATATCCAACACTTTCCTTCGTTGCCAAACACAAGTGCCCCCAATTACAGCCAAAATCCCAAACCGCGCTATGGGATATTCATAAAGGAACAACAGTGCAAAACCGCCCATCATAAAACCGACGGTTATCCCCAAGAGAATTCTTACATTATAAACCCGAATACCGTGTAACTTCTTTTGGCAAACCTTCCGCATAAACATATAATGACAGAACGCAAATACCATGTAACAGAACAGCGTTGTGTATCCGGCCGCATAATACCCGTATAAACGAATAAAAATGGAATTCAACGCCACATTCAATGCAGCTCCAACCATCGTTGCCGCTGCAATATATCGCGTTTTTTCAAAATAGAATTCAAAGGTAGCAAAAAAAGAATAAAGAAACGTAAAATATGTGCTCATTGCAACAGGCGGTATGATGACGACCGCCTCATGATATGCTGTCGGCGCAAATAGGGAGATCACTTCCGGCGCAAGCGCAATCAGCATCAAATTTACCACGGCAATCAGCAAAAAGGCTATATAGGCTACCCGACCGATATCCTGCGTGCGACACTCCTTGATTTTTTGGTATATCCATGGTTCAAAGGTTTGCAGCAGCGCTATATTAAACAGCCCCATGATCTGTGAAATAGAATAAGCTACGCTGTAGACGCCCGCCTGCGCATCACCAACCATCGAGCTGATCATGATACGGTCTGCGCTATTCAAAATTGTAGTAGAAAGATAATGCGGAATCAGTGGCAAATTAAACCGTGCCGCATATACCCAAAAATAGCCCGAAAAGAACTTCTTGCCATGCATCATTTGCACCATAAACAATCCGCTGTAGGCAATCAGTTCCACAAAAAATATGCCCAATATCCGGGCTGTGACTTTATCCTTGGCGAACATCACAAAAACGATGCCCACCAGCGGTTTTGCCAGCGAGACAATCAAAGTCAGCACGACCAACTTGCGGTAGTTAAGCTCAACACGTTGCTCGACCGCCCAAAATTTGAACACAGTCGAACTCCACGTCATCGCCAACATTGCTAGCATTTGCACTGTAGTCAGTGAGAACAGCCGGTTCCAAAAGTTTTGAAAGGCAAGATAGACCGCTGTCCAGAATACGACCAACGTAAAACACAGCCCCTGCATAGAGGATATAAAGCTCTTCCTCCGATCACTGAATTTGACCAGTCCTTGGGAATAGACCCCGGAGCTCAGATTCAGGGTGACAAAAACCGATATGATCCCCATCCATGAATTAAAAACGCTGTACTGTCCGTATTCCTCCGCTGTGAGTAATCTTGTAAAAACAGGCGTAGTGAGCACCGAGATACCGCGCTGCAAAAACGCGCAAATCAAAAACCAAAAGGATGCCCGTAAGCGCAGCGGCAATGCGAGGTATCTTTTCCATCCTTTTTTTATAATAGCCATAAGCATATGCATTTCTTAAAACTAGGGTTTAGGACTTTATATTGGCATCAGCACCCGCAGCGATCTTACCCAGATATTCTTTGGCCCGCTGCAGTTCCGGGATCAGAAGGGCTTCGACTGTTTCCCAATCTGTTGGCTGCGGAGGCTGAATCGGGTTTCCGTTACGCAATGCACGGTCTGTAAGGCCCGTCATTCGCAGCAGGTTCCATATGCGTTCCGGTTTTGCCGTTTCCGTTTCAGCATAAAACTCTTTGTGGAAGATAATAGAAAATGCCGTCCCGTGGAATGAATTTGTCACGATTGCCTGTGCATGATCAATAAGACCTAAAAATTGCGGCGGACTGGCAGGCCCAAAATGCTTCAAATCCCAGCAATGGTACCAACAATCCATTCCTGAAAGATAAAGCAGGTCACATTGTTTTTGCGCTGCCAGCCGCCTTGCATATTGCTTGGTTCTTTGGATGCCATCTCCATTCCCCACTGAGAAAAAAAGGACATAATCCCGCCTTGGCTTCCAACAAGACAGTTCCCGCCATTCCTGCACCGACAGCAAGAACACCGGGTCAACATGTGCTGCCACCGGTATCCCCGGGAGCGCCTGTGACAGCAAGGATACCAGACTCGCTTCCCGCAATGAAACCGCTTTATAATCGGCAAGCATCTTTTGACAATATTCCATCTCTTGTTTGGTAAATTGCCCATCGCCCGTACTTGCAGCATATGAATATTTTGGGATTCCTTGCGGCACAAAATCAAGGAAATAGGCCGCATCATTATTTGTGATCTTTGTGTTCCATACCTGATCAGAGCCAACAATATAGCAGTCATAACCGCCGGCAATCCTTGGAAGGTCTTGACTAGTCAGGTCTTTTTCACCTTTTCGGATAGGGTATCGTTCATCATGGAAGTCTCGATATATGCGTTGTTCCCTTCTCCGCTCTCGACCGATGGCAAGACCTTTCAGCAAATTTCTGATAACGCCACGCCAACCCTTAGATTTCCATAAATCAAAGACGGGTTTATGCTGGCCGTTTACCGCCTCAGCATAATCTAAAATATAAGCTTGCGTACCCGATAACTCGTTGAGGTACTTTTGGAGCGCATAGGCTTGTAGGACAGCGCCAAAATTACAAGCATTTTGAAAAGTCAATATCGCTATTCTCATGGACACCTCCACCCTTACACATCAACAACCCATCTGCATCGAACCAGTCATCCGCATCCAGCAATTTCAGATACTTCCCGTTCGCATGCTTTACGCTATAGTTGACGGTAGACCCATAACCGCCATTCTCTTTATGGATAGGGAAAATTGAGTTCGGATACTGCAATGCATACTCTTTTGCTATCTCAAGCGTCCTGTCAGTTCCGCCGTCATCGACAGCAAAAACCTCCAAATCGTCAATCACGCGTTTGTCTAGTAGCGAATCCAAAGCCCGCTTTATCCATGCTTCCATATTATATGCAGCAATCGAAATGGTAAGTGTTTTATCCTCTGACATCTCACGTCCTTTCCCTAAAATACAATATCTTGATTCATCTGACCGCATAAACAGTCTCTGCAATATTTTCTGACAGCGACAGCGCATGCGGCTTAATTTCTTTCTCTAGGGAACCGCTGATTTAATCATGATATGCACAGCAACGAAAAGCTGGTATAATACGGGTATCAAGTAAAGGCGGTG
>CANQKY010000074.1 GCA_947624575.1 uncultured Clostridia bacterium
AGCTGGAGCAAAAGGAGTTCACTGCCGCATCGGGCGGCGGTGTGGTGACTGCCACCGTCAGCGGGAAAAAGGAGATCATCAGCCTCACCATCAAGCCGGAAGCGGTCGATCCCGACGATGTGGAGATGCTGCAGGACCTGGTGATCTCGGCGGTCAATGAGGCGCTCCGTCAGGTGGAGGACACCTCCAACAGCGAGATGGAGAAGATCACCGGCGGGCTGAATCTGCCCGGTCTGCTGTGATGACCGGTATACCGCTTCCGCTGCTGCGGCTCAGCGAACAGTTTGCCGCTCTGCCCGGAATTGGCATGAAAACGGCGCAGCGGCTTGCCTACCATGTGCTGACCATGAACGAGGAACAGGTGGAAGCTTTTCGGGAAGCACTGTTGGACGCGCACCAAAATATCCATAACTGTAAGGTATGCCAGGCGTTTTCCGAAACGGAGCTTTGTGAGATCTGCGCCGATGAGGAACGGGATCACAGCACGATCTGTGTCGTGGAAAGTCCGAAAGACATTGCCGCCTTTGAGCGAATGGGAGAGTACCACGGCGTTTATCATGTGCTGCATGGGCTGATCTCTCCGATGAACGGGATCGGTCCCGATCAGCTTTATATCAAGGAGCTGCTCGCCCGCCTGCAGCAGGGCGGTGTGGAGGAGGTCATCATGTGTACCAATCCCACCGTGGAGGGCGAAGCGACTGCCATTTACCTTTCCCGCCTGCTCAAGCCACTAGGCGTAACGGTTACACGGCTCGCCTACGGTGTGCCGGTCGGCAGCGATTTGGAATATGCCGACGATGTCACGCTGGGGAAGGCGCTCCAGAACCGGAATGAAATTTGAGGTGTACCGATGGAAGGAAAGACCATTACGGTCAACCGCAAGGCGCGGCATGATTATTTTGTGGAGGAGACCTATGAAGCAGGCATTTCGCTTTGCGGCACCGAGGTCAAATCCCTTCGCGCCGGCACTGTGAATTTGAAGGATAGCTGGTGCCAGATTCAAAACGGCGAATTATTTGTACTGCAAATGCACATCAGCCCCTATGAAAAGGGGAATATTTTTAACCGCGATCCGATGCGGCCAAGAAAGCTTTTGATGCACAAGCGGGAGATCAATAAGCTGCTGGGGCTGGTTCAGCAGGACAGTTATACGCTGGTGCCGCTCTCCCTCTATTTTAAGGGGGATCGGGTGAAGCTGCAGCTCGGGCTTTGCCGCGGTAAGAAGCTGTATGATAAACGGGCGGACGCCGCTCGGCGGGACGCCGCACGGGAGATTGACCGTGCTATGAAGTCACAAAACAGATAAGGGAGAAAAAGACTATGCAGTGTCAGGTCATACCGATCACAGGAGAAACGATAGACCCGTTCGGCGGCGGCAAAGTCACCATGAACGCCCGTTTGGAGCTTTATCTTTCCGACTGTTTTCCTCTGCCAAACGGGACGCGCCGCCTTGTGCTGATTTGCCCGGGCGGTGGATACACCATGGTTTCCCCTCGCTGCGGAGAGCCGATTGCGCTGGCGTTTGCAGGAGCGGGCTTTCACGCGGCGGTGCTGCGTTATACCGTCGCGCCGGACGGTTACTTTCCGGCGCAGCTTCTGGAGCTGGCACATGCTGTGGCGCTGATTCGCACCCACGTGGCAGAATGGCGGTGTGATCCGGACGGTATCATTCTGTGCGGATTTTCGGCTGGCGGACACCTTGCGGCGTCTTATGCAACCCTTTGGACACAACCGTTTCTCTGTGAGCAGCAGGGTTTGTCACGGCAGCTTCTTCGCCCCAATGGGGTGATCCTCGGTTATCCGGTGATTTCTTCCGGCAGGTATGCGCATCGACCTTCCTTTGATAACCTGCTGGGCGATCGCCGTGAAGATGCCGCGCTGCTGGAACTCCTTTCGGCTCAACGGCAGGTCGGAGCGGATACGCCGCCCATGTTCCTCTGGCATACCGTGCAGGATCAGGCGGTGCCGGTTCAAAATTCAATCGAAATGGCGGCGGCATTGGCGGAGCATCACATTCCGTTTGAACTGCATATTTTCCCACGGGGCGGACACGGATTGGCGCTTTGTGACGAGCGCACTGCCGTAGGTCCGGGTAACTTGCAGCCGGAGGCAGCCGTTTGGCTGGATCTGGCAATTCGCTGGGCAAAGGAATTGGGACAATGAGCGAAAGGAAGTCTATGCGGGAGTATTTGACGCGATTTTTAGAAGCATCGCGGTATCCGGCGGCGGCACAAAAGTGCCTGCTTTCCGCCTACGATGCCATAACCGCCTGCCCTGACACACAGTCGGAATGGGAGTCGGCGCTTGAAGCATATCGACAGGATAAAAACTGCGATTATTCGGCATTGCGGAATACCGCCCACAGCATTGCTCTGCGGCTTCGGTTTCACCCCTATACGGCGGAGCTTTTGCTTTTTCTCTGCCTTACCCGTACTTTGCTCGAGCGGTATCGTGCCGAAGGTATTTCGGAAGAGATTTTTGCCGATTCGGTCGCCGATCTGCGCTGGAAGCTGGACGAATGTCTGGAGGTGTACGGCATTTGCGGCACCTTTGTGGGGGAGTGGTTTCCCGGCTTTTTCCGTATGCAGCGGTTTGCAATCGGCAGATTGCAGTATGAATGGTATCCGTTCGGTCATACTTATGAGAAGAACGGCATTTCACTCAAACCGAACGATCGGGTTTTGTATCTGCACATTCCGCGCACCGGCACGCCGCTGGCAGAAAAGGCGTGCGATGACTCCATTCGGCGGGCGGCGGAGTTTTTCCGCAGTCGGTACGGGATCACCGGACCGCTTGCCTTTGTCTGCGACTCTTGGCTCTTGTATCCGCCAAATCGCACGATCTTGCCGGAGCAGTCGAATGTCCGCCGTTTTATGGAGCGGTTTGAGATCATTTCCTCCGGCGAATATGGGGAAGACCACCCCGACCTCTGGCGGCTGTTTGACCGGCAGTATACCGGCGATCCGAGAACGCTGCCGTATGACAGCGCGCTGCGCCGCGCTTATGTGGATCACCTGATGCAGGGCGGAAAAACCGGATACGGCGTAGGAATATTTTTCGTATCATAGGGAGGAAGAATATGGGGGCGTAAAGGTTTCGACGGGGATTTTGAAACCGAGTAAGCGGGTAGAGTGGGCGAAAACTCTTAAATCGTCGCACTTAAAAATAAACGCTAACGATAATTTAGCATACGCTGCTTAAACTGACAGCAGCCGTTCTCTGCCGGAGGACCACGAACGGCAGCAGAGCGTGACTTTAGTGGTGAACGCCGCAGAACGGCAGCCTCACCGTCTGCGGTGTATCAGGGGCTACCGATGACCGCAGCCTGTTTATCGGCGGCGGACAGAGGGAATACCAAAGATAAACTACACCCGTAGAAAGCTCGGCGGACAGATTTTCGGACGCGGGTTCGATTCCCGCCGCCTCCACCACGTCGGAGCAAAGTTCGCTTTGCTCCGACGCTTTTTATTGCCTACGGCATTTTTCCAGTGACACATCTTGCCGCAAAATGTGGGAAAAACCAATGCGGTTATTCCGTGGCGCTTGCGGGGCTGACGGGTCACCTTGAATTTCATTCCACAGTTTGATAAAATAAAAATAATAAGCGTTCGACAAATCGTCATTTGATATCGAATCAGGTGAGAATATGTGGGTGTCACAGATAACGGAAAATGAATTAACGGATCGTGTGATTGACCGTCTTTTATTTGACGGTCTGAATGATGATGGGAAGAGTGCTGACTGTATTATTGTTTTAGGCAGTATAAAAGCAGTAAAATATAGGGTTCCGGTAGCGATAAAGGCGTTTTTTGAAGGCAGGGCTGAAAAAGTAATGCTATGCGGAGGAAAAACAAGAAACTTTCCTGACGGAAATATGACAGAAGCAGAGCGTATGTATGAAAAAGCCTTAGAATTAGGAGTTCCGAAAACGAGCATTATTTTGGAAAACAATTCTCAAAATACAACCGAAAATATACTGTGTTCACTTTTGGAATTACAACGGTCAATGGGCTTGAATAAAGTAAAAAGCGTATTGTTGGTGACAGCGACATTTCATATGCGTCGAAGCTTACAGATAGCAACATATCTATTTCCCCCTCATATAAGTGTATATCCTTGTCCGGCAGATGACACAACAACGAAAAGAGATAATTGGCTAAATTCCAAGGAAGGGATAGACAGGGCAAAAACAGAAGCACTGAAAATCGTAAGATATGTTACGGACGGAATAATTCCTGATTTTGAAATATAATGATGCAGCTTCCAGTTTGTCACGCAGTAGCACAGGGTCACTTAAAAAAATGGCAAGGCATATGCCTTGCCATTTTTCTACGTATTCACTTTTACTTATGCGGTTTCTATTTCGGGGTGCGGTTATAGGCGTGCGGCAGAGCTAATCCTTGAACAGCTGTTTTGCCATATCATTTCGGTTCAAAAACAGCATAAGCGGTATGCCCAGCAGATAGCAGCAGACCACTTCGCCGAGCGCTACGCTTCCGCCCTGCAACAGAAAGGTAAACGCAACGCCGGAGCCGTTTACCTCACCGATGCGGGTGAGCATGACGGTCAGCTCTCCGCCGACGATCAGACCGTTTAGGATCACCGGCGGCAGAGGGGCAAGGAGATATTGTGCCGGACGGCTTTTGATATGCCGCACCTGACGGGTCAGCAAAGCCGCGAGCAGGGTGGCGAGCGTGCCGAACAGCAGATCAAATGCCCCGATGATATTGGCTCCGGTGAAAAAACCGACCAGATTGGACACAAAGCACCCTACCGTCAGTCCCCATATGGCGACCGGAGAGAAAAACGGCAGTACCGTCATTGCCTCCGCCACACGGAACTGCACCGTTCCGTAGGAGATAAATGACAGGGCGAGTGTGAGGGCGCAGTATACGGCTGCAATCAGCCCTCCCTGCACCAGTTTGAGGGTATTCGATTGTTTCATGGTTTGATATCAATCCCTTCGTAGTATTTTTTAAAGTCAGGAAATCGCGACTGACTGTGGAACCGCAGCTCCCGAAAGTGATAGGAAACCACAAACGAGTATATCAAAAATCAAAGCGGATTGCAAGTTGACAACCCGCCGCAATCCATTTATACTCTAAAAAGAGGTGAGAAGTATGATCAAAACGGTTCTATTTGATTTGGACGGCACCCTGCTGCCGATGGAAATGGACGTGTTTGTAAACCGGTACTTTACGGCGCTTGCCCACACCATGCAGCCCCATGGCTATAATCCGAAAGAACTGATCGACGCAGTTTGGGCAGGTACTGCCGCCATGGTACAAAACGACGGAAGCTGCACCAATGAGGAGCGGTTTTGGCAGTACTTTGCAGACCGTTTCGGCAAAGATGCGCTGCGGGATATTCCTCATTTTGAGGCTTTTTACCGTGAGGTTTTTCCCACTCTGTCGGATAGCTGCGGACATAATCCCGATGCAAAGCGGGTCGTCAGAAAGCTGAAGGCGGCTGGATACACGGTGGTACTTGCCACCAATCCCATTTTCCCAGCTATTGCCACCGAAGCGCGTATCCGCTGGACAGGCTTGGAGCCGGAGGATTTTATTTTCTATACCACCTATGAAAACTGCCGCTTTTCCAAGCCGAATCCCGCTTATTACGATGCTTTGCTAAAGGAGCTGCATCTTCCGGCGGAGGAATGCCTGATGGTCGGGAACGATGCGGACGAGGATCTGGCGGCTTTGCAGTGCGGCATCTCTGTATTTATGCTGACCGATTGTCTCATCAACAAACATGGTACCGACTTGTCCGGCTGTCCGCAGGGCGGCTTTCGGGATTTGGAAGCCTATCTGGGAATATAACGCCTTTTGCAATATCACACATTTTGTGTGCGCCGCCTTGAATTTGCTTGACAAACCGATGAGGGCAGGCGTATAATAGAATAAATATTTGAAACCGTTGAAGCGGAGATAAAAACAGGTTGACCCTTACAGAGAGTCGGCGGCGCTGAGAGTCCGGCAGATCAGTCTCCTGTTAAATGGACCGCGGAGGGTGCAGTCAAAGGCTTTTTGAGCTGAGTATTCTGCAACGCGATGACATGCGTTAGTTGTCGGGAATATGATAGTATTCCGCAAAGTGTGAAGCATGAGCTTCAAAACAGGGTGGCACCGCGGGTATAACCCGTCCTTGACAATCTTTTGTCAGGGACGGGTGTTTTTTATTTGGAGGGCTTATGATGATTTTTCCAAGCTATGAGGAAGCGCAAAAATACCAAAACGGATATCGTTCCGTTCCGGTCTGCATGGAAATGCTTTCTGATCTTTTTACGCCGATCGAGGTTCTGCAAAAGCTAAAACGGGTAAGCAGGCACTGCTATCTGCTTGAGAGTATGGAGAACTCCGAAAATTGGGGGAGATACACCTTTTTGGGATATGACCCAAAGGCAGAGATCACCTGCACAAACGGGGTGGTCACTTTGAAAAACGAAGACGGTGTGAGCCAATCCAAGGAGCCGCCGCAGCAGTGTATCCGCCGTCTGCTGGACGAGTACAAAAGTCCAAAGCTCCCGCAGGCGCCGCCCTTTACCGGCGGGCTGGTTGGCTATTTTTCCTATGATTATATCAAATACAGCGAGCCGGTTTTGAATTTGGACGCCGAGGATCAGGAACATTTCCGCGATGCGGATCTGATGCTGTTTGACAAGGTGATTGCCTTTGATAACTTTAAGCAGAAGCTCATTCTGATCGCGCACGCCAAAACCGACACATTGGAGGACACCTATCCTGCCGCCGTAGCGGAGCTTTATAGAATGGCAGAGCTTCTGAAAACAGGCGAGCCGGAGCCAATTCGACCATTAAAACAGACTTCTGAGTTTAAGCCGCTGTTTGAAAAGGAACAGTTTTGCAGCATGGTGGAAAGGGCAAAGCGGTATATTTATGAGGGCGATATTTTCCAGGTGGTACTCAGCAACCGTCTGGAAGCGGAGGTGGAAGGAAGCCTGATCAATGCCTACCGTGTGCTGCGGACGACCAATCCGTCCCCCTATATGTTCTATTTTTCCAGCGATGATATTGAGATCGCCGGTGCCTCTCCCGAAACACTGGTCAAACTAAAGGACGGTAAGCTGTCCACCTTCCCTTTGGCAGGAACAAGACCGCGCGGCAAAACGCCCAGCGAGGATCAAAGGCTTGAAGCGGAGCTTTTGGCAGATGAAAAAGAACGCGCCGAGCATAATATGCTGGTGGACCTCGGGAGGAACGACATCGGCAAGATCAGTGAATTTGGCAGCGTAAAGGTGACAAAATACATGGAGATCGAGCGGTATTCCCATGTGATGCACATCGGCTCCACGGTGGAGGGCACCTTGCGTTCTGACCTGTCCGCCTTAGACGCGGTAGATGCCATTTTGCCGGCGGGTACTCTTTCCGGCGCGCCGAAGATACGCGCCTGCGAGATCATCAACGAGCTCGAAAACAATAAGCGCGGCATCTATGGCGGTGCGATCGGGTATCTTGATTTTACCGGAAATCTGGACACCTGTATTGCCATTCGGATTGCGTTTCAGAAAAACGGAAAGGTTTTTGTCCGTTCCGGCGCGGGAATCGTGGCGGATTCCGTACCGGAAACCGAATTTCAGGAATGCGTCAATAAGGCTAAAGCGGTGATCCAGGCGATCAAGATAGCGGAGGAAATGACCGATGATATTGTTGATTGATAACTACGACAGCTTTTCCTATAATCTCTATCAAATGATCGGCGAGATCACGCCGGATATCCGCGTTGTGCGGAACGACGCCTGCACCACCAAAGAAATCGAGGGGCTTTCGCCCTCAGCCATTGTGCTGTCGCCCGGTCCCGGACGACCGGAACAGGCAGGCGTATGTATCGATACGGTCAAGGCGTTTGCGGGGAAGATACCGATACTGGGAATCTGCCTGGGACATCAGGCGATCTGCTGTGCGTATGGCGGAACGGTTTCTTACGCAAAAAAGCTGATGCACGGAAAGCAGACGCCGGCTAAAATTGATACCACGTTGCCGCTTTTTTACGGCTTGCCGGAGGAAATCCCCGTCGCAAGGTATCATTCTCTGGCGGCAGTGCGGGAAACGCTTCCGCCGTCGCTTGCGGTCGCGGCGGAAACTGCGGACGGTGAGATCATGGCGGTTGCGGATCGGGAGAAAAAAGTGTACGGTCTGCAATTTCACCCGGAATCGATCCTAACGCCGCAGGGCAAACAAATACTGGAAAATTTTTTAGGGAGGGAATCAAAATGATTCAGGAGGCAATCAAGAAGCTGGCAGCAGGAGAAAATCTGTCCTATGAACTGGCGGAGTCGGTGATGGATCAGATCATGCAGGGGAAGGCAAGCGATATTCAGATGAGTGCTTTTCTCACCGCGCTGCATATCAAGGGAGAAACACCGGAGGAGATCACTGCCTGCGCGGTCGGTATGCGGAAGCACTGCATTCGCCTGCTCCATGACAACGATGTACTGGAAATCGTGGGAACGGGCGGCGACCGCTCGAACAGCTTTAACATTTCCACCGTAACGGCGCTTGTGGTATCGGCTGCCGGTATTCCCGTGGCAAAGCACGGAAATCGCGCCGCCACCAGCAAATGCGGCACGGCGGACTGTCTGGAAGCACTCGGCGTGGATATCACCATACCGCCCGAAAAAAGCAGTGAGATACTAAAGAAGATCGGTATGTGCTTTTTGTTCGCGCAGAATTACCACATTGCCATGAAGTATGTTATGCCGGTGAGAAAGCAGCTTGGGATTCCCACGGTGTTCAATATTCTCGGTCCGCTTGCCAATCCTGCCGGAGCGAATATGGAGCTTTTGGGCGTCTATGACGAATCCCTCGTCCTGCCGCTTGCAGAGGTGCTCAATAATCTTGGGGTCAAGAGCGGCATGGTAGTTCACGGTAAGGACGGTCTGGACGAAATTTCACTCAGCAGCGAAACCGTGATCTGCCAAATTCGGGACGGCAAAACCGAAAGCTATACCATCACACCGGAGCAATTCGGGCTGACCCGCTGCAAGCCTGCCGATCTGGTGGGCGGAACACCGGCGGAAAATGCCGAGATCGCACGCGCCATACTGCGTGGTGAAACAGGTCCGAAGCGTGACGCGGTGCTCTTGAACAGCGCGGCGGCGCTTTGCATCGCAAAGCCGGAGCTTGACTGGGAGAAGGGACTGCAAATCGCCGCCGAGACCATCGACAGCGGCAAGGCGATGCGGCAGCTGGAAGCGTTTGTGAAGCTCTCTAACGGTGCCGAGCTGTGATTTTAGACGATATTGCCGCGAAAACGCGGATACGGGTCGAAAACGCAAAAGCGGTATTGCCCTTTGCGGCATTGCGCGCCGAAGCCGAGCAGATGCCAAAAGAGGGACTGCCCTTTCAGGCGGCTTTGGAGAAATCGGGGATCTCCTTTATCTGCGAGATCAAAAAGGCGTCTCCCTCCAAAGGGCTGATTGCTTCCGATTTTCCGTATCTTCAAATCGCGCGGGACTATCAGGTGGCGGGCGCTCGCGCCATTTCGGTATTGACCGAGCCGGACTTTTTCCTAGGTAGTGACCGGTATCTGACCGAGGTCACGCAAACGGTCGATCTTCCCGTGCTGCGGAAAGATTTTATCATCGACCCCTACCAGATTTATGAAGCAAAGCGGATCGGCGCCTCTGCCGTACTGCTGATTTGTGCGCTGTTGTCCGAAAAGGAGCTGGCAGAGTATCTGGCGATCGCGGAAAGTCTCGGCTTATCCGCGCTGGTGGAGGCTCATGATGAGACGGAGCTGAATACCGCGCTGAGGGCGAACGCCAAGATCATCGGCGTCAATAACCGTGATCTGCGCACCTTCACGGTCGATGTGCATAACAGTGAGCGGCTGCGCCGGCTTGTTCCGCCGGAGATACTGTTCGTATCGGAAAGCGGGATTCGGAATGCGGAAGATGTCAAGCGGCTGTACGATGCAGGGGTGAACGGCGTGCTGATCGGCGAAACGCTGATGCGGGCATCAGATAAAAGCGCGGCACTCTCTAAGCTGCGGAGCCTTTGCCATGAGTAAAGTAAAAATCTGCGGGCTGATGCGACCGGAAGATGTAAAAGCGGTCAACCGCTGTCTGCCCGATTATGTCGGCTTTATTCTGGCTTCCGGCCGACGCAGGACGATCTCACCGGAACTGGCACTCTCCCTGCGGCAATCGCTTCGTCCCGAAATACTGCCAGTCGCGGTATTTGTAGATGAAACGGAGGATACGATTCTCTCTGCCGTGGAGAGCGGGATCGCATCGGTGATACAGCTTCACGGAAAAGAGCGACCGGAGCTGATACGCAGTTTGCAGGCAAAAACCCATTTGCCGGTGATACAGGCATTCTCTGTTTCTTCCGCCGAAGATGTGAAAAGGGCGGAATGCTGCCCTGCCGATCATCTGCTGTTTGACTGCGGTATCGGCGGCACCGGAAAAACCTTTGATTGGACATTTCTCAAGGGGATCAAACGGAGCTATTTTTTGGCAGGCGGGATCGGGCTTTCCAATCTGGATCAGGCGCTTCGGCTTTCGCCCGATGTGATCGACATCAGCAGCGGGGCGGAGACAAACGGGATCAAGGACCCCGCCAAAATACAGGAAATCGTCAGGAGGATTCGCAATGGAAAGTAGAGGGAGATTCGGTGCGTTCGGGGGACAGTATATCCCCGAAACACTGATGAACGAGATCATTAAGCTGGAGGAAAACTACCACAAATTCATGGCGGACGAGGCATTCTGCAAAGAATTGGACGACCTGCTCAAAAACTACGCCGGCAGACCGTCACTGCTCTACTACGCCGAGAAGATGTCGAAGCAGCTTGGCGGCGCGCAGATTTATCTCAAGCGGGAGGATCTCAACCATACCGGCTCCCACAAGATCAACAATGTGCTGGGACAGGTGCTGA
>CANQKY010000075.1 GCA_947624575.1 uncultured Clostridia bacterium
ACAGGTTCATTTTTTCCTGTTTACTATTTCTGCAAAATATGTTAGAATGAATAGGACAGAAAAATTCACAAACAGGAAGGTATGTGATGATAGCATGAAACAACTGATGCTGGGCAATACCGCCGTTGCCCGCGGGCTGTATGAAGCGGGCTGCTGTGTGGTTTCCAGTTATCCCGGCACACCCAGTACCGAGATCACCGAGGAAGCCGCCAAGTATGATGAAATTTACTGCGAGTGGGCGCCAAACGAAAAGGTGGCAATGGAAACGGCGTTCGGCGCGTCCTTGGCAGGGAAGCGGGCGTTCTGCGGCATGAAGCACGTGGGACTGAATGTGGCTGCCGATCCGCTTTTCACCATGTCCTATACCGGCGTCAATGCCGGACTGGTGATCGGCGTGGCGGACGATGCGGGCATGCACTCCTCCCAGAATGAGCAGGATTCCCGCCGTCATGCCATTGCGGCAAAGGTGCCGATTTTAGAGCCGTCCGATTCCGCCGAGGCGCTCGCCTTTGCAAAGCTGGCTTTTGACCTTTCCGAAGAATACGATACGCCGGTTCTCATCAAAATGTGTACCCGCGTCTCCCACTCCCAGTCGGTGGTGGAGACCGGTGAACGCCATGAGCCGCCGGTCAAGCCCTATGAGAAGAATATCGCCAAATATGTCATGATGCCCGGCAACGCGATCCGCCGCCACCCCTTGGTGGAGGAGCGCACCCGCAAACTGCGGGAGTGGGCGGAAACCGCTCCGGTCAATCGGGTGGAGATGGGCGGCAAAAAGCTCGGTATCATCACGTCGTCCACCTCTTATCAGTATGTCAAAGAGGTGTTCGGCGACACCGTTTCGGTATTGAAGCTGGGTATGCTCAATCCGCTGCCGGTGCAGCTGATTTTAGACTTTGCCGGTCAGGTGGAAACCCTTGCCGTGGTGGAGGAGCTGGACCCGATCATCGAGGAACATTGCCGCGGGCTGGGGCTTACCGTCACCGGCAAGGACGTCCTGCCGCTGGAGGGGGAGTTTTCCCAGAATACGGTGGCTGCCGCTTTGGGCGGCGAGGTACATACCGGCAGCGCCTTAAACGAGGCGATCCCGAACCGTCCGCCGGTCATGTGCGCCGGCTGCCCCCACCGCGGACTTTTCTACACCCTCAATCGGAACAAGTGTACCGTGCTGGGTGACATCGGCTGTTATACGCTGGGGGCGGTGGCGCCGCTTGCCGCGATGGATATGACCCTTTGCATGGGCGCTTCCGTTTCCGCCGTCCATGGCTTCAATAAGGCGCTGGGCGCCGAGTCCGCCGGAAAGACGGTGGCGGTCATCGGGGACTCCACCTTTATGCACTCCGGCATGACCGGACTTGCCAATATCGCCTATAACCAGTCTGATTCCACCGTGATTATTCTGGATAATTCGATCACCGGTATGACCGGTCATCAGCAAAATCCCACCACCGGCTACAACATCAAAGGGGATCCCGCCGGTAAGATTGATCTGGAGTCCCTCTGCCGTTCGATGGGCTTTGAGCGGGTGCGGGTGGTAGACCCCTATGACCTGACCGCCTGTGACAATGCGGTCAAGGAGGAGCTTGCCGCGCCGGAGCCTTCGGTCATCATCTCCCGTCGTCCCTGCGCATTGCTCAAATATGTGAAGCATAAGCCGCCGCTTGCGGTTGATCCCGATCGGTGCAAGGGCTGTAAGTCCTGCATGAAGATCGGCTGTCCGGCGATCTCGATGCGGGACGGCAAGGCAGTGATCGACCCGACCCAGTGCGTGGGCTGCGGCGTTTGCGAGCAGCTTTGCCGGTTTGGCGCGTTTCAAAAGACCGAGAAGGAGGACTGACCGATGAAAACGCAGAATATCATGATTGTCGGCGTGGGCGGACAGGGCTCCTTGCTGGCGTCCAAGCTGTTGGGGCATCTGCTGCTGGAGCAGGGCTATGATGTGAAGGTGTCCGAGGTACACGGTATGTCCCAGCGGGGCGGAAGTGTGGTCACCTATGTGCGGTGCGGTGATCGGGTGCATTCGCCGGTCATTGACAAAGGGGAGGCGGACTATATCGTTTCATTCGAGCTGCTGGAAGCGGCGCGCTGGCTCTCCTATCTCAAGCCGGACGGTCAGATCGTCACCTCCACCCAGCAGATCGACCCGATGCCGGTCATCACCGGTGCGGCAACCTATCCCGAGCATCTGGTGGAGAAGATGAAAGCCACCGGTGCGAAGGTGGACGCGCTGGACTGCCTTGCTTTAGCGGAGCAGGCAGGCAGCAGCAAGGCGGTGAATATCGTGCTGCTCGGCAGGCTTTCCCACTATTTCGGCGTGGACGAGGCGCACTGGCTTTCGGCGATCGAAGCGGTGGTGCCGCCGCGGTTTGTCGAGCTGAATAAAAAGGCGTTTGCGTTGGGCAGGAACGCCTGACGAAGCAATAAAAGAAAGGACGGATACCCATGGAGAGATATTATCAACCCGAGATCGAGACCGCGCCTTACGAGCAGATCAAGGCGTGGCAGGACGAGCGGCTGGTCAAGCAGGTGCAGAATGTCTGGGACAATGTGCCGTACTACCGCAAAAAGATGGAGGAAAAGGGGGTCACGCCGGCGGACATCAAGTCCACTGCCGACCTGCATAAGCTCCCGTTTTTGTCCAAGGACGATCTGCGGAAGGCCTATCCCTACGGGCTGATGGCAAGACCGCTTTCCGACTGTGTGCGGATTCAGTCCACCTCCGGCACTACCGGCAAGCGGGTGGTGGCGTTCTACACCCAGCACGATATTGATTTGTGGGACGAATGCTGCGCCAGGGCGATTGTGGCGGCGGGCGGCACAAAGGACGATGTCTGTCAGGTCTCGTACGGCTACGGACTGTTCACCGGCGGTCCCGGCTTGAACGGCGGCTCTCATAAGGTCGGTTGCCTGACCATTCCGACCTCCTCCGGCAACACCGAGCGGCAGATCATGTTTATCATGGATTTAAGCGCCACCATTCTCTGCTGTACGCCTTCCTACGCCGCCTACATCGGCGAGACGATGAAGGAAATGGGGCTCACACCCGATCAGATTCCGCTCAAAGCGGGTATCTTCGGCGCAGAAGCATGGAGCGAGGAGATGCGGCAGGATATCCAGAACACACTGGGGATCAAGGCGTACGACATCTACGGTCTCACCGAGCTGTCGGGACCGGGCGTTTCCTTTGAATGCTCCGAGCAGACCGGTATGCACATCAACGAGGACCATTTCATTGCCGAGATCATCGACCCCAAAACCGGAGAGGTGCTCCCCGAGGGCGCGACCGGCGAGTTGGTGTTCACCTCGATCACCAAGGAGGCGTTCCCGCTGCTGCGGTACCGCACCCGTGACATCTGCACCCTGACCCGTAAGCCCTGCTCCTGCGGCCGCACCCATGTGAAGATGACCAAGCCGCAGGGACGCAGCGACGATATGCTGATTATCCGCGGGGTCAATGTTTTCCCGTCCCAGATCGAAACGGTGCTGCTCAATAACGGCTATCCCGCCAATTATCAGATCATTGTGGACAGGGTCAACCACACCGATACGCTGGACGTTCAGGTGGAGATGACCTCCGAGATGTTCACCGACAATCTGGGCGAGATCGAAGCCCGCCAGAAGAAGCTGGTGGACGCGCTCCGCTCGATGCTGGGGCTGACCGCCAAGGTGACGCTGGTAGCGCCCAAGTCCATCGTCCGCAGCGAGGGCAAGGCGGTTCGCGTGATCGACAAGCGTAAAATCTGAAAGGAGGAAACGCAGATGAGTGTGAAGCAGATTTCCGTATTTATGGAGAATAAACCCGGTACGCTGAAGGCGATGACCGATGTGCTGGCGCAGCGCGGCGTGGATATGCGCGCGCTGTCGCTGGCGGAAACAAAGGACTTCGGCATTGTCCGCATGATCGTGGACGATCTGTATGAAGCGACCACCGCGCTGAAAGACGCCGGCTTTGTCCACAGCCTCACCACCGTGCTGGCGGTCGCGATTCCGGACGAGACGGGCGGACTGGCACGGGTGCTGGGCGTTTTGTCCGACGCCGAGGTGAATATCGAATATATGTACGCCTTTTTGGGCGGCAAGACGGCAAATCAGGCTTATATGATCTTTCGGGTGCAGGACGATGTTGCCGGTGCAGCCGATGCGCTCAAAGCAAAGGGAATCCACCCGTTGGAGCAGGAGGAAATCTCCGCCCTGTGATCCGCCACATATTCCAAATAAAAAGGTGCGGTTAATACCGCACCTTTTTATTTGCATTAACCGCACCTTTTATTTGTTCCAAAATGGGTATCGGGTCTTATCCGCTTCGGTGATGCTCCGCATCACCCGACAGGGTACGCCGACGGCGACCACATTGGGCGGAATATCCCGCGTCACCACGCTTCCCGCGCCGATCACAGAGTTATCGCCGATCGTCACACCTGCGAGAACGGTGGAGCCTGCGCCGATCCAGACGTTGTTGCCCACCGTGATCGGTTTCGCCACCTCGATCCCGCGCTTTCTCATGTCGGGGTCGATTGCGTGTTCGGCAGTGGTAAAACAGCAGTTCGGCGCAATAAACAGATGATCGCCAAAGGTCACCGGCGCACCGTCGGTAATAATGAGATTGTGATTGGCGTAGAAATAGTCACCCACCGAAATGTTGTAGCCGTAATCGCACCAGAACGGCGGCAGGATTGTCGGCTCCTTGCCTGTTTTGCCGAGCAGCGCGGAGAGTATCTCCCGCTGCGCTTCTCGGTCATTCGGGCTGAGCCGGTTATACCGAAAGCATTGCTCCTTGGCTTTGCTCATTTCCGCTTCATAAGCGGGATTGAAGCAGCCCTGAAAGAAACAGTCGGTCGGCACGATCGGTTTGTTTTTCATGCGTCGATCTCCAAAAGCCGAGCGGCGTTGCCGCCCAAAATTGCGTTCTTGTCAGCTTCCGGCAGGGGGAGAGCGTTTATCCAGTCGATGCTCTCCCGCTGGTCGCTCCAAGGACTGTCTGTTCCGAACAGCAGGCGGTCTGCGCCAAAGGTGCGTACCATCTGCAAAAAGTCCGCTTCCTGCAGCATGGGGAGATCTTCGGGACGGTAATAGCCGTCGTCCAGTGGGGTGATCGAACCGGTGGAAAAGGCGGTGTCCAGCCAAACCGGTTGATCTGCCAGCAGCTCCTCGGCACGGTCCCACTCCCGCCAGCCGCCCATATGCGCCAGCACCAGCTTGACCGGACCCGTCTGCCGAATTGCCCGAAGGATCATTTCGGGCGTGCAGCGCTCCACGCCGGGATAGCCAATGTCGGCGCCCGCATGGGTGATTACGATCAGCCCTAGCTCTCCGGCACGGGAGAGAATGTTGAGATAACGGGGATCGTCAAAATCCACATCTTGATAGACCGGGTGGAGCTTGACTCCTTTTAGACCCAGCGCGGCGATCCGGTCGAGCTCCGCCTTCCATTCCGGACAGTCAGGGTGAATACAGCCGAAGGAAATAAGCCCCGTTTGCTCGGTATGCTCGTTTGTGCGGGCGGCAAAGTCGTTGATATGCGCCACCTGTCGGGGATTGGTCGCCACCGGCAGCACAACCGAGAGCGTGACGCCCGCAGCCTTCGCGCGGGCGGAGAGCCCGCCGGCGGTGCCGTCCGAAAAAGGACGGGTGTGGGATTTCTGCGCCAGCATTTCCACCGTGGACGCGGCGATCTTATCGGGAAAGGTGTGGGTGTGAAAGTCGATGATCCGAATCATTCTCAGTCGCCCAACGCTTCCCGCTGCGGCACCATGACCTTCTGCTCATAGCAGGAGAAGGCGTCCTCCACCAGCTCTTTCTTCGGCGCGGGGGTAATCAGAGAGATAACCGGCACGATGATCAGCCCTGCGAGCATGCAGAACGCGCCCGCATTGATCGGAGACTGAAGGAGCTTCGGAAGAATGGTTTTGGCGGGCGAGATCACCATCAGCATGAATACGGTGGCGAACACAAAGTTCACCCAGCAGGCGATCTTGGAGGTGCGCTTCCAGTACAGCCCGTAGAGGAAGGGCGCCAGAAATGCGCCTGCCAGCGCGCCCCAGGACACGCCCATCAGCTGTGCGATAAAGGTGACGCTGGAGCGGTACTGAATGATCGCCAGCACGACCGAGATCAGGATAAACACCACGATCAGGCAGCGCATCAGAAATACCTGCCGCTTTTCGTCCATCTTCTTGACGATGTGCCCCTTGATCAGATCGAGGGTGAGGGTGGAGCTGGAGGTCAGCACCAGCGAGGAGAGGGTGGACATCGAAGCGGAAAGGACGAGGATCACCACCAGTGCGATGAGAATATCGGGCAGACCGGAGAGCATGGTGGGGATCACCGAGTCGTAGCTGCCGTTCGGGAGACCGTTTACGATCTCCATTTTGTCGGTGAACAGCCGTCCGAAGCCGCCGAGGAAGTAGCAGCCGCCTGCCACAATGGTGGCGAAAACGGTGGAGACCACCAGACCGGTTCCAATGGATTTTTCACTCTTGATCGCGTAGAACTTCTGCACCATCTGCGGCAGACCCCAGGTACCCAGCGAGGTGAGGATCACCACACCAAGCAGGTTGACCGGATCGGGACCGAAGAAGGAGTTGAAAATGCCGGGGGAGGCGGACACCGTTTCGTCGGAGATCTGGGACAGCCCATTTAACGCCGCCAAAAATCCGCCCTGACTTTTCAGTACCGCCACGATCACGGCACAGATGCCGAAGATCATGATGATGCCCTGGATAAAGTCGTTGATTGCGGTCGCCATGTACCCGCCCGCGATGACATAGATGCCGGTCAGCACCGCCATGACGATCACGCAGATCGCATAGTCGATGTCAAACGCCATGGCAAACAGGCGGGACAGCCCGTTATAAAGGGAGGCGGTGTAGGGGATCAGGAAGATGAAAGTGACCACCGAGGCGGCGATTTTCAGGGAATCGCTCCCGAACCGCTTGCCGAAGAACTCCGGCATGGTGGCACTGTCGAGATGCTGGGTCATGATGCGGGTGCGGCGTCCGAGAACCGCCCAGGCAAGCAGCGAGCCGATCAGCGCGTTGCCGATGCCCGCCCAAGTGGCGGCAATGCCGTACTTCCAGCCGAACTGACCGGCGTAGCCCACAAAGACCACGGCGGAAAAATAGGAGGTGCCGAAGGCGAATGCGGTGAGCCAGGGACCTACCGCCCGTCCGCCCAGCACGAAGCCGTTTACATTGACGGCATTTTTGCGGCAGTATACGCCAATGCCGACCATAACGGCAAAGAACACCACCAGCAAAACCAGCTTGAGGATCATAACGATCATTCCTTTCAAAGCGAATTTACTATACCAGTTTAACGCATAAAATCGGTAAAGTCAATAGGGCGTACAAAATATTTGCACCGCCTTTTCGCCTGCCCTTGACTTTCGGCGTAAAATAGGCTATGATGATTTTAGCAAGTAAAATTGTTAAAGTAAGGAGCGAACGATATGCCGATCACCGATCTGCTGGAGAGAAACAGCAAGCTGTATGGCGAGGAAACCGCGCTGGTGGAGATCAATCCTGAGGTGCAGGAGGTACAGCGGGTTACATGGAAGGAGTACGAGCTGATCCAGCCGAGCGCCACCGCGCCCTATCGGCGTGCGATCACATGGTCGGTTTTTGACGAAAAGGCGAATCGGGTGGCGAATCTGCTGATGGGCAGAGGGATCCGAAAGGGGCAGAAGGTGGCGATTTTGCTGATGAACTGCCTCGAATGGCTGCCGATCTATTTCGGCGTGCTCAAGACCGGCGCCATTGCGGTGCCGCTTAATTTCCGCTACACCGCCGAGGAGATCGACTACTGCGTCAAGCTGGCGGACGTCGATGTGCTGTTCTTCGGTCCCGAGTTTATCGGACGGGTGGAGAGCATTGCGGACGATCTGGGGAAAGAGCGGCTGCTGCTTTTTGTAGGGGAAAACTGTCCGTCCTTTGCCGAGGATTATTTTCCGGCGGCGGCAAACTGCTCCAGCACCGCTCCGAAGGTGCTGATCGAGGAGGACGATGAGGCGGCAATCTACTATTCTTCCGGTACGACCGGCTTCCCGAAGGCGATTTTGCTGCGGCATCAGGCGTTGTCCCAGTCCGCCAAAATGGAAGCACTGCATCATAAAACCACCCATGACGATGTGTTTTTGTGTATTCCGCCGCTTTATCACACCGGCGCCAAGATGCACTGGTTCGGCTCCCTTTTCACCGGCAGCAAGGCGGTGCTGCTCAAGGGAAATTCTCCGGCGTCGGTGCTGGAGGCGGTGTCGGGCGAGGGGTGTACCATTGTCTGGCTTCTGGTGCCGTGGGCGCAGGATATTCTGGCGGCGCTGGATCGTGGAGAATTGCGGCTGGAGCATTACCGGCTGTCCCAGTGGCGGCTGATGCACATCGGCGCACAGCCGGTGCCGCCGTCGCTGATCCGGCATTGGCTTACATATTTCCCGCATCATCAGTATGACACCAACTACGGGCTGTCCGAATCGACCGGACCGGGCTGTGTCCATCTGGGGCTGGAGCATGTAGATAAGGTCGGCGCGATCGGCGTGGCGGGCTACGGCTGGAAAACCAAGATCGTGGACGAGCAGGATCGTCAGGTGGAGCAGGGCGAGGTCGGCGAGCTGTGTGTAAAAGGGCCCGGCGTGATGGTCTGCTACTATCATGATCCCGATGCGACGGCGGAGGTGCTGAAAAACGGCTGGCTCCACACCGGCGATATGGCGATGCAGGACGAGGACGGGTTTATCTTCTTAGTCGATCGGAAGAAGGACGTCATTATTTCGGGCGGCGAGAACCTCTATCCCGTTCAGATCGAGGACTTTTTGGCAGCTTATCCGAAAATTCACGATGTTGCGGTCATCGGGCTGCCCGATCCGAGACTGGGTGAGATCGCGGCGGCGATCATTCAGGTCAAGGAGGGGGAGACCTGCACCGAGGAGGAGATCAACCATTTCTGTACCGATCTGCCTCGGTATAAGCGTCCGAGAAAAATCATCTTTGCAAAGGTTCCCCGCAACGCGACCGGCAAGATCGAAAAGCCGAAGCTGCGGGAGATGTACTGCGGCGTTCGTTTGGTAGAGGCGCAGAACAAAGCATAAAAGCCGAAGCCCTGATAGTATAGATCAGGGCTTTTCGCTTTCAAAATGGGAATACTGACAAAACGGGAATACTGAAATAAGAAAGGCAGGTGAACCGCATGGTTGCCAAAACGGTGACACTTTTGAACGCCGAGGGACTGCATATGCGTCCTGCGGCGGTATTTGCAAAGGCAATGGGAGCGTTTCGCGCGACCGTTACGCTGCAAAGCGGCGATAAAAAGGCGGACGGGAAAAGCATGATTTCCATTATGCTGGCGGCGATGAAGTGCGGCGATTCGGTCACGGTATCCTGTGAGGGAGAGGACGAGAACGAGGCGCTTGAAAAGGCGGTCGCACTGATCGAAGCGGGCTTGGAGGAAGACGTATGTTAAAGGGAATCGGCGCCTCGGGCGGGATCGGCTTCGGCAGAGCATATCACGCGGTTTTGGACGCGGCTTGCCCCACCTTTGCCGCAGCCGATCCGCAGGCGGAGGAAAAGCACTTGGAGGACGCGGTGCTGGCTTTCGATCAACAAAATCGGGAAGCGGCAAAGCGGCTGGATAGAAGCGGCGCGGACGGCGATATTCTGCGCGGACATATCGCCCTGCTCCACGATCCTTTTCTGCTTCCTCGGATCATAGAGGAAATCAAAAAAGGCGCTTCTGCCAAAACGGCGGTGGAACGGGTCTGCGATTTATTGAGCGCGGCGTTTGACGGCTCGGACGATGAACCGACCCGTCAGCGTGCCGCCGATCTGCGGGACATCAAGGCACAAATGCTAAAGCTGTTGACCGGCGGTTCGGGGATCGAACTTTCCAATTTGCCGCCCGATACGATCCTGATTGCCGACGAGCTGACGCCCTCCATGACCGCAGGTCTGGACGCCGCGCATCTTGCAGGGATCGTGACCGAGCAGGGAGGGGAGACCTCCCACGCGGCGATCATTGCCCGTGCGCTGCATATACCGGCGGTGCTGGGGGTGCAAGACGCCATGGCGGTGATTCCGTCGGGCGCCGAGCTTGCGGTGGACGGCTATGACGGAGCGGTGTATCAAAATGCGGACGAGCCGCTTCGGGAAAGGCTTTTTGCAAAGCAGAAAAGGGCGGCAGCCGAACAGGCGGCGAACGACCGGTATCGGGGGAAGCCCACGCGCACCGGTGACGGGGAGGAAAAGCGGGTGCTTGCCAATATCGGCTCTCCCCGCGATTTGAGCGCCGTGCTGCAGGGGGACGCCGAGGGGATCGGGCTGTTTCGCACCGAGCTTTTGTTTTTGGAGCGGAACGCCGCGCCGACCGAGGAGGAACAGCTTGCCGCCTACCGTGCCGTTGCCGCCGGTATGCGGGGGAAAGAGGTCGTCATTCGGACGCTGGACGTCGGCGGGGACAAAAATATCCCCTATCTGGGGCTGAAACAAGAGGAAAACCCCTTTATGGGGTTTCGCGCTGTCCGGTACTGCCTGCAGCACCCTGAGTTGTATAAGACCCAGCTTCGCGCCATTTTGCGGGCGTCCGCTTACGGCAATGTTTCGGTCATGGTGCCGCTTGTCACCTGTGTGGACGAGATCTGCAGGGTGCGGGAGCTGATCGAAGCGGTCAAGCGGGAGCTGGAGCGGGAGAACCTGCCCTATCGAAAGGATATGCG
>CANQKY010000076.1 GCA_947624575.1 uncultured Clostridia bacterium
CACAGAGCTAGACGAGCTTTAGCGAGTGAAGCGATTGTGTTTGTCCTTCGAAGCGTGGCGATTTTTCGCCACGCTCAAAAGAGGGCGTATGCCCTCTTTTTTAGAAGTTATCCAGCAGGGATTTATAAAATTCGCAGTAATCGTGCCGATGCTCGGCGGTAAAGCTCATCGCCGCACGAGGGTGGCGGTTGAGCTGACCGGTGAACATATATTGCAAGTCAAAACCCCAGACAACCCCCTGCTCCTTGAGCGGGATCATATACTTTTCAATAAAGCTCAAAAGGCTGTAAAGGCTGTACCGCGGATTTTTCAGAAAACCGAGCAGCAGCTCCATGGCGCAGTTTCCGGCGCCCCGTCCCATACCCATGGCGGTCGCATCGAGATAAGACACGCCGTAGGACATGGTTTCGATGGTATTGGCAAAGGCGAGATTCTGATTATTATGCGCGTGGAAGCCCACCTTTTTCCCGACCTCGTCCGCTGCCTTGATATAGGTTTTCGCCAGCTCGGCGGCGTTCTCGGGATAAAGCGAGCCGTAGCTGTCCACCAGATAGATGACGTCAACCGGCGAAGCGGTCAGCAGCAAGAGCGCTTCCTCCACCTGATTGAAATTTGCCTGCGAAACCGCCATGATATTGCAGGTCGTCTCATAGCCGAGGTTGTGAAAATGCTCGATCATGGCGATTGCCGCCGGTATCTGGTGAATATAGCAGGCGACCCGCACCATGTCGATCACGCTTTCGCTTTTGGGCAGAAAATCCTCCTTATAATTGCATCTGCCCACATCAGCCATGACCGCGATCTTCATATCGGAGATATTCTCCCCCACGATCGCGCGAATGTCCTCCTCTTTACAAAACTTCCACTTGCCGAAGTCGCTTTCATTGAACATATCACGGCTGGCTTTATAGCCGAACTCCATATAGTCCACGCCGCTTTTCACATTCGTTTTATAAAGCTCCCGCACAAACTCGTCGGTGAAGCGAAAGTCGTTGCAGAGCCCGCCGTCCCGAACGGTGGCGTCCACGACCCTCACATCGTCCCGCACGCTCATGAGGTTTCCTTTTCTCGGTGCCATACGCTTTCCTCCAAAAACTGTTACTTTATCGCTTTAAAGCATATTAGCGACCTTGCTATTATAGCACCCTGTTCTAATTTTGTCAACCCAAAACAAAACGGAAGCAAAATGCTTCCGTTTTGTTTTGAAATTCAGTTTTTCCACCAATCGCCGCCGATCATCACGCCGGCGATCTCGTTTGCTTCGTCCAGCAACACCAAATCCGCGTCCTTGCCGTCGGCAATCGAGCCTTTGCGGTCGAACACACCGATCAGCTTTGCCGGATTTTCACTCAGCATAGGCAGAACCTCTTGCAGCGGCAGACCGGTGAAGCGCAGCAGATTTTTGAGCGCCACATTCTGGGTCAGCGTACTGCCCGCCCGCACACCGGTCTCGGTCAGCTTGGCATCGCCGTCCTCCACCGTCACCTCATTGACGCCGAGGTGATAATGCCCGTCGGGAAGCCCCGCCGCCATAATCGAATCGGTGATCGCCACCACCCGATCAACTCCCTTTGTTTTCACGATCAGCCGAACCGTGCCGGGGTGAAGATGTCTGCCGTCGCAAATCGTTTCGCAGTAGATATCCGATTCCAGCGCCGCGCCGAAAATGGCAGGCTCATGCTGGTGAAGCAGACGCATTGCGTTGCCAAGATGGGTCGCCGCCTGAACGCCGGCGTCCACCATCTTCATGCTGGTCGCGTAATCGGCGCCCGAATGACCCATAGCCGCCACGATCCCCGCTTCCTTCAGCGCGTCCATCATCTCGGCAACCCCCTCCACCTCGGGAGAAAGGGTGATATACCGAATGCCGCCTTTGGCAAGCGCCTGATACTTTTTCACCAGCTCGGCATCGCCTTTTTTGAGCAGGTACTCCGGCATGGCGCCCTTATATTCGGAGGCAAGAAAGGGACCCTCCAGATGAATACCCAAAAGATTTGCGCCGCGCCGTTTTCTGCCCTCGACATAACTCCGGTACTCGCCGATACACCACTCGGTCTGCTCCTCGGTATCGGTCAGAACCGACATCAAAAAGGAGGTCGTACCGTTGCCGGCAAAGAAGCTGCCGATCTTCTCCAGATCATCGGCGGTGGCACCGTTGACATCTACCCCCACGGCACCGTGAGTGTGGATATCCAGAAAGCCGGGCACGATCTTCTTCCCTGTCGCATCGGTGACATCGGCATCTGCGGGCAGCGGATAGTCCGCCGGATAAAGGGTCAGCTTTCCGTCACGGACCCCCACGGTCGCCTTCTGAAAGGCGCGGTCAAGATACACTTCGCCATGAACGATATACCGTTCCCCCATACTGCTCACCTCTTGCCGTCCGTCAGTTCGGAAGCTCCGCCACAAATTCGGTGATGCGAATCAGGGCGTCGGGGTGCTGCTGCATCAGGCTGGCAGGGAAATGAGCGGACACTTCGCCGTATGCCGCGTGACGCACCACGCTGCGGTGCCAATCGCGGAAGCAGCCCAGCCGCACCTTTCTGGCGTTATAAATCTCATTCATGCCGATGGTGATGCAGTAACGGGGCATATCGTCGATCGCGCCGTTCAAGTCACCGATCGCATTGGTGGTTCTCGTTTCCTTGGTGATCTCCAGCACACGGGTGTGAAGATTCCTAAACTCATCGGCGGTCAGGGAGTCGTCCGCCTCATTAAAGGCGAGATGTCCGTTGATGCCGATCCCGCCGAAGCAGATATCCACGCCGCCCAATTCCTCGATCACGCGGGCGATATTGCCGGTATCATGCGGGTCGGGGAAGATTCGCTGCTCGACCGGCATGATAAGCTCGGGGTCGATTTTCGTATAGACCGTCCGCTCCATAAAGCCGCGGAAGCTCAAAGGATCGTCCTTCGAAATCCACTCCTTATCATCGGTGAGATACTCGTCCATATTGATGAACCATACATTCTTTAAGCTGATCCGCTCACTGTTGACAATATCCACAAAATAGGGATACTGCCCGACCGGTCCGACCGGACAGATAAACACCGTCCGCTCACCCAGAGCGTTTTTCCGCTTGATCTCGTCCGCCATTTCCTCCGCGATCGCCTTGAACACCGCCGCATTGTCCTCCAAAACGGTGATCGGCACCTTCGGCGCGGCAAGAAGCTGCTCTTTGCTGTAATAATTATACTCGTGTCTCATCTGAATGTCCTCCTTCATTTTAGTCAAAAGCCCTGCGGAATCCACCATTATCCCGCAGGGCTTATAGGTTCAGGATATCAGCCGCCGCAAGGATATCCGGCTCCGTCTCTGGTATGGCTGTTCTGGCTCGGGTCCTTCATGCACAGATGGACAGCCGCAGTGGTAAAGGTACGAGGCAGCGCCAGAATATTCGGATTCGGTCCAACATACTTCTTCATGGCGTCCTGCAACGCTTCCTCCACGGTGGCTCTGGTTTTCAGCCCCATTCCTCTGGCAATGCCCGGCTCCCTTGCGCCTACAATGTAGATCGCGCTGGTATGCTCCTCCGCCAGATGTCCGCAGCTCATCATCGAGAAGCCGTGGAACGGGTGGAACGCATTGGCAAACCGATACTTGCGGATATACTCGGCATTGGTGGCAAAATACTCACCGTACCGGTTCATATCGGGCAGAATCTGCATATAGTCATGCTGGAACATCTCGTACAGCTCCCGCAGATAGGGCCAGCGCTCCTCATGGAACCAGCCGTCGCAGATACTGGGTACGATAAAGACGCAATGGTCGCTCAACACCCGCTTATGACGGATCACCTGTGCGGAAAGCGCCTGCATCATCTGGATCGGATTGGTGCCCATGCCGGCGCCGTAATGGAAATCGGTCGGCATACCGAACACCACAACATCGTACTTCTTCTCCGCCCAGTGGACATAGGTGCGCTTATCGGCGGTTTTCCAGCTGATCGGCTGCATCTCGGCAGCATAGCCGGAGTTGATCTCGATCTGGCGGGACTTGGTGTCCAGCACGGCGTCACAGCAGAAGAACTTTTTGCCCATCTTCTCTTCCATGAACATACCCTGGCAATCGAACTTGCTGCGCATCACGCTGTTGGTCGAGACCGGCACAAAGTCGGGTTTGTGCATGACATCGGGTACATGGTGCGCCGAAATGCTCCGCCAATGGCTGATACCGGTTGCGCAGTGCTTATAGCCGCCCGAATAGCCGCCGTAGGGATTGCCCTGGGTGTGACCGATCAAAATTGCCACATCGGCGTCATAGACATATTTGTTCATCAGCACATGGTCGCCGTTCGAGGCATAGCCGAGATCGACGATATGATCGTAATCCTCGCTGTCGTGGCTGGTGATCTGACCGGTGGGATAGAACTCCGAGAAAAGCTGCTCGCCCAGAATGGTTTTCATCTCCGCCACGGTGGCACGGGGGTGCAGACCGTTGGAGAAAAGAAGCAGCACATCTTCCCTTTTCACGCCGACCGAATACAGCTCATCGAGACAGGCGCGGATCGACACCTTCCGATGAGAGGTGGGCTGGTTGCCGCCCTTGACGATATCGGGGATCACGATGACCACCTTATCGCCCGCCTTGGCAAGCTCGGTCAAAGTAGGCATACCGATCGGGTGACGGATACTCTCGAGCGTTGCTTTATAAAGACTGTCCCAATCCTGCGGCAGACATTCCGGATCGGGAACCGTCTCCCCGGGGATAAATACATCGGTGGTATCCGGCAGCTCCGCCGCCATCATGCCATGACCATATTCAAATTCCAGTTTCATCGTATCGTTCCTTTCTTATTTGCCGAGATAGAGCCTGATGATCTCGAGATACTCGTCGGGATAGAAGCCGATCTCGCCGGCAAAGCGGGTGAGCGCGATCAGACCGCCGGAAATCTCTGGAATCGAGGCAAGCATCGCTGCGTTATCCGATTTCAAACCGCCGCCGTAGACGACGTCCATACCGCCGGTACGCGCCTTGACAAACCGCGCGATCTTGGTGATATAGTCCTTATCGGCAGGCGTTTTGCCCGGGCCGATGCTCCAGACCGGCTCATAGGCGATTACCACGCGGGATTTATCCACCCCCGCAAGACCGATATCCAGCTGCCCGCCCAGCACTTCTTCCCATGCGGGCTGTTCTTCCGAAGTCTCACCGATGCAGTAGACCACCTTCAGCCCGGCGTCCAGCGCACAGGCAATCTCCCGATTGAGCAGGCGGTTGACCGCCTTGGCATCGGTCACACCCGCTTCCGCGAGAATCCCCTTTTTGTCGTTGCGTTCCTCACAGTGACCGATCAGCGTGGCTTCGCAGCCCAGCGCCTTGACGATCGAAGCGGGACGGTTGGTGGTGAACGCGCCGAAGTTGCCGCCTACCGCGGTGTTCTCACGGAACACGCTCTGGCTGCCGAGCTGCACGCGGCTGTCCGCCGTTCTGGCGGCGACTGCGTTGAGCAGGTGCGCTTCCGGAAAGAACTGGATAAACTCCACCTCGGACGGATCGTACTGCGCAAGCCCCGCCTGCGTACCGGTCACGATCTGTGCGCCCCACTCGGTCAGGGGTGCGAGACGGTTGACGCCGCCCAGCTCGGTCGGCACATCAAACCGCTTCAGGTTTAAGTAAATATGTTTCATATTTCCTCCATTGCAGCTTGTGGCAGAAAATTTTTCTGCCACAAGTCACAAACCATATTTTATTCGGTGACGGTATGATCCCACGCATCGGTGAAGGTGCCGATACCCTGTGTGGTAAAGGCGTGCTTCATGCTGTCCTGATAGACCTCCAGTCCGGTGGTGACGATATCGGCGCCCGCCAGCGCGCAGTCCACGATCTGCTTCGGCGTCCGCATTGCGGCGCAGATGATCTGGGTCTTGCCGTAGAAGCCGTAGTTCTTATAGATATCCACGATGTCCTTGATGTACTTCCGGCAATCCTCGCCGTTTGCTTCTTTCCAGCCGATAAAGGGAGATACGAACAGAGAGCCGTTCTTTGCCGGCAGCATTGCCTGAGACGGCGAGAAGATCAGGGTCACATTGGTGCGGATCCCCTCCTGCTCCAACGCGCGCGCAGCGGTAACGCCCGCCTCGGTCGCGGGAATCTTGATGACGAAATTCGGGCAGATCGCAGAAATCTTCTTTGCCTCGGCGATCATATCCGCCGCATTGTCGAGGTGCGGATTGATCTCCACCGAAACAGGAAATCTCTCGTAGCCGTCCAGCCCCTCACCTCTGATCCAGTTCGCAATGTCGGTAATGGCGGTCATGAACGGCTTCCCGCTGAGCATGATGTGCCGGGGATTGGTGGTCACGCCGTCGATACCAAAGGTTTCATAGGCGTACTTGATCTGATCCAACTTTGCACTGTCTAAAAAGTACTTCATCTGATAATCCTCCCTTTTTTCTGAAACGGTATGACGCCCGCGCTTTTACCCCCAAAGCGGAGCATCACCCGACTTCAATATATGTACTTATATTATATCACCCGCAATTTTTACTGTCAAGGGGAAAGGCGGAAAATACTGCCTTTTTGGCAGGGGATTTGAAATGCCCGCATTTGAGAGAAAAAGCGGGGCTTATCTCCCCTCGGTCGGAACGGGAACCTCCTGTGACAGACCCAGCGAATAGATCACCGTTTCCTTGACCGGAAGCGAGAAGCAGTCCTCCATCGCATAGCGGTAAAGCTGAAGCTGGGTTTGATACCGCTCCACCAGCTCTTCGGGACTGTTGACACGATCGGTCTTATAGTCCACGATCACGATCCCGTCCGGCTCAAACAGCAGGCAGTCGGCAATCCCCTGGATCAAAACCGGCGCGTTTGCCGCTTCTCCGGTCAGGGTGGGATCGAGGAAGAACGCCGGTATGGAGGAGAGGAATTTAAATTCCCGCTCCACCCGCTGTGCGCGCATCAGCCGCTTGCCGAGCGGACCTTCCAAAAACGCGGTCACCCGTTCGATCGGGATCAGCGACGCTTCCCGCTCGGTGAGGTAGGCGGCGGACACCATGCGGTCGACCTCCCGCCGCGGATCGACGGCTGCCGCCTTGAAATCGGCAAACTGCATAAAGGTGTGCAGCGCATTTCCCCGCTCCGCGCCGGTCACGCCATATTGCTGCAAAAAGGCGGGGCGGAGTGAAAAATCGACCGCCGAAGCGGGCTTTGCGATCTCACTGACCGACAGCTTGAGCGGCAATCCGGTCTCCGCCTGATAGGGATACCGGAAAGAAAGGCGGTGCTCCAATAGCTGCCGCACCTCTGGATCGGGAACCGCTTCGGGCGACCGTTCGGCTGCCTGTTCCGTTTCGGGACGCAGGTTTGCGTTTTCGCAGAACACGGTCAGCCTTGACTCCGCCGGAAGAAGATCGACCAAAACGCCCGCACGCTCCCTGAGTACCTGAGCATCGGGGTGGCGGAGTGCGGCAAGCATGATCCAATCCGCAAAGGACGCGGCGTTTTCCGCATAATGCCCGTCCATGCCGAGACTGACGCGCAAAGCCGCCTTTTTCAAAATGCCCTCACGACCGGTATCGCTGATGAGCAAGATCAGCTTCTCCCGCGCACGGGTCAGCGCCACGTACAAAATCCGCAGTTCCTCCGACATCGACTGCCGCCGCAGCGACGCTTTGATCACCTCCCGTGGGAGGGTGGAAAATTTTCGGAGCGTTTCGGGCATTTTCCGGCTGAGTCCGATACCAAGGGAACGGTGAAGGAGAAGATCGGATTTCAGATCCTCGGTATTGAATCCCCGACTGCAATCGGCAAGCAGGACGATCGGGAACTCCAGCCCCTTCGAACGGTGAATGCTTAAAATTTGTACCGCGTCCTCATTTGCCTCACTGCTGCCCGAGCTGCCCTCCGTTTCCCGCTCCTTACAGCGATCCAAAAACCGCAGAAAGCCGCCCAAGTCCTGCCCGCCCGTCTGCGCGTAGCGGGCGGCATAGTTTAAAAAGTATTGCAAACGTCCGGCACGGCGCGCGCCGTCCGGCAGGGCTTGCAGATAAGAAAGCAGTCCGGTTTTATCATAGAGAAGCCGGATCAAGTCCTCGAGCGGGAGCAGCACACTCTGCCGGCGCAGCTCCCCGAGCAGTTCGAGTACCCGACCGGCGTGGGCGTCCCCTTCCTCCGCCGCCGTTTGGAGCGCGTGATAAAGGCTGCCGCTTCTCTCCCGAATCCGCAGCGCGGCAATCTCGTCCGAGGTAAAGCCGAATACCGGCGAATAGAGCACCGCCGTCATCGGAATATCCAAAAGCGGATTGATCAGCACCTGAAGCAGCGCAAGAAGAAGGGTGATCTCACGCGAGGCAAAATAATCGGACTCCGCATGAAACGAAACCGGTATCCCTGCCGCGCGGAATGCACCGGCATATACCTCCGCCTTCTGTTTGACCGAACGAAGCAGCACACAAAAATCCCCATAACCGCAGGGACGCATACCGCCCTGCCCGTCCGACACGGCATAGCCGCTGTCCACCAGACGGCGGATCCGATGAGCGGCATACCGCGCCTCGGCGGAAAACCGGTCGTCGTCCGGCGGCGCGATCACATAATGCAGTTCGGCGGCGGTGTCATATGCCGGATAGTCCGCCTGCGGGATCAGCGCCTCACTGTCATCGTACCGATTATCCCCCAAACGCGGCGTCATCAGATGCGAAAACAGAAAGTTCACCAATCCGGTGACCTCTTTCCGGCTGCGGAAATTCCGGCTGAGAAAAATCTTGGCGGGAAAATGCACGCCGTCATAGGGAACCGAAGCCTCCCGCTTTTGCACAAACAGCTCCGGCATCGCCTTCCGAAACGCATAAATGCTCTGCTTGACGTCCCCCACCAGAAACAGGTTCTTTTCCTCCTTGGACAGCGCGGTGAAAATCAAATCCTGCACCTCGTTGGTGTCCTGAAACTCGTCGATACAGATCTCGTCAAACTCGGCGGCAAGCGTGGCGCAAAGCGGGGTTTTTTGATACCCGTTTTCGGTCGGCGTGACCAACAGCTCCAGCACCTTTTCCTCGGCGTCGGCAAAGTCGATCAGGCTGCGCTCCAGCTTTTTTCGCCCCATCAGTGCCAAAAAGTCGGCGGTCATACGGCAGTAGACCGCGACCAGCGGGGAGAGCGCGGCAAGGTCCTCATGCAATTCCGCCGCCGTACAGTTTATCTTCTTGTCCCGCAGGTTTTCCAGCAGACCGCGCGCTTCTTTCCGAATCCCCTTCACCCGCTCCTGCAATTCGGGCGCCGCACTGCGGGAGCAGGGACCGAGCTTCGAAAACGAAAGCGCAGACAATGCCGTTTGCAGGCTCTCCCAATCGTCGGCAACCGAAAGCAGATGCTCCGCCTGTGCCAAATCCGCCGAAAAAGCGGGCTGATACGCCTCGTACAGCTTCTCCGAGCCCTCCATTTCACGCAGCGCGGTTTGCAAGAGCTGTATGGCAAAGGCAGTGTCCTCCTTTGCTTCGATGAGCATCGGCTCGATCCAGCGGTCGGTATGCTCCGCCGTATAGGAGTTCGCCTGCGCCCCAAGCCAGCGTTCGGGGAACGGGTGGGAGCGCACAAACCGGTAAAGGCGAAAGACCCACTCCTCCAGCAGGCGATCGTTCTTTTTGCTGAGCATATCGCTCAATTCCAAAAACGCGGGATCGCCCTCCTGATAATAGGACTCCAGCAGCTCTTCCATGGCGTCCTGCCGAATGATCTCCAGCTCCGACTCATCGGCGATTCGGAAATCGGGCGGCAGCTCTGCCAAAGTAAAGTAGTTCCGCAGAATGTCGATACAAAAGGAGGACATGGTGCAGATCTTCGCTTTGCCGAGCAGCGCGCGCTGCTTCAATAAGCCGGCGTCCTGCGGTCGGCGCTCCAATTCCTCGTCCAGCCGCGCCGTGATCCGCGCCCGCATCTCCCCCGCGGCGGCATTGGAGAAAGTGACCAGCAATAGCCGATCGGCGGAAATACCGTTTTGCTCCGCCGTGATGCGGGAAAACGCCCGTTCCACCAGCACGGCAGTCTTGCCGCTCCCCGCCGCCGCGGAAACCAGCACCCGTCCGCCTGCGGCGTGGATCGCCGCGAGTTGTTCATCAGTCCACGGTGTCGCCATGCCGCACCTCCTCACGCAGTATACGGTAAAACTCGTCCTTTTTGAATTTCGGCAGCACCCGTGCCGGTGCGCCCTCCTCATACCCGCAGACCGAACGGTAATCGCAATAAACACAGGGCATTATGGTTTTGGCGGCAGGCAAAGGCGCCACCTTTCCCTCCCGCAGAGAGCGGTACATATCCTCCAACAGCTTCATGGCGTGGCGATACAACTGACCGAGTTGTTCCATGCCGTACAGGCTGTCGCCGCCGACAAGCTCGCCCTTGGCGTTTTGCTTGACCGGCAGAAAAACGCCCTGCATTCCCGCCTCCATCGCCTGCAAGACCGCCGTCTCCTGAAGCACCAGTCCGCTCATGCGATGGGCTTCGATCCGTGCTTTCTCAATCTCCTCGTCCGCCGCATGGCGGGGCAGTGCGCCCTCCGCATAGCCGGACGGGAGATACAGCACACCGGCGGGGGTGACGCCGGCGTAACGCCCCGTTCCCTTTTTCCAGATGGAAAACAGATAGAGCAGCATCTGAAGATTCAGTCCGCTGTAAAGGTCGGAGAGCGCAAAGCT
>CANQKY010000077.1 GCA_947624575.1 uncultured Clostridia bacterium
CAAAGGGAGGGGGACCGCGCTTGCGCGGTGGAGGGATTCCTCTTTCGGTTTTCGCATATCCCTATTCTGTTTTCGCCACTCTGCCGCGCCCCGCCCCAAGCCTGCCGACTTCGCCCCGCTCTCGTTTGCGCCGCCTCCCCGTGCGCCTTGCTCCCGTGCCGTCCCGCACCCCGAGCCGCCGCCTACGGTTTCCGACACCGCTTTGTGGGATTCCTCTTTCGGTTTTCGCTTATCCTTATTCTGTTTTCGCCGCTTCTGTTGCCGTCCGTCCCAAGCCTGCCGACTCCGCCCCACTCTCGGTTGCGCCACCGCACCCGCCGCCCCGCGCCGCCCCCTTGCCGCCACGCTCACTCCCGCCGTACACCCACATTCCCGCCGCTTGCAGCTCCCGACATCGGCTTTGTGGTTTTGAATCCCTCCACCATGCGTCAGCATGGTGGAGGGATTCCTCTTTCGGTTTTCGCATATCCTTATTCTGTTTTCGCCGCTTCTGTTGCCGTCCGTCCCAAGCCTGCCGTTCACCGCACTGACCTCGCCGCGCCGCCGCCCTCCCGTGCGCTTTGCTCCCGTGCCGCGCCTGTTTTCACTTCCACCGACCCCGCGGCACTTGACTTCGCCGCACATTCTATGCTATTCTATTATCATGGCGGGTTGCGCTCTGCTTCCCCTTTTTCTGCCGCCCGCCCTGACTTTCTGCGCGCTGTCTTTGCGCTTTGTGGAGGATCGCTAAGCCTATGGCACTTTACTCCTTTTGCGGTTTGACCGTCGAAATGGACCCGCAATTTCCTCTCCTTCTGGAGCGGAGTGCTCCCTATCTTGTCCCGTCGGAAAAGGCGGACATCTGTCTCGCTCCCGCTTCGGGATATCTGGAACGCCTGGGGGAAACCTATCCCAAATTGGGTGCGGACTGGCTCGAATATATGTGGCACAGCTCCGCCTTTTACCGCTTCCTTCTCCGCTTTGACGGGATCATGCTCCATTCCTCCGCCGTGGTGGTGGACGACCGCGCCTATCTGTTTTCCGCACCGCCCGGCACGGGCAAATCCACCCATACCGCAGGCTGGCTGCGGTTATTCGGCGACCGCGCCTTTATCCTCAACGACGATAAACCGGCGCTCCGCTTTTTTGACGGCAGGCTTTATGCCTGCGGCACACCCTTTACCGGCACCTCTCCGCTGGGCAGGAACGCCCGCGTGCCGGTGCAGGGCATCTGCGTTCTGGAACGGGGCGAGGAAAACCGCATTCTGCCGCTCACGGCACGGGAAGCACTCCCGCGCATTTACACCCAAACCATATTCCGGCTGAGCCGTCCCCTAATGGAGCGCATGCTCACCACACTGGAAGCGGTACTCAATGCCGTCCCGATCTTCCTGATGCAATGCACCATCGGGGAAGCGGCGTGCCGCATGGCTTGGGAAACGATGAAAGAAAGCGAGGACGATGCAACATGAAACTGAAAGAAGGTTATCTGCTCCGCGATATGCTGGGTATGGGCGTTGTGGTATCGGTCAGTGCCGAAACGCAGCTGGAGGGCGTCATTACCCTCAACGACACCGGCATTTTCCTCTGGAAGCAGCTGGAGCAGGGCGACACCACCCCCGAAGCCTTGACGGCGGCTCTGACCGCCGCATACGAGGTGGACGAGCAGACCGCCCGACAGGACGTCGCCGCTTTTCTTAGTAAGGCGCGGGAGGCGGGACTTCTTGCGGAATAATCCGGTTTCCCGACCCGTTGCCACGCAGGAGCTGTGTAAGCTGATGGAGCAGGTGTTTCGGGAAGGCGGCACCTTTCGGTTTTTGCCTACCGGCGTCAGTATGCTGCCGACCCTGCGGGAAAAGCGGGACAGCGTGATGCTTTGCAGTCCCGACGCCCGTCCGCCCCGAAAATACGATGTGATTTTATACCGCAGAGATAACGGGCAGTATGTGCTCCACCGGATCATCGGCAGGGACGCGGAAGGCTTTGTGCTTTGCGGGGATCATCAATATCTGCCGGAGCGCGGCATTCGTTCCGATCAGGTGGAAGGCGTGCTGGTAAGCTTCTGCCGCGGCGCACGCGAAATCTCCGCCGATGCGCCGCTCTACCGCTGTTATGCGGCAATATGGACCTTTCTTCGCCCTTTGCGCGGGATTTGCTACCGCCTGCACGGCAGGCTTTCCCGCCTGTTTGGCGGCAGGCAAAAATCATAACGCCTTGCCCGAAAAACGGTGGATTTTATCCTCCTCATGTGCTATACTGGTTTATGACAGATTTCGACAAAAGAGGGAACGCATATGGGTGAGTTGATCTATCGGTTTATCTGGATTTTTTTCGTCTATGCCTTTTTGGGCTGGTGCGGCGAGGTCGCCTTTGCGGTGCTCAAGACCGGTAAGTTTGTCAACCGCGGCTTTCTCAACGGTCCGCTCTGTCCGATCTACGGGTTCGGTGTGGTGATTGTGTTGCTTTGTCTCACGCCGCTCAAAGAAAATTTCGCGCTGCTGTTTGTCGGCTCGGTGATCCTCACCTCGGTGCTGGAGTGGATCACCGGCTTTCTGCTGGAAAAGCTCTTTCACGAACGGTGGTGGGATTACTCCGAGGAGCCGTTCAATATCAGCGGCTATGTCTGCCTGCGGTTCTCGATTTTGTGGGGGTTCGCCTGTATTTTTGTGGTGGATATTTTCCACCCGTCCATCGAGTTTTTCATCTCCGTGATCCCGCGACCGGTGGGTATCGCG
Source organism: uncultured Clostridia bacterium (assembly GCA_947624575.1). GTDB lineage: Bacteria > Bacillota > Clostridia > Oscillospirales > Ruminococcaceae > CANQKG01. The sequence continues at coordinate 2,715 of CANQKY010000077.1, forward strand.
CTGTTGGCGATCCTCGGCGGCTATCTGGCGGTCGATCTGGCGGCTACCGTTGCCACGATCACCAAGATGAACCGCCGCCTGAAACAGATTGACGAGCTGGCGGCTCAGCTCAAAACGGTTTCGGACGAGTTCGGGGAGGAGTTCTCCGCGCACGTGCTGAAGGCTGCCGACCGTGGCGCCGATTTGAAGGAGACGCTATACAGCTGGAAGGAGGAGGTCGATGCGGACCTCCGTGTCCGGCTGCAGGAGAGGTACGAAAAGCTGCGTGAGCAGCTGCAAAAGGATACCCGTGGGCAGCGCCGCCTTGTCAAGGCGTTCCCGCGTCTCCATGCGGTGCATCACCCCGACCTTGCGAATCGAAAAAAATAGCAAACCCGCCCTCTTTTGGGGGCGGGTTTGTTTGTAATATGTTCCTCAGAGTGCTGTTGTCTTACGGTGTGGGTTCGGATTTGTATCGTTTGTTGTGGATATTATACCACATTATCTAACTTTTGGGGTGCATTTCACTTGTCATTTCATATAGGTCTGATAGTTATTTTTCGCATGGTATGTGGCGGCCTCTCGCAGGGCAGCCGTGACGTCAAACGCCCCGCCGATCTTCTCGGTCTGCGCCGTGTAATCCCCTGTCTCAAAGGCTCGGTCGTAGGCGCTGCGGAAGCTCTTATAGTAGTTCAGCTCCGCGCAGAAGGTGGGATCGGGCTGGATCAACATACTGTTGTATGCCCGAATAATGCCGGACACAGGCACGCCGTAGGCATTATCGTCCAGGGCGGACCAGTCGTTGCAGCGGTACTTCCAGGTCTCCTGATATTTTCCTTTCATGTCAGCCAAAGCCTGTTTTTCCTCGTCGGTGAGGGGTTTGAAATCCTGCATATAGCCTGTGTTGTCCTTCACCTGGGCGAGATTGCTCATGCCGGAGAGGACCGCCAGCACACCCTCTTTGGAGGCGGCAAAGCGAATCGCAAAGCTGGCAGGGGAAGCGCCCTGATCGATCTCCTGAAAGATGTGTTCCGCGCCGGCGGGGACTTTTGCCAGCATGCCGCCCTTTACCGGCTCCATGACGATAACCTGCTTTAAGTGCTTGCGAATGACCTCATAGCACTTCTTCGACTGGATAAACGGCTCCTCCCAGTCATAGTAGTTCAAAACGATCTGAACGGCGTCCACCTCCGGGTGCTCGGTCAGGATCTGATCCAGATGGGCGGCGTCATCATGGTAAGAGAACGCGATATGGCGGATTTTACCCTGTTCCTTCCATTGCTTCATGTGGTCAAACAGATGGGCGTTCTGGACTTCCGTGGCATAGATGTAACGGTTCAGATTGTGGAGCAGGTAGTAGTCAAAGTATTCCACCCCGCATTTGTTCAGCTGTTCCCTAAAAATGGCTTCCACCTTGTCCTCTGTCGGCATCTGGAAGGTGGGAAATTTCGACACCAGCAGGAAGCTCTCCCGCGGGTGACGTTTGACAAGGGCTTCCCGAATCGCGGTTTCAGAAGCGCCGTCATGATACACATAGGAGGTATCAAAGTAGGTAAACCCCCGCTCCAGAAAAAGGTCTACCATCTGTTTGAACTGCTCCATGTCGATGTCTGCCGCATTGTCGCTTTTCTGGGGAAGGCGCATCAGCCCAAATCCCAATTTTTTGATCTCACTCATTGTCAGTTCCTCCCGTTTTTTCGTTGATATAAGGTTTCATCATGGCAGGTAAAAACACTCTGCAAAATTCTTTTGTCCGTTCCTCAAAGCTATATGCACCGCCGGACATATCCCAGCAGAGCATTTCACCGTAAATCACGTCTACCAGCGCGCCCGCAAGCGCGTCTACGGACGTGCTTTTTTTCAGTTCACCGCGTTCCATTCCTTTTTCAATCATACCCTTCATGGAATCAATATCCACACGGAGTTTGTCCTTGTTGTACGGGGCTTCCACGAGATCGGGGTCTACGGTGTTCCGCACCCATTCCTGACAGAGCTTCAGCCCGTCCCGTTCAATGTGACCGGAGAAATTCACCATGTAAAATATAAGCCGTTCCATAAAGGTGCCGTCATGCGCCTGCGCTTCCTCATAAATTCCCTGATACATCTCCTGGCTTAACGCAAAGACCACATCTTCCTTGCGTTTGAAATAGGTATAGAACGTGCCGTTCGATACGCCGCAGGCTTTTGTGATCTCTTCGATCGATGTACCTACCAATCCTTTTTCACATATCAGCTTTTTCGCCGCCTCCAGCAGCCGGCGCTTGGTTTCCAGTGCGGCAAGCTTTCGATTCGTCATTTTCTTTTCCACGCCATCACCTCCCTTTGCACGATTTCATTATATCACATTCACTGAATTGAAGTCAATGACTTTCAGTCAATTTTTATTTTTGCTTGAGGTCAAATTCAGATTATCGAAAGAAACGACAAATCCGAACCCAAAGCCAATCGGCTTTGGGTTCGGATTTGTACTGTTTGGTGCGGGTAACAGGGGTCGAACCTGCACATCATATGATACGAGATCCTAAGTCTCGCGCGTCTGCCAATTCCGCCATACCCGCGTTGCAGATATTGTACCACATTTTTTGGTTCGCTGTCAAACGATACAGCGCCGCGCTTTTCTGGAATGTATTGACAAGCCGCGTCGGGTCGGATATCATAAATAATAGAAGGATTTTGCGGAAATATGGGGAACGGAGGTCGGTTATGGAACGGATCGCGGCGTTTGAGAGAGTATCGCAGGAACAGTTTACCTCCGATTGGGTCGCTTGCTTCGGTGACGATACCGGTGCGGCGCAGGCGTACCGGTTGATCCGCCTGCCGAAGCGGGCAACGGCAGGGAGCGCGGGATATGATTTTATCCTGCCCTGTCGGGTCGAACTGGAGTCGGGGCAGAGTCTCCGCGTCCCGACCGGCATTCGCGCACGGATCGCGGACGGCTGGGTGCTTCAAATCTTCCCGCGCAGCGGACTTGGCTTCAAATATCGGCTCCAGCTTGACAATACGGTCGGTATTATTGACGCAGATTATTACAACGCGAAGAACGAGGGGCATATCCAAATCCAGATCACGAACGACGGAAAATCGGGGCGCGTCCTCACGCTGAACGCGGGAGACGGCTTTGCGCAGGGCATATTTCTGCCCTTCGGGATCACCGAGGACGACGAGGCGAACGGCGTGCGGGTCGGCGGCTTCGGCAGTACGGGACAGTAAAAAAACGGACGGAAGGTGTTTCATTTTCCGTCCGTTTGTATTATACTAAGAGTGAGAGAAAAAACGGGAGTGAAAATGATGATGGACCAGAATTTGCTGGAAGGCAAGCGGCATATCCACTTTATCGGGATCGGCGGATCGGGTATGTTCCCGCTGGCGGAGATTCTCCACAGCGAGGGCTTTTATCTGACCGGTTCGGACAATAACGAAACCGAAACGCTGCAGCGGGTGCGTGACCTTGGCATACCGGTCACACTGGGACAGCGGGCGGAGAATATCGAGGGCGCGGATCTGATCGTGCATACTGCCGCGATCATGGCGGACAATCCCGAGCTGATCGCCGCCCGTGCCAGCGGTGTGCCGGTGCTGGAGCGGAGTGAACTGCTGGGACTGATCTCCCGTCGGTATGATAACGCGGTATGCATCAGCGGCACCCACGGGAAAACCACCACTACCTCCATGCTGACCCAGATTTTGCTGGGGACGGAGATCGATCCCACCATTGTGATCGGCGGAAAGCTGCCCGCGCTGGGCGGAAGCGGTCATGCCGGTTCCTCCGACATCATGGTCTGTGAAGCCTGCGAGTTTGTGGACACCTTTTTGAAGCTCAAATCCGATACGGCGGTGATCTTGAATGTGGACGCCGATCATCTGGACTATTTCGGCACGCTGGAAAATGTGATCCGCTCCTTCCGCAAATTTGCCGAGCAGACAACCCGCACCGTCATCATCAACGGGGACGACGCCAATACCTGCAAGGCGGTAGAGGGTCTGGACAAGGAGATCATCACCTTCGGGCGTTCGCCTGAGCGGGACTACTATGCTGTGCATGAGACCAAAGAGGGCGGCTTCCCAGCCTTTGATTTGATGAAGGGGGATACCTGCCTCGGGCATATCACCCTCAGCGTGCCGGGCAGCCATAATGTGCTCAATGCCACCGCTGCGGCGGTGACGGCGCTGCGGCTTGGCGTGCCGTTCGAGCTGATCCAATCGGGGCTGGCGGAGTTTCGGGGCGCCGGACGCCGGTTTGAGATCCTCGGCAAGTATAACGGTGCGGTGATCGCCGACGATTATGCGCATCACCCTGCCGAGATCGAAATGACGCTGAAAGCCGCGCGGGAGCTTGGGTACAAGCGGATCATAGCGGTGTTCCAGCCGTTCACCTATTCCCGTACCGCCATGCTGTTAAATGATTTTGCAAAAACCCTCTCCCTTGCCGACCATGTGGTGCTCAGTGAGATCATGGGGAGCCGTGAGAAAAACACCTACAACATTTACGCCAAGGATTTGGCGGATAAAATAGACGGCTGTCGCTGGTTTTCCACCTTCCCCGAGATCGTGGACTATCTGACCGGCGTGATCGGTGAGGGCGATCTGGTCATCACCATGGGGTGCGGCGACATCTATAAAGCGGCGAAGCTGCTGCTCTCCCGTTCGGAGCCAAAGGCATGAGCCGCCGCACATGGGCGGAGATCCACACCGACCGCCTGCGGGAGAATCTGCGGTTGATCCGCTCCCATCTGCCGCAGAGCACTCGGGTGATGGCGGTCGTCAAGGCAAACGCCTACGGACACGGCGATGTGGAAACGGCAGAGGTGCTTTTCGCAGAAGGGGTGCGGCATTTTGCGGTCTCCAATTTGGACGAGGCGCTTCGCCTGCGGGCACATGGGATTAAGGGTATGCTGCTGATCCTGGGATATACGCCGCCCGAGGCGGCAGGTATCCTCGCGAAAGAGGAGATCACCCAAACGGTTTACAGCCTTTCCTTTGCCAAAGCACTTTCCGACCATGCCGTGAAAGCCGGCGTCACGGTGCGGGCGCATCTGGCGCTGGACACCGGCATGGGGCGGATCGGCTTTGCCTCAGATGATCCCGATGATGCGGTCAAAGAGATCGAACAGGCAAGGCTTTCGGGGATCGCCTATACCGGTATGTTCACCCACTTTGCCGTGGCGGACTCTCTTAAACCGGACGATATTGCGTTTACCGGCGCACAGAAAGCCCGCTTCGACGCGGTGGCAGCAAAGCTCCGTCAACAGGGCTTGGAGCTGCCCGAATTACATATCCAGAACAGTGCCGCCACCCTTTTGGGCGAGGGAATGGACTACCCGATCGCCCGATGCGGCATTATCCTCTACGGATTGCCGCCCAGTCACGATGTCGCGCCGGAGGGACTGCGCCCCGTTATGGAGGAAAAAACCGTGATCTCGATGCTCAAAACCATTCCTGCCGGACATTCTGTTTCCTACGGCAGAACCTTTGTCGCAAAGCGGGATACCCGCGTTGCCACCCTGCCGGTCGGGTATGCCGACGGTTATTTCCGGCTTTTGTCCAATCGCGGCGCGGTGCTGATCCACGGGAAGCGCGCGCCGGTGATCGGGCGGGTTTGCATGGATCAGACCATGGTGGACGTCACCGATATTCCCGAAGCAAAGGAAGGGGACACCGTCACCCTGTTCGGTGAGGACGGGAACGCCGTTCTTCCCCTGACCGAGCTTGCCGATACGGTCGGCACCATCAACTATGAGCTTGCCTGTGCCGTTTCCGGACGGGTCAAGCGGGTGTACCGGTGATGAGCATGACAAAAATACTGCTGGTGGAGGACGACAAAAGCATCGTGTCCGCCCTGTCTGCCTTTCTGGGCGGAGAGGGGTTTGCGGTCAAAAGCGCATCGGGGCAGTCGGGCGCGCTGTCTCTCCTTTCGAAGGAGCCGTTCGATTTGGTGCTGCTCGATATTTCCCTGGCGGACGGGAACGGCTTTTCGGTCTGCTCCGCCATCAAGTCGGAGTACAGCATACCGGTCATTTTCCTGACCGCGTCGGGAGACGAGTACAGCACGGTGACCGGCTTTGAACTGGGCGCGGACGACTATATCGCAAAGCCGTTTCGCCCCCGTGAGCTGGTCACGCGGATTCGGAATATCCTCCGCCTGACCAAAGGCGCCGGTGCTGTTGTCCGCTTAGGGGCGGTAACGGTGGACACCGTGCGCGGCACGGCAGTCAAAAACGGGCAGGACCTCTATCTTTCCGCTCTGGAATACCGGCTGCTGCTTGTCCTTTTGAATCATCGCGGCGCGGTGCTTTCCCGCTCCCAGCTTTTGGAGGCGATCTGGGACAGCGCGGGGGAGTTTGTCAACGACAATACGCTGACCGTTTATATCAAGCGGCTGCGTGAGAAGATCGAGGACGACCCTCAGAACCCGACCTTAATCAAAACGGTGCGGGGGATCGGCTATCGGGTGGACGCCGAATGAAGCTCTTTCGGAATCGGGAGGTCAGCCGCACCTTTCTTGCCGCACTGCTGACTGGGGTGATCGGAACACTCGCCGCCTTTTTCTTTGGTATCCGGTTCGGCGTGTTCACCCTTGCACTCTGTCTGGTGATGCTGACTGTTTATCTGGCAGGCATGAAGAAACGGTATCGCCAGATCGCGGCGTTGGCGGCGGATATCGATCGCATTCTGCACGGCGAAAAGCAAAGCCTGCCGGAGGAATACGCCGAGGGCGAGCTGGGTATTTTACAAAGTGAGATCAATAAAATGACGGTGCGTCTGCAGGAGCAGCAGCAACGGCTGGAGGAGGACAAGGCTTTTCTGGCGGATTCCCTTGCCGACATCTCGCACCAGATTCGCACGCCGCTCACCTCGATTCATCTGCTGGCGTCCATGCTGTCGGACGATCTGCCTGCCGAGCGGCGTCAGGCGCTATCGCTGGAGCTCTACCGACTTTTGTCCCGCATCGAATGGCTGATCGATACACTGCTGAAAATTTCCAAGCTGGACGCGGGCACGGTATCTTTTGCCTCGCAGCAAATCCCGTTGCGGGAGCTGCTCCAAAAGGTGATCGAGCCGCTTTTGATTCCGGCGGAGCTGCGGGAGCAGGAGCTTGCGGTCACCGCAGAGGGGGACTTTTGCGGCGATATTGCATGGAGTTGCGAGGCGCTCACCAATATTGTGAAAAACTGCATGGAGCACACACCCGATCACGGGAAAATCAAGATCGCCGCATCGGAAAACCCGCTTTATGCCGAGATCGTGATCTGCGATAACGGAAGCGGGATCGCCCCGGAGGATTTGCCGCATATCTTCGAGCGGTTTTATAAGGGAAAAAGCGCGGGGGAAAGCGGCTTCGGGATCGGGCTTGCGCTGGCACGCATGATCATCACCGAACAAAACGGCACAGTGCAGGCGGAAAATCTGCCGCCGCACGGCGCAAAATTCACCGTTCGCTTTTATAAAGGGGTCGTCTGACCGCCAAAATTCCCACAAAACTACCGTCTTTGTCAAGACCTCCCTTGCCATGTTCCACACAAAACTACCGTCTTTGTCAAGACCTCCCTTGTCAAAGGGAGGGGGACCGCGCTAAAGCGCGGTGGAGGGATTCAAAAGCCCCTTTGACAAAGGCGGCTTTTATTGTGACGTTTTTGTTATTCTGTCGTCACCGTCCTGTCACCCGTGTCGGGTATACTGGGGCTATCACAGCCGAAAGGGGATACCAAGATGGAAATTCTGCGTGTGGAGCATCTTTCTAAAATCTACGGCAGGGGAGAAAACGAGGTCAGGGCGCTGGACGATGTGTCCTTTTCGATCAGCCGTGGGGAGTTTGTGGCAATCGTCGGACCGTCCGGTTCGGGGAAATCCACGCTGCTGCATATTCTCGGCGGCGTGGATCAGCCGACCGGCGGCAAGGTCTATATGGACGGTATGGACGTCTATGCCC
>CANQKY010000078.1 GCA_947624575.1 uncultured Clostridia bacterium
TCCAATATTCCTCCGTCTACGGTAAGACCTACACAGAGCTAAAAAGAAAGCCCACCGATATATTACTCTTTTTCGCTGATCTGTATCACAAAAACCGTCGCAATGTGAAATTTCACATTGCGACGGTTTTTTGATCGACAAGGTCACGCCCGACGGTCTTTGCGGACAAAGGGGGCTCGGACCGTTGTGTCGGTCAGCAAGCCGTATTTCTGCGGGCGGCGGTAGGCGTTGCCGTGTACCTCGGTTTCCCGATAGCGGCGCAGCTGCTGTAAATCCAGCTCGGCGATGTAGATGCCTTCTTCCTCCTTCGCCTGCAATATACAGGTGTCGCGTGAGCCTGCAAGGTGCGGCAGATAGGCAACGCCGTCAAACAGGCTGGAGCCGCCGTTGCAGTCCGGCACGCCGATCGGATAATTGCAGGTGGCGATGGCAGTCATATTCTCATAAGCTCTTGCGCGAAGCTGGGAAAGCCGGTTGATCTCCATCGGGCAGGCGTTGGGGACTAAAATCAGCTCCGCGCCCTTTAACATCAAAATCCGCGCGCTTTCGGGAAACTCCCGATCGTAGCAGATCATGGCGCCGACCTGCACACTGCCGCAGGCGGTATCGAGCGCCGCAACCGAAAAATCCTCCCCCGCCGTCAGGTTCCGCTCCACGTCAAAGTCGCAGGTATGCACCTTCGCATAGCGGAGCACTTCCCGTCCGAAGCGGTCAAACAAAATCATCGTATTGCGCGGCGCGGGACTGAATTTCTCCAGCAGGGTGATCCCGACCGCCAACTCCAGTTCCCTTGCCAAACGCCCGAATGCCCCGACAAACGCGCCGTCCGCGGGGATCGCCTCCGCCTGCCAGTCGGGAACGGGGCGGTCGTAAATGCGATAGCCGTTGCTCCACATCTCGGGAAACAGCGCGATCTCCGCGCCCCGCTTCTTCGCTTCGCGGCAAGCCGCAAGCCCCTTTTCCAAATTCCCCTGCAAGGAGCCGACCGGCGCAATTTGAAGCAGGGCGATCTTAATCCTTTGCATCTTGATCAATCCTCCGATTTTCCGCAAGCCAGCGTTCCGATTCTTCCCGACTTCGGAACACCGTGACCGATTTCTCCGAATATTCCCGCAGCAGGCGGTAAAGCTCGGGCAGCTGCTTTTCGGGAAATTCCGCAATCCACTGCCGAAATTCTCCGTCCAATTCCTCCTCCACCCAAGGGAGGTCCTCCCGCTTTGTCCCGATCCGTGCCGCCGCCCCCGCAAGGCAGACCTCTTTGGGGTAATCGAGCAGAAAAACCGCGTCACAGCGCAGAAGCCTTTGCCGCAGAGTGCGCCCATAGTTCCCGTCGATGATCCAGCGGTCTTTTTCGAGAATTTCGCCGAGCCGCCGGTCGAACTCCTCTCTTGACAGGGTGGTTTTGTCCGGCTTATGCCAGATCTGGTCGAGATAATAAAGCGGCAGTCCGGTCATATCCCGCAGCGCCCTTGCAAAGACGCTCTTTCCCGCGCCCGGCGAGCCGATGACGATCGCCCGCTGAAAAGGCGTCATGCCTTTGTCAGCTTGTCCGGCTTGTCCAGATAACAGGCATGACAGCATATCGCTCACATTCATCATAGATTGCTCTAAATCCATACGATTACAGTTTTCAATGATATAATCGGCTTTTTCTATGAAAGAGGAAATCTCACGTTCTGCGGGTTCATTGCATATATTCCGAAATTCGCCCAAGCTGATGTTCGTATTTGTTCTGGCACGATAGCGTTTGAATCGATCCGCTTCTTTTGATTTTACATATACCAATTTTGCATGACCGTAGTATGTCTGAATCGCATTCAGCGTACTGAGACGTCGAACCCCGTCAAAAACCAGCGGTTCTCCGGCATTTTTGTCCTGTGCTGCCCTTTTACAAGTGACCGAGTCCAAAGGAATGTATTTCCCCTTTAACTTCTTTGCCAACGCTTTTGCATACGTAGACTTTCCAGATCCCATTTCTCCCGCAAAGCAGACAACGACAGGCTGAATGGAAACCGGAATCGATATCCAACCGCTCAGCCCCTTATGTATCAGCTTAATACCCACTTCTTCAAAAACGGGATTATCGCAATATAGCAGCGTTCCGTATTTGGAATCCTTTTTACGATGCCAATACGCATGGGGAGCCATCACCCTATCGTGATATCTGTTCTCTATTTCCTCTATATTGAAATCTTTGATGTAATCGACATTTTTTACCGTAAAATAACCGTGAATGGCTCCTCCGCTTTCCTTCAGCAAAACGATGTCACCTATGTTGACTGCATGATATGGTTTGATGCGGTTTTTACTGAATCTTGTTTCGATTGACTTCACACCGGAAGCGATATGGTATATGGTTGGACGATCCACGATTGCAACATGTACTCTCCTGCCTGACATCATGACAGTTTTCATTTTCCCCCTTTACAAGATATTTCAGCATGGTAGTGGAACAAATATCTGCCGCATTTATTCCGTTACATATTTCTCAGCCTGTAAGCGAAATGACGCGGCATAGGCGCCGTTTTGTTTCATCAGTTCATCATGGGTGCCTTGCTCAATGATCTCACCATTTGACATCATATAAATGCGGTCAGCACCTCGGGTGCTGGAAAGCCGGTGTGAGATAAAGATCACCGTTGCATTGCGGAAATTCTCGCGCACCGATTCATAAAAGCTATATTCGCTGATCGGATCGAGCGCCGCAGAAGGCTCATCTAAAATCACGAACCGGCAATCATGGTAAAATGCCCGCGACAATGCGATTTTATGTGCTTCGCCGCCCGACAGGATCAAACCGTCTTCATATAATTCCCGCCCGAGCTGTGAGGCAGTTCCATGCTCCGTACGGCCAATGCGCTCCGCCAATCCGCTTTTCTTCAGTGCGTGCCATACCTGTTCCTCATCAGGTTTGGTATCCATCGAGACATTCTCCGCAACGCTGCAGGCATAGGTGCAATAATCCTGGAATACTGCGCCGATCTGCTTCCGGTAAGGCGTCAGCCGATACTCCCGAATGTTTCTTCCCTGCATCTTGATTTCTCCGCGATCTGGATCATAAAACCGCATCAGCAGTTTGACCAATGTGCTTTTGCCGGAGCCATTATAACCGACAATGGCGATCTTCTCGCCCGATCGGATATGAAGATCAATATCCTTTAACACCGAGTGATCTGTTCCGGGATAGCGGAATGACAGGTTGTTGATCTCGATCTCCGCCGCTTCCGTGTCGGGCATGACCTGCCCTTCGTCTTTTACCGTGTTCTGATAGTTTTCAAACTTCTGAAACAGCTCGGTATGCAGACTATGCTTTTGAACATTCGTGAGGGTCTCCATCAGGTTCGGGAGCCAATAGCTCAGTTTATCCATGCAGAGATAGAGTGCCGTAAAATCACCGACCGACAGCGTTTTCCTTACAACGATGCGGTAAACCAAAATAGCCATATATACCGCGTCGGTGAGAAACACCGTCGTAAAGAAGTTGAGCAACCGCAGCGCCAAAAACCGCATATCGTATTTTTGATTGGTATCCACGATCTCGCGGATCGATGTTTTGAAATATGCGGTCAACGGGAGCTTGATCCTGCTCATGCGCAGCTCCTTGGCATAGTCCGGCAGGAAAAAGATGCGGCCGGTATAATCCCGTTTGCGGTAAAGCGGCGCCAGCTCCAGTTCACATTTCAGCTGGAGACGGTTGAACACCGCATTGGTGAAAAGTCCCATCACAAGACTGACCACGGCAAACACCACGCCGAGCGCATCAAGCGAGAGCAGAATGGTAACAAAGCCGGAGATGGACACCACCTGCCCCAGCAGCTCCACATGGGTGTGGAAGATATTCAATGCATTGGTATCCGCATTCTGATTCGCCATAATGAGCGTGTCATAGTATTCCGGCTGATCATAGCATGCCAAATCCACCGCAGACGCTTTTTCCATCAGATGCATTTTCATCTTTTGCGCCAACCGTTCCCGACAGATCGGGAAATACTGACAGTCCACCCATTTCCGCAGAAATACCGTTAGGATACTAAGCGCACCGGCAACGGCGAAAAACGGAAGGATTTCAAAAAAGCCCTTTCCCGCTTCCACCGCATCGATCGCAAATTTGAAAGAATAGGTGAACAGGAAGATATCCAGCAACGAGGTGACTACGACCAGTATGATTTTCAGCAGGGCATAAAACGGGATATAGCGGAAAATATAGCTCTGCATATAAAGTTGATCTGCAATCTTTTTCTTCATCGGTCTTCCCCCTGATAGGCAGAAGCCTGTTTTTGATACATATCCCAATAAAGTCCCTGCCGCGCCATCAGCTCTGTATGCGTGCCCGCTTCTTTGATGGTGTGACCGTCGATCAAATAGATGACGTCCGCCATCTGCGTAGAGGACAGGCGATGGGAAATGAAGATGGTCGTTTTATCCTCCGCGGCATGCCGCAGGTTTTCGAACATCTGATACTCCGCCACCGGATCAAGCGCGCTGGACGGTTCGTCCAATATGGCAATCTGTGCATGACCGGCAAATACCCGCGCCAAAGCGATCCGTTGGGCTTCTCCGCCCGACAGCTCCAGACCGTCCGAATCAAACTCTCTGCCGATCACAGTCTGCAAGCCATGTGGAGCGTTCTTGATTTTCTCCCAGATACCGGCTTTCCGCAGTGCGGTCTCCGCCCGCTGCGGATCGTCCGCACGGCCCATCAGCACATTGTCCGCAACCGGTAACGAGAACATTCGAAAATCTTGAAACACGGTTCCGATCGTTTCCCGATAGGCGCGTACTTGATACTCCTTAATATTTTTGCCGTTATAACATATCTCACCCTGCTGCGGGTCATAGAGACGCATGATGAGTTTGACCAATGTGGTCTTTCCTGCACCGTTGAGACCTACGATCGCAACTGTCTGTCCGGCGCGAATGGTAAAGGAAAGATGTTCCAGCGCCGGTTTCTCCGCACCGTCATAAGTGAAAGAGACATCTTTAAATTCCAGTGTTTCAAAGGTATTTGGGATCATGCCGGACTGATCTTCGGATATCTTGGATTCATAAGAGAGAAAGTCCCGTAGATTTTGGATATACAGGCTGTCCCTATGCGCCTTGCCATAGGTATCGGCAAGCTGCTGCAGGTTCCCCGCCAGACCGATCACCGCAACCGAGAGGATCGAGTATTCTCCGATACTCATCGTCCCCAGCTCGGTGATCTTGTACAGCGCATACAGGCAGGAGGCGAAAAACGGGATATACAAATTGAACAGGCTCATCATCAGATCAAGCGTTGCCAGCTTGATCCCATACTTTTTGTAGTTTCTTGTGATGCGCTCGGACGATAGCCGATAATTCCGCATAAGGACAGAAAAAATATTGGTACTTCGTAATTCCTTTGCGTACTCTTTGAGATAGACCGTTCGGTTGACATATTCCTTTTCCCGAACGGGCGCCACATTTTCGACATCTAGAGCGTACTGAAGCCGGTTCCTCTTTTTACCAAATAAAAGCTGACTAGTAAGGGGAAATATAACAAAAATCAGCGCAAATGAATCCATGTCAACCAACGCGATAACCATGCTGATGATGGCAACACAGGTTGAAAATACGGAAGTGAGATTATCCAAAACAGCAACAGGTCTGCCGGAGGTTTCCAGGCAAGCCTTCGTATACATCTCATAGAACGCCGTATTTTCAAAAGCCGCAAGCTCCACATCGGTGGCCTTGGCATAGACCCGCATATGCAGTGCCTCGTAGATGTACTGATCGGTTTCCACTGATACGCGAAAAGAATAAAAATTAAATAAAATACGGCGAAGGAAATAGAGAAATGCTCCGATACCGACCAATAGCAACAAATAACCCAAACTTTTCTGTTCTATGATACCGTTTAGTAAATACCGATAAAAAATAATACTAAAATAGATGTCCCACGCACTATCCGTGAGATTTAAAAGAAAACTGAAAATCACACGAGAGGGCGCAATTTCCCAGATCAGTCGGAAAATGTAAAAATTATTCTGCCAAATATGCTTTTCTTTCATGATATTCCTCAGAGACTTAGTATTGATTTTGCTCATTTATATTTAGATGACTTCTTTCATATGTAAAGCACATAAAAGAAGAGCCTAACTATTATCGTTAAGTGAAAGTATCCCTCGCATTTATTTTCGAAGCAAATCATTCGACGGCAGTGTCTTCAAAATAGGATCTACAATAGGCTTGGCCAACCGCTCATATTCTACATCTGCATTCGAATGAATAACAGGTAGATGTCCCATTTCACGCAGAATATCCAACATTGGCCACACCGAATCAGGTGCTAAATTTTTGATCCAATTCCCTAATATTGCAGGGTGGTGGGTGGTCATACAGTCAAATTCTGCAAACTGATACAAACCATATTTCCCATTACTATTTTTTTTAATTGTCTCATAACTGCCAAACTGCTTTTTTAGTACTTCTACAAATGGTACCCCTTTGATTGCCCATTCCCCTTGTGTAACAATCAAAGTTGGCTGTAACACTCGAATTTCTTCAATTAGATGCTGCACGCAACACTCCCGCATAGTTTTAGTATCCCTTGTTCCTGAAAGATTTTCAAAATTTTCTGCCTTTTGAAAAGAACATCGAAGTAGATTGGAAAGTGCATAGCTTGCATAAATATACTCAGTATGAACGCCAAAAATATTCTGCAATAAGTACAAGGTGCCTTTGATGTGATTGTTCTTTTTTTGCCAATGAATGCAGTTGAGCACATTTTGATTATTGGTTTGAAAATCTGGGGAAGTTCCATATTCAGAGTTTTTCATATATCCGGTTTCCTTACCAATCACCAGAACGCGCACAGGCATTTCCTGATAATAGGCATCATAAAGCGGCATCACCGCGGCAGTGCCACCACCAAATTGTCGTTTTACATCATTCCTCTGTGATCTCTCGCAATTATTTTTATACTTGCATGCAAATTCATAGGCTTGCAAATGCTCCAACTGATAATATTGATATAATTGCAGCATTCTGCCCTCAGTTTTTTTCAAATCAAATGTCCACATTGCTCCACTCTTCCCTTTCAAACATATTAGCGTTAAATGCACTTAAAAAATATATTTCGTCTGAATCAAGCGCAGCAATTAACAATGTACAATAATTGATTGCATCGACCAAAGTATCAATTGCCGATGTCTGCAGAGAAAAGCTTTCACCACTTTCCGCAAACATGTGTAACATATTCCTCATAATTAAGTAATTCCTCTAGGGGTGCATTCAGACGCAAAGGCATCTTCATCTCAAGTATACACTGTTCATTGGTAAGTAAATGGCATTGCAACATGTACTCTACTGCCTGACATCATGACAATCTCCATTCTATCCTCACATATCAGCACCAACAAGATTAGTTTTAGCTCATACGCTATGATACCATAAATCTGCCTTTATTACAAGGAAAGCGTTCCGCTTATCGTGCCGACGAAGTGAATCGTGAAAAAGTAAAAATCGGCAAGTGTCGAAAGACACTTGCCGATTTTTGTGATTATCGCTTAATTTAGCAAATTTTCAGGAAGCGGCTAAAATTCAGTTAAGCCTGTCCTTTTATTCCGCTTCGGCTGCTTTGCTCTTAAACGCTTGAAACAGCAAATCAATTTCATCCTGTCACCATATGGATTCTTCACAAGAATATGCTGTCTCTCAAACACTTGCTTATTGAGGGGAACCGGTATAAAAACATATTTTTACAAACACATCGTCATATAGCAAGGGATGCAGACAATTTTATCCTTCACGCTGAGGTTTTTTGTGTGGATGATATAGGCTTTCCCGATCCGCTTTCCGTAAACCTCAATAAATCGCTCAAGGGAAGTTGTCGTATATCTCTTGCCCGATTTGACCTCAATCGGAAAAATCTTCGGCTTCGTCTTACTTCCGTTGGAGATAAGGAAATCAATTTCAATGTCGTTTCTGTGCTTTTCTTCGCTGTACCTTGTATAGAAGAAAAGTTTGTATCCATTAGCGGTCAAGCATTGCGCGATCGCATTTTCAAAGATCATTCCCTCGTTGATGGAAAGATTGTCGTGCAAAATCTGCTTATACAGTTCGCCCTCCGCGATTTCGGAAGGAGTGAACGCATGACTGATCAGAAGGCCGGTGTCGCCCATATAGCATTTGACGTAGGTTCTGTCTTCGTTCAGAGAAAGACCGACGTTCGGATCATTACAGTTGAAGCATTCATTGACCATCATGGATTCATTCAGCCAACCGAATGTATCTTCATAAGCAGGATAGGAAGACTTTTCCTCTATATTGGAAAGCCTGACGCGCTTTTCGTGCCTAGAAAGAAACGCGGGAATTTGCTCAAAAATGGATGCAATTTTAGAACGATACTTCGCGTCTGCTTTGTTAATATCGTTTCTGTAAAGTCCGAGAATATCGCGCTTTTCCGCGTCGGGTTCGAGAAAGGTTCGGTTATTTTCAAGATACTTGGCTACGCTCTTGGGCATCCCGCCTACAAGGATATACTGTTTGAAAAGCAGCATGGCCTTATGGTGCAGCTTTTCTTCCAGCGGCACGAGTTTGGCGAAGCAATCTTTGATGTATTCCAGTATTTTTTCTTCGCCCAGCGCCATGCAAAATTCCTCAAAATCCATCGGATACATTTTGATCGTCCGTTCCTCGGAGGGGATCGAAATGTCCTTCACATTCTCTTTGATTGAAATAAGAGAACCCGTCTCAATATAGTCGTATCTTCCGTCTTTGACCAGCTTTTTAATCGACTGCCTTGCCTTCGGGAACTGCTGAACTTCGTCAAAGATAACGAGAGATTCTCCCGGATAAAGCGTCTTATTATACTCGGCTTGAAGGATCATAAAAAAGGTATCCAAATCGTTCAGATAGCTTTCAAATGCATTTTTTACGGCATCGCTTGCATCGTTGAAATCAATCAGCAGATAGCTTTTGTACTCGTTTTTTCCAAGTTCCTCAACAATGGTTGATTTTCCGATCCGTCTTGCGCCTTCAATCAAAAGGGCTTTTTCCTTAGAACTGTGCGCTTTCCATTCGAGCAAAGTATCATATATTTTTCTCTGAAACACCATGTGATTTCCCTCGCTTTCGAAAGTATTATATCACAGATTCCGAAAAAACGCAAGATAAGAATGTGAACTTTTCCGTACAATACGCGCTTTTATTTTCGCCGCAATCCGGTATAATACGCACCTTTATTGTACGCATTTTAACTCCAATTTCTCAATGATTTAAAAGTAACGTTCTTTTTGAGATCAGCTTGATCAATTCATATGCGATGAATCGCAACAAGCAATTCCACTTATTTTTATGTTTGATTCTCAAAAATAAAGCAAACCTATGGTTTTTTAGGTTTGCAATTCGATTTTTTATGTTTTCAGGCTGATTCTACGTAAAAAAGTACATTTTGGAGTAAAAAATGCCCTGAAAAAGGAACAAACCCACTCCATTTTAGGTATGGAATGGGTTTGTTCATCATGTACTTATCGCCTAAAATCGCAAACCGAAACTTGTCAAGAAGAGTGGACACTGAGAACAGTGAAAAAGTAAAAATCGGCAAGTCTCGTAAGAGACTTGCCGATTTTTGGCTCCCCCTGTTGGACTCGAACCAACGACAACGCGGTTAACAGCCGCGGGCTCTACCGACTGAGCTAAGGAGGAATATATGCCGAAAAGACCGTTACGGTCTTTTCGGCGTTTGTGCCGGCATCGTTCTATCTTCCCGGGCCGTCGCCAGCCAAGTATTTTCGACGTGCATGAGCTTAACTGCCGTGTTCGAGATGGGAACGGGTGGGACCTCATGGCTATCGACACCGACTTATTCAGGATATGAATACCCTGAAAACCGAACAAAGGGAAAGGTGGGGAAGGAAAGAAGGTCAAGCCCTCGACCGATTAGTACGCGCTGGCTAAACGCCTCGCGACGCTTACACCTTGCGCCTATCAACCTTGTAGTCTTCAAGGGGTCTTACCTGATTGACTCAGTGGGATATCTTAT
>CANQKY010000079.1 GCA_947624575.1 uncultured Clostridia bacterium
AGCCATAGCCGTTTGGCTGTCAAAAGAGGAGAAAAAATGATTCGCAAAAGTGTGCTTTGGATTGGCAAAGCGTGTATCGCCGGTGTCATTGCTGTAGGACTTTTGTCCCTGTTTGCACTGGGATACAACTATACAGGCGTTCATTCGACAAATCCGACTGGCGCGACGGATTTTGTTTTTCAACCGTATCAGCTTTGGACGTCCCTTAATGAAGGTTTTGCATGGACGTGTCTTGACGAAGATAGCTTTCATAATCCTGTTGGCGCAAAGGATCAGGATATTGATAACCTGCTAATGGGAAGTTCGCAGATGTTCGCCGTTTATGTATCTGCTGGACAAAGCACCGGCGAAAGGCTGAACGCAATGTTGCCTAATATGCACACATATAACATAGGCATGGCGGAGCACTTTTTTCATACATGCGTTGGAAACATCGCCAACGCCGTTGCGCAGTATCATCCCGCCAAGTACGTGATTCTGGAAACAAGCTCTGTGACGCTGTCTATAGAGGACATGCAAAAAATACTGGGGGGGGGTTACGCGGAGCTTCCTTCTCAAGACAGCGGGCTCTTTTATGTGCTCCAGCGATATGTTCCAACAGCAAAGATTATTTACCGGCAGCTCATGAGCTGGATGCCTTCAGCGTCAACGACGCTGGTCAGGGATAGCGACCCGATGCCAGAGAGATTCCATCGCGTCATGAATGCCTATTTTGCCAAAGCGGTTGAACCCGTTGCGGCAAGTGGAGCGAAGTTGATCATTTTCTACCACCCATCCACCGAGATCGATGCGGAGGGCCGACTTATTTTTTCTACTGACCCGGATGAACTTGCGGCTTTTCGCAAGGGATGTGAAGACAACGGCATTCTCTTTGTCGATATGACAGCGGATTTTCAGGCGCTATACGATCAAGAGCATAAGCTGCCCTACGGGTTCATCAACACGCAGGTCGGCAAGGGGCATTTAAATGCAGACGGGCATGATGTGATCTCTACACGCCTTATGAGTGTCATTCTACACGAGGAAAAGAAGAAAAAGGATCTCTATTGAGAAATATGTGAAGCCTGCGTTTTCTTGCAGTTGAGAGGAAGACATTGTTTCATCAAGCGCTATATTTGCGTATCTGCCGTCCGACGACGTGGACAGGGTGACGGACAGGACGTCGGCGTTACGGGGGAATGAGATAGCCCGCAGCGCGGAGAAATACACATGATAGGTAGTGAAAACCGATGGAGATCACCTCGATTTTGTTCTTTGCGATGGTCGTCGCCAGTGTTTTCATTTACTGGTATTACGACTACAGGGTGGTTACATGACACCTTCAAATAATATTGATGTAAGTCAGCACAATATCACGGAGGAAAGATGATGAAAGCGCTAGTCCTCAACTCAGGCCTTGGTTCTCGCATGGGAGCCCTCACATCGGAACACCCGAAGTGCATGACCGAAATTTCGCCTCGCGAAACCATTCTGTCCCGGCAGCTTCATCAGCTTGCCGAGGCCGGGATAGAAGACGTGGTCGTCACAACGGGATATTATGACGGCGTGCTCGTAAACTATTGCCATTCCCTTGAATTGCCGCTACATATCACCTTTGTGAAGAATCCCCTCTTTGACCAGACGAACTACATTTACAGCATCTACTGCGCCAAGGACTACTTGGACGACGATATTATCCTCATGCACGGCGATCTGGTGTTTGAAAATGAAGTGTTTGACCGTGTCGTCGCATCGCCGGTTTCGTGCATGACCGTTTCGTCTACACTGCCTCTGCCGGAAAAGGATTTCAAAGCGCGGGTAGTTGAAGGCAAGGTGATGCAGGTTGGCGTGGATATCTTCAACGAAGCGATGGCGGCACAGGCGCTGTACAAGCTTAAGAAGGAAGATTGGAAGATCTGGCTGGATAAGATCATTGAGTTCTGCGAGAATGACATACGAGATGTCTATGCGGAGAACGCGCTGAACGAGCTGAACGGCGCTGTTCATATTGCTGCGCTTGATGTTGGGAACCTTCTTTGCTCTGAAATTGACAACCCGGAGGAGCTGGCGGTTGTAAACGCAAAGCTGAAAGAGATCGAATCACGTACCGTGTATATGTGCTTTTCAACAGATATTATTCACGGCGGGCACATTTCGATCATCAAAAAAGCGCAGCGGCTTGGAAAACTGATCGTCGGCGTGTTATCTGATGAAGCGGTTAGCTCTTATAAACGGTTTCCGCTCGTACCGGCAAAAGAGCGGAAAAAGCTCTTTGCCAACATTGCCGGCGTCTATCGTGTCGTCGATCAGGAGGCGCTGTCTTATGCAGCAAACCTTGAAAGATATAAGCCGGATATCGTCGTTCACGGGGATGACTGGGTGACCGGCTTTCAGCGCCCTATCCGTGATGAGGTCACTTCGGTTCTGGCGTCCTATGGCGGGAAGCTGGTGGAATATCCTTATTCGGATAACCCGGAGTATAAAGCTTTGGAGGACAGAGCCAGGGCGGAGCTTTCCTTGCCCGACGTCCGGCGCGCAAGGCTGAAAAAGGCGCTGGAGATGAAGGAGTTGATTACGGCGCTGGAGGCGCACAGCGGTATCACGGGGCTGATCGTCGAGAAGACTGTGGTGCACGAAAACGGCGGCTCCAGACAGTTTGATGCGATGTGGATCAGCTCTCTTTGCGACAGCACCGCCAAGGGCAAGCCAGACATCGAACTGGTGGACATGACCAGCCGCTTCCGCACGATTGACGACATCATGGAGGTCACAACGAAACCAATCATCTTCGATGGGGATACAGGCGGGCTGACTGAGCATTTCGTCTACACGGTGCGGTCGCTGGAGCGCATGGGCGTGTCGATGGTCATCATCGAGGACAAGACGGGGCTGAAGAAGAATTCGCTGTTCGGCACGGAGGTCGAACAGACGCAGGACAGCATTGAGCATTTCAGTGCAAAGATTGCGGCGGGAAAGCGGGCGCAGAAGACAAAGGATTTCATGATTTGCGCACGTATTGAAAGCCTGATTCTTGAAAAGGGAATGGAGGACGCACTCACGCGCGCCTTTGCTTTTACCCAAGCTGGCGCGGACGCAATCATGATTCACAGCCGGAAGAAGGATCCGGCGGAAATCTTCGAGTTTGTGGAGAAATTCCGCGCACAGGATCCGGCGACACCCATTGTAGTGGTGCCGACGTCGTTTAACGCGGTGACGGAGGAAGAATGGAAAGCGCGCGGGGTGAACGTCGTCATTTACGCGAACCAGCTCACACGGACAGGTTTCCCAGCAATGCAAGATGCTGCAAAAACAATCCTGCGCACACACAGAGCGAAGGAATGCGATGATAAGTGCATGAGCATTAAAGAGATTATCACGCTGATTCCTGAAGAATGAGGGGCGTCTCAGTGGAACAGAAGATCATAACCAAATCCAACGAATTGGATCAGTGGTTAAAAGAAAATTTATGCAATAAAGTACTGCTGGTCTGCGATGATTCAATTAGATATATGGATTCATTCCGCCAGTATTTGAAAGAAAAGGAAAAAGCGGGCATCAGAATCATACCCTTTCGGGAGTTTCAGCCGAATCCTCGATATGAAAGCGTTGTAAAAGGGGTGGAGATGTTCCGCAAAGAAGACTGCGATTCTGTTCTTGCCGTCGGCGGCGGGTCGGCTATGGATGTCGCCAAGTGCATCAAGGCTTATGTCCCTATGAAAGGCCATGGGGATAACGGCGATTATCTGAAACAGAAGATCGTTCCCAATGCAATCCCCTTTCTTGCGATGCCGACTACTGCCGGAACGGGCTCCGAAGCCACGCGCTATGCGGTCATCTATTTTGATGGGAAGAAGCAGAGCGTGACCAGCGAAAGTTTTATTCCGGGAACTGTTCTGATGGACACATCGGCGTTGAGGACGCTTCCCATGTATCAGCGGAAAGCGACCATGATGGACGCACTCTGCCACGCCATTGAGTCGTACTGGTCAGTAAATAGTACCGCGGAGAGCAAAGAATACAGCAGGGAAGCGATCCGGAGCATCCTTATTCACATGGATGGGTATTTGCAAAATACCGAGGAGGGCAACGCCGGAATGCTGATGGCGGCACATACGGCCGGGAAGGCGATCAACATAACCCAAACCACGGCGGGACACGCTATGTGTTATAAGATCACAAGTCTGTTCGGGTGTGCGCACGGGCATGCGGCGATTCTGTGCGATCGGGTTTTATACCCGTGGATGACGGAAAACACGGATAAATGCATTGATTCGAGAGGGTGGGCATATCTGACCCGCACATTGGATGAAATTGGGCAGGCAATGGGATGCGGGAATGCCAAAGAAGGCGCGGATAAGTTGCAAGAAATCTTTTTGTCTCTGGGATTAGAAGTCCCGAAGGCAACAGATGAACAGTATTGCGCGTTAAAGACCTCGGTAAACCCCGTGCGTTTAAGGAATCATCCGATTGCGCTGGACGACGCGGCGATTGACGGGCTATATCATGTAATTTTGAGGTGACGGTAAGATGAAAGTGGAAAGACTTGCGGAAATCATCGGCTCCGATTTTTACACCGGCGTGCCGGATTCACAGCTGCGCGCACTGTGCGATTACCTGATGGATCGGTACGGAATTGATCCGAAGTATCACATCATCGCTGCCAACGAGGGCAACTGCGCGGCGCTTGCGGCTGGCTACCATTTGGCGACCGGGAAGATTCCGGTCGTGTATATGCAGAACTCTGGAGAGGGAAACATCATCAACCCGGTTGCAAGCCTTCTGAACGATAGGGTTTACGCGATTCCCTGTGTGTTCATCGTGGGCTGGCGGGGCGAACCGGGCGTTCATGACGAGCCTCAGCATATTTATCAGGGAGAAGTAACGCTCAAACTGCTTGAGAACATGGATATCGCGCACTTCGTCATCTCAAAGGACACAACAGAGGCCGAGCTTGCCGCTCAAATGGCAGCGTTCCGGAAAACCCTTGCAAAAGGCAAGCAGGTTGCTTTTGTTGTCAAAAAAGGTGCGCTGGAATTTGGCGGCAAGGTCAAATACGAAAACAGCAATATCATGTCCCGCGAGGAAATCATCCGGCATATCGTTGAGCATACCGGCAGCGACCCGATTGTTTCCACCACCGGTAAGGCCAGCCGCGAGCTTTTCGAGATCCGCGAGGCGCGGGGCGAAGGACATGAACGCGACTTCTTGACCGTTGGCTCTATGGGTCATGCTTCGTCCATCGCCCTCGGCATAGCCCTGCAAAAGCCGGATAAAAGAATCTGGATCATTGACGGTGACGGCGCTGCCCTGATGCACATGGGCGCGATGGCGATCATCGGTGCGAACGCGCCGAAAAATATTGTTCACATCGTCATCAATAACGGCGCGCATGAGACGGTTGGCGGTATGCCGACGGTCGCAGAGAAGATTGATATTGTGGCGGTTGCCAAGGGATGCGGCTATCCGGAGGCGGTCAGCGTGGATGGCTTTGCGCAGCTGGACGCGGCGCTGGAAGCTGCAAAGCAAGGGGATGAGCTGAGCTTGATCGAAGTAAAGTGTTCGATTGGAGCGAGGGCGAATCTCGGAAGGCCGACAACTACGGCAGCGGAAAATAAAAAGCGCTTTACTGGATTTTTGGACTTGGACGGCCTTAAGGAAAATAGACAGTGAAATAATACCAATCTCAAATCAGAACACATCAACAATCCATCGTCTAGCGGTAATATGCTTAACAGTGTGATTTGACAACTCGCGGATGACTTTACACAGTCGTTCTACTACAGCATCGAGGGATGCGAAAACTTCATTACAGGAACCACGATTACGCAGCTCACGCCCAATTTGTTCTATTGGATTCATTTCCGGAGTATAGGGCGATATGTGACGAAGCGTCCACTCGCTTATTTTTATTCCGCTTTGCAAGCGCTTTGGCTTCCTCGTATTTTTCTCGCGTAATGATTATCCGCTTCACTTTTCATCACCTCCAATCAGATTATACCACTTTCTTATCAATATATCCATCAAGATGAGATTGGCATTATAGTAAAATGGATAACAATTCAAGACTTGCATCCCGGAAGGCAAGAAGCTATAATCAAATAAAAAGCGCATAGGTGAAGCTTTATGGAAAGTACAGCGATGATTGGCGGGCGGGTTTACAGATTCGTGGAGTGCCTTGACGCGGCTGACGGAAACGGACAGTATGTGGTCTGTGCCGATCCTAACGGTGTGCGGTATGTCTGCCCGGCGGAGGTGTGGCGGGAGAGCACCGTCGAGGATGCGGCGCCGGTGAACCGAAATAGTTCATCCAAGGAGAAAATAGAGTTCTTCCTTCATCTCTTTCGCGGTCGTCAAGATGCGTATGCCAGACGCTGGTATAATCTCAAGACGGGCAAGAGCGGCTACGCCCCCGCGTGCCGGAACGAGTGGCGGGAGGGCCTGTGCGACAAGCGGGCGCAAAAATGCGCGGCGTGTCCACACAGAGAGTTTGCCTCGCTGACCCCCGAGGTTATCCGGGCACACCTGCTGGGCCGGGACGAGCTCTGCCGGGATGTGGCGGCAATTTACCCCATGCTGCCGGACGACACCACCCGGCTCCTCGTCATGGATTTTGACGAGGAGAACTGGAGGGCGGATGTCTACGCCGTGAGGAAGGTCTGCGAGAGTGTTGGCCTTACGCCCGCTGTGGAACGGTCCCGCTCCGGCGACGGCGCGCATGTATGGTTTTTCTTTTCGGAACCAGTCAAGGCTGCGGATGCCAGAAAATTGGGCACGTCCCTTTTGACAAAGGCTATGAGTGAGCGTCACGAGCTGTCCTTCGCCTCGTATGACAGACTTTTCCCGGCCCAGGACTTCCTGCCCAAGGGCGGATTCGGGAACCTTATCGCCCTGCCCTTCCAGGGGCGGGCCCAGCAAAAAGGGAACTCTCTCTTCGTTGACAGGGAATTCGATCCCTACCCCGACCAGTGGGCATTCCTCTCGTCCTTGCCAAGGCTGTCCCCGGAGGGCTTGGAAAGGTTCCTGTCTGAGTTGAGGGACGAGTTCGACGTAGGGCCTCTTCTGGACGCTGAATCCTCCAAGCCCTGGCCCGAAAAGAGGATGCGCCGAAAGCTGGCAAGGGAGGATTTCCCAGTAGCTCTGCGGCTTTTACTCTCCGACATGCTGTATATAGACAAAACAGATTTTTCAAACCCCGCACTCAATGCCGTCAAGCGTTTGGCGGCCTTCCCCAACCCGGAATTTCGGCAAAAACAGGCCATGCGGCTGCCGGTGAAAAATGTTCCCATGATCATCTCCTGCGCCCAGGAGGATCGGAGCTTTCTCGCTCTTCCTCGGGGTTGCAGTGATGCTTTGATCGGATTGCTTAACGAATACAATGTGCCCTATTCTCTTGAGGATCGCCGCACAGAAGGCCGTCCAATCGACACAGTTTTTACTGGAACCCTTCACCCGGAGCAAGAGCCGGCGGCAGAGGCGTTGCTGCGGGAGGAAACCGGCGTGCTGTCCGCCGCCACGGCCTTCGGGAAGACGGTCATTGGCGCGTATCTTATTGGTCAGCGCAAGGTCAACACCCTGATTTTAGTCAATTCCACCGCTTTACTCGCCCAATGGCGGGAGGCGCTGGAGAGATTTCTGACGATTCATGAAGCGCTCCCGAAGGAACCGAAAAGACGCGGGAGAAAGAAAGTCCGCCGTCTGATCGGTCAGCTCGGCGGCGGAAAAGATACACGAAGCGGCATCATCGACATTGCTCTGATGCAGTCGCTATTTGAGGGCGACGAGCGGGAGGTCAAGCCCTTCGTGGCGGACTACGGCATGGTCATCGCCGACGAGTGCCACCACATCGCCGCTTTCACCTTTGAGAAGGTCATGAGGACGATCCGGGCCAGGTATGTCTACGGTCTCTCCGCTACGCCGGTGCGCAAGGATGGGCGCCAGCCCATCATCTTCATGCAGTGCGGCCCCGTGCGGTACATCGTTGACGCCAAGAGTCAGGCGGAAAAGCGGGGCTTCTCCCATTTTGTGATCCCCCGATTCACCAGAACCCGCCTGCCGGAGGTCAGCGGCATTCAGGCCGCCTACGCGGGGATCATGGAGAACGAGGCTCGGAACGACCTCGTGATTTCCGATGCTCTGGCGGCGGTGTCGGAGGGCCGCACGCCCATTTTGCTAACGGAGCGCCGGGAGCACGCCGCCCTTCTGGCTTCCCAGTTGGAGGGAAAGGTACGGAATGTCACACTGCTGGTGGGCAGCGCCGGTCAGAAGGAGAAGCGGGAGAAGCTGGCGGCGCTGCGACGCGTCCCGCAAAATGAGACGCTGGCCGTCGTGGCCACAGGACGATATGTCGGCGAGGGCTTTGATGCGCCGAGGTTGGACACTCTCCTGCTCACCATGCCGGTCTCCTGGAAGGGCACTCTGGCACAATATGCAGGCCGCCTCCACCGAAGCTATGAGGGCAAGCGGGAGGTGAGGATCTACGACTATGTGGACGCCCCAGTGCCTATGCTGGAGCAGATGTACCGCCGGCGCCTCCGGGGCTACGCGGAGTTGGGCTACCAGGTGAAACTGGGCGGCCGGGCCGACGTTCCCTGTGCCATCTACACCGGAGGCGAGTACCAAGGAGCCATTCGCCGCTGATTTGACCAATGCGACCCGGGAGATTGTCCTCTCCAGCTCCACCCTCCAGAAAAGCCGCGTAAAGTCCCTGCTGCCTCTCTTGACCGCCGTCCCCGCCACCGTCTACACCGTCCCGCCGGAGTGCTATAAGCCAGACCGGCAGTCCGCCGCGGCTGCGGCCATCGCCCTGATGGAGTCCTCCGGCATCCACGTCGTCTGCCGCCCGAACCTCACCCTGCGTCTCGCAATGATAGATAGGTCCCTCATTTGGTACGGCGACGTAAATCCCCTGGCTTATCCCTCCCGCGACGCGAACGCCATCCGTTTCGACAGCGCCGACATAGCCGGAGAGTTGCTTGATACCATGGCTCACACGGGGGAACAACTCAGAATTGAAGAGCTGTAAGGCGAATACCATCATCAATTGCGCTAGCGACGGCGCTATATTCTTATTCGTCAAATCCGTATTCCACTATCGCGGATGCCAAACTTGGTGTCCCGGCTCCTTGACCAGCTCTCCGCCCGGTTGATGGCGGCTAGTTGTTCGATGGTGAGGTTGCTGGCGGTCGGCGTGTTGATGCCTCCGGTCTCGATGTATACGCCGAAATTATTCATAGCTTTAAGCCTCCCGATTTGTTTGATCGTCTCCATAGCGTCCTATCCGAAGCGGCTGAGAGATTTGACGATGATAGAGTTGATTTTTTCATTGTCGCAGCCGTTCGGCATCTTCCGATACCCCGGTCAGTTGTTTACCCTCAGACCGGAGCCTGTGTTACAATCGACAGCCACAAATTGCCAAAAGGGAATTTGCCGGATAAAGTCTGTGTGAAAAAACATGATTTGGTTTTTAAGCTGTACTACTGTTCTTCGCGCTCCGTACTCACCCGGCAATAAGCCGCCGCCCGAAGCCGCTGCTTCCCAATTTGCCCGGAATTTTCGCTCCCGGGAATCTCTACAGCATATTTTGATACTATCCTCAATTTAATTAATAAAAATAAAGGAATATAGTATAATCAGCTTGTCAAAAAAACCATGTCCGGCTTAAAAACAGGTCTTGATTTGGTTTAAAAAACCAAGCAATCATTAAAAGAATAGGTTCGTCTTTTCTCCCCCTTCCGGGGGGGCTTCTTTGACAGACTGTATAGTATAATAGGATCGAGGTGATAAGAGATGAAGCGGATGATCATCACGCAAGAAGAATACGAAGAAGTCAGGGCGCTTGCAAAGCGGAATAAGAATAAGAGAGTGGATCGACGTTTACAGGTGATCCTGTTGAGCTACGAAGGCATGAGCGATAAGGAAATCGCAGCGAAGCTGGATTATCATCCTTTGAGGGTAACACAGCTGAGAAGCATGTTTAAGAAACAAGGCGCCGAGGAATATGCAA
>CANQKY010000080.1 GCA_947624575.1 uncultured Clostridia bacterium
GGAGTATTATGAAGAACAGAAGCATCTACCGGCGGGCGCTTGCCCTTGCCGTTCCGATGATGATCCAAAACGGGATCACCAATATGGTAAGCCTTGTCGACAATGTGATGGTCGGCAGGCTCGGCACCGAGGCGATGACCGCCGTTTCGATCGCGGGGCAGCTGATTTTCGTCTTTAACCTTGCCGTTTTCGGCGGTATGTCGGGTCCGGGCATCTACGGCGCGCAGTTCTACGGGCAGAACAATACCGAGGGCTTTCGCAGCGCCGTTCGTATGAAGGGCTGGATCGGGCTTTTCTGTCTCCTGCTCGGTCTTGCAGTCTTTCTCTGCGGCGGCGATACGCTGATCGGGCTTTATCTCCACGGGGAAAGCAATGCGGTGGACGCGGCACTCACCACCGTTTATGCCGGACAGTATCTGCATATCATGCTCTGCGGACTGCCCTTTTTCGTGGTCACTCAAATTTACGCCAGCAGTCTGCGGGAAACGGGGGACAGCGTAAAGCCGATGGTCGCCGGTATCGTTTCGGTCGTGGTCGATGTGGTGTTCAACTACCTTTTGATCTACGGCAAGCTGGGGCTGCCACGGCTCGGCGTACGGGGCGCGGCACTCGCCACCGTGCTGGCACGGGTGGTGGAGATGCTGGTGATGGTCGTATGGGCGACCGCCAAAAGGCGGGAGATTCCCTTTTTGCAGGGGCTGTTTCGCACCGCGTTTTTGCCGAGACAGCTTGGCGGACAGATGCTCAAAAAGGGTCTGCCGATCTTTTTAAACGAATTTCTCTGGGCAGGCGGACTTGCCGCCTTGACCCAGTGCTATTCCACCCGCGGGCTGGACATCGTGGCAGGGCTTAATATCTCGAACGCCATCTGCAACCTGCTGAATGTGGTCTTTGTGGCGCTCGGCTCGGCGGTGGGAATCTTAATCGGGCAGCTGCTCGGCGGCTCGCGGTATGAGGAGGCAAAGAAAAGCTCGATCAGCCTGATGTGGTTCACCGGCGGTATTTGCCTTGCCCTCACCCTTTTGCTGATCGCGCTGTCGGGCGTATTCCCCCGCTTTTACGATACCACCGACGAAATCCGCCGAAGCGGGCAGTGGTTTATCATCATCACGGCGGTCTTTTTTCCGGTGCAGGGACTGCTCAATTCGCTTTATTTCACCCTCCGTTCGGGCGGGAAAACGCTTGTCACCTTTTTGTTTGACAGCGTTTACTCCTGGGTGGTCATGCTCCCGCTTGCCATGCTGCTTTGCCATAAGACCGCGCTGTCTGTCTTTGCGGTCTACGCGATCGTGCAGGCGGCGGACCTCATCAAGGTGACGGTGGGGTATATTTTGGTGAAAAAGGGAGTCTGGATCAGCAACCTCGCAGAAATGACATAAGCCGTCCGCATTATGCGGACGGCTTTTTTACCAGCGGAGCTGGTGTTTTTCGGTTTGGGTAAGCCCGAAGAACCAGAGGGACGGCAGGTAGAAAAGGGTCAGAACTACGGCGAGTGTCAACATGCCTGCCGCGTTATGGGGGAGCAGCCGCCGCAGCAGCAGACCCAGCAGTCCGCAGGCGACAAGCACCGGCAGAATGCCTGCCGTCAGCCTTTTGCAAAAGCGCCCCATGCGGATTGCAAGCCGCCGCTTTAGCTCTATGCCGGTGGCGGCGGTGCAGGCGGCAAGGGAGAGCGCCGTACCGAGCGCCGCGCCGAGGGCGTCGAACCGGAGGATCAGCAGTACCGACGGGATAATGCCGCCCAGCGCCAATAGCAGGCTGACCACCGCCCGCCGCCGGTGGAGGTTTTTCGCCTCCAGCAGATAAACGCCGGTGGTGAGGGTGGAGGGCAGGATCACCGCGCCCATCAGAACTAGACAGATCGGGTAAGCGCCGCTATACTCCGCACCCGCCCAGAGACGGAGGAAGGTATCGCCCACGCAGATAAAGCCGATAAACAGAAAGCCGCAGATCATCAGCTGCAGCCGCCCGACCCGCACCATAAAGGCGGTGAGGGCTTCGGGGGAGGCGTTTTCCTCCGCCGTTTGCACCGCACGGGGGAGACTGAGCCCCGCCACCACGCCGGAGAGGATACGGAAGTAGGAAACCGGCTGGAGTGCGAGCGAAAGCAATGCGACTGCCTCGGGGCTTTTCAGCGCGCCGAGCAGCATATTCCCAAGCTGCCACTGAAGCCGCCCGACCACCGAGGAAAGAAGCAGAAAGAATCCGAACGCCAGCATCTGCCGCAATAGCCGCAGATCAAGCCGGTAGAGCTTCACCCGCACCCCCAGCACGCCGAACAGATAGATACCCTGAACGACGATCATGAACAGATCAAGGAGAATCTCAATCAGCAGTAAGCCGTAGACCCCCATTCCCCTGCCGAGGAACCGGATCGTCATCAAAAACCGGAGCAGGATCATCACCAGATGGAGGCTCCGCGAGAACAAAAACGCCTCGTAGGCGGTCAGCAGCGAGGGGAACGCCGAAAAGGGGAGGGTCACGGTGAAATTGAGCAGCAGAATCAAAAACACCCGCTTGAGGGTGGTAAGCTCCTCCGGTGAGAGAGTGCCGCCAAAGAGGGTGGGGATCATCTGCCATAGCATCAGCCCCACGGCGGCGGACAGCATCATGGCACAGCCGTAAAACAGAACACAGTGACCGAGGAAGTTTGCCTGCGCCGCCTCCTGACGGCGGAGCCGGTAGCGGGAAACATACCGGCTGATGACCTCCCCGAAGCCGAGATCAAGCAGGGAAAGATACCCGATCAGCGCACCCGCCATGTGATAGACGCCGTAGGCGCTCTGTCCCAGCGAGCGGAGGATCAGCGGGGTGAGCAGCACACCCGACAGGATCGAGCAGCCGATCCCCACATAGGAGAGCACCGCGCCCAGCCGGAGATTTCTTCCCGCCGTCATGCCGCTGCCCTCAGGGTATCGGTCATCTTACCGACCGCCTCGGTCTGGATTCCCGCTTCGGGGGAGAGCACCGTACCGGCACGGTAGAGCGCGATCCCCGCCACCTGTTTGTCTGCCAGCAGCTCCCCCACCTGTCGGGCAAGAATGTCCGAATCGGTGCGCCACTCGTTTTGCCCCGCACCGGCATACCGGTCCTCCTGCCCCGCCTTATAGCAGGCAAGCCCCGCCCAGAGCGCGACAGTTTGATCGGTACAGATCGCTTTCCACTCCGCCAGCGCCTGCGAAAAGGGGAGCGTTTCATGGGCGTACCCGAAATATAGCTGGGGCATCAGATAATCCACAAAGCCCGATTCGCTCCCCCAGCGGATCACATCGGCATAGAGCTTTTCCTCGTCGTTTTGGATATTCCCCGCCGGACTGATCCCGAACAGGACGTCCGGTTTGGTCTCCTTCACCCGTGCATACAGCTCCGACACCAGAAGGGAAACCTGCTCCCGCCGAAACGCGGCGAGCGGCACCTCTCCGGCCGCCCGATAGGCGCTCTCGTCAAAGGAGGGATCGGTGGTGGGATAGAAGTAATCGTCCAGATGAATCCCGTCCAGATCGTACCGCAGAAGCTCGGTCACACCGTCGCAGATCATCTCCCGCGCTTCGGGACAGGCAGGATTCAGATACCCCCTGCCGTTCACCATACGGATCACATCGGTGCCGAGCCATCTGCCAAGCGGTGCGTCGGCAGGCAGGGTGGCAAGCTCCTCGGCGGTGGCAAGCCGCAGCGGATTGATCCAGCCGTGGATTTTCATACCCATGCCGTGTGCCATGTCGATCAAGATCGGCAGAGGATCGTAGGAAAGGGGGACATTATAAGTCCCCGACGCGACCGCCGAGGGCGGGAACAGCTCGGACGGATAGATCGCGTCCCCGAACGGGCGCACCTGCAAAAGCAGGTCGGTGGTACCAAGGTCGTGCAGCGCGGCGAGTGTTTCGGTGGCAGCAGCGGTGAAGGTCGCCGCGTCCCGTCCGCCCAGCATTTGGCGCAGCTCCAAATAGGAAAGCCAGACAGCACAGCGGGTTTCGTTCACCGGCGCGGCGGGGGAGGTCTGCTGTTCGGGACGCGGCACGCAGCCGCCAAGAAGCAGACAGCACAATAGAGAGCAAGCTAGTCGTTTCACATTACCGTCCTCCAAAGAAAAGCCCGCGGCGGCGGGGCGGACGCGCGGGCGAGGGAAAATCCACCAGAACCGCGTCCTCCCCGATCACCTCGATCGCCTGCCACGGCACCACCGTATCGTCCTCCCGCCCCAGCAGTCCGAACAGCTTTGCCTTGCCGTAGATCACCAGCGCACGCACCGTGGCGGCGTCGATGTCCAGCTCCAGATCGTCCACAAAGCCCAGCTTGTAGCCGTCCCGCATACAGATGACCTCCTTTTCATGGAGGTCCCCCATTCTGGCGGTTTGCATCATAATCCCTCCCGCGTATGGTTTGTTATTTCACCCTATGCGGAGATTTAGGCGGATATGCAGGCGGAAATTTTCAAAAACCACTTGACAAAAGATACCGAATATCCTATACTATTATTTGCTTTGACCCGTCAAAGCAAATGTGCCGGTATAGCTCAGGTGGCTAGAGCATGCGGTTCATACCCGCAGTGTCATTGGTTCGAATCCAATTACCGGTACCAGCGGCCCGTTGGTCAAGCGGCTAAGACACCGCCCTTTCACGGCGGTAACACGAGTTCGATTCTCGTACGGGTCACCAAAAAGCGGTGGTTTTCCAAACGGAAAACCACCGCTTTTTACTTTTTCACTCTTCACTGAATGCCTTTTGTTACCACACCGTATCAAAAGAACACTGGCGGCAGGCTTTCTGTGTTGCGGTGTGCCTTGTTCCAATTTTGCACCATGCTACATACAGGCACGCTTCCGATTTTCACCGCGATACCAGCAACCGAACGTTTTTCTAAGGAGAGCCAAGAGAGGAAAATCTTTTTCTGAAAAAGACTTTCCTCTCTTGTGGGTCGTTACCGAGCCGTCTGTTTTCGCAAAGAAAGAGCGTCTGCTGTGAGATTACGATTTTCACCGAGCAAGTGAAAACTTCGCGTCTGCTGTAAGACAGCGGTTTTCACAAAGCCAATCAAATCCCTTTTGCCGCACCAAAAATTCTTCTTTCGCATACGATACGGTATAGGCGCCCGCTTTAGAGCGCCTATGCCGTGACCCCGCCGGTGCAAAGCATGCGGGTGCGGTCACGATCGGAACAAGAGGGGGTGATGCCTTTGCAGGAGGCATTGCGGGTGGAGCATCTCACCCAGACCTATCAGGCGAAAAACGGCGAAACGGCGGCGATCGACGACCTCAGCTTCTCGGTGCGGGAGGGGGAGTTCGTCAGTATCGTGGGTCCGTCCGGCTGTGGCAAATCCACGCTGCTCTCGATCATTTCGGGGCTTCTGACCCCAACCGGCGGCAGCGTGTGGGTCTACGGTGAGCCGGTGACCGGCATTACGCCCAAGATCGCCTATATGCTCCAGCGGGATTACCTGCTGCCCTGGCGGACGATCTGGAAGAATGTGATTTTCGGGCTTCAGGTGCAGGGCAAGGACACCGCCGAACGCCTTTCCTATGCCGAAGAACTGCTGAAAACCTACGGGCTTTACGAATTTCGGGACAGCTATCCGGCGCAGCTTTCGGGCGGTATGCGGCAGCGCGCCGCGCTGATCCGCACCCTTGCCATGCAGCCGGATATCCTGCTGCTGGACGAGGCGTTCTCGGCGCTCGACTACCAGACCCGTCTGGCGGTCAGCGACGACGTTTACCGTATCCTGCGGCGGGAGCATAAGACCATTTTGATGGTCACCCATGATATACCCGAAAGCATCAGTATGTCCGACCGGATACTGGTACTCTCCGGCCGTCCGGCGAGGCTGCGGGCGGAGCATGACATTTGCTTCGATCTGCCCGAGCGCACGCCGCTGCTCTGCCGGAACCAGCCGGAGTTTTCCTCGTATTTCAATCTTGTGTGGAAAGAGCTTGATGTGTATGTGGAATGAAGAAAAAGAAAGATCCGCCTCCCGCCGCGTCTATTTAAAACAGCAAAAGCGCCGCCGTTATCTGGTGTTCTGCCTGCAGTGGCTGCTTTTATTTTTGCTGCTTGCGCTGTGGGAGCTGCTTGGGCGGTGGGGCGTGCTGGACAGCTTTGTGGTCAGCAGTCCGTCCAGAGTCTGGCGCACGCTTCTCAATGTGGCGTCCAATCATCTGCCGACCCACATCGGCGTGACGGTGTACGAAACGCTGGTCGGTTTTTCGCTGGGGGTATTGATCGGCTTGACTTTGGCGATCGGGCTCTGGTGGTCGCCCTTTCTTTCCCGCCTGTTTGAGCCCTATCTGGTGGTGCTCAATTCCCTGCCGAAGATCGCGCTCGGTCCGGTCATCATCATCATTGCCGGAGCGGGCACGCGCGCGATCATTGTCATGGCGCTTGCCATTTCGCTGATCGTCACGGTCATGGAGATGCTTTCGGGCTTTCTGCATACCGATGAGGACCTCATCAAAATGGCGCGTACCTTCGGCGCCTCCCGACGGCAGATCTTCCGGCATATCGTATTTCCTGCCAATCTCCACACCCTGTTCAATTCGCTGAAGATCAACATCGGTCTTTCACTGGTCGGCGTGATCGCGGGCGAATTTCTGGTGTCCAAGGCGGGGCTGGGATATCTGATCGTCTACGGCGGGCAGGTGTTCCAGATGGATCTGGTGATGACCGGCGTGCTGATCCTCGCACTGGTCGCCGCTCTGATGTATCAGGCGGTGCGGCTGGCGCAGTGGCTCTGCACACGGTTTATCAGCCACGATCGGGGATAAAGGCTTTCGTCTGCCGGAACCTTGGCAGACGAAAGTACATATTCTGTTGTGATGAAAGGAGCGTTTGGTTATGAAACAAACAAAAGTACGCAAGCGGGTGACCGCAGCCCTCTGTGCGCTGCTGGCGACAGTCAGCCTGACCGCCTGTGGCGAAGCAGACCCCGAGCCGGCGGACGCCGTCTCAAAGGCGGAGCCGGTGAAGCTGACCCTCAGCGAGGTGACTCACTCGGTCTTTTACGCGCCCCAATACGCGGCGATCGAGCTGGGGTATTTTGCCGACGAGGGAATCGAGCTGGAGCTGATAAACGGCGAGGGCGCCGACAAGGTGATGGCGTCGGTGCTGTCGGGCGATGCGGACATTGGCTTTGCCGGTCCCGAGGCTACCATCTATGTCTACAACGAGGGCAAAGAGGACTACATGCAGGTGGTGGCGCAGGTCACCCAGCGGGACGGCGCGTTTATCCTCAGTCGGGAGGAAGAACCGGACTTCGATTGGAGCGAGCTTTCGGGCAAAACGCTGCTGCCCGGGCGCGCGGGCGGCGTGCCCTACATGACGCTGCAATATGTCTGCCGTCATAAGGGGATCGACGATGTGATCTTTGACAACAGCGTGCAGTTCTCGATGATGGCAAGCGCCTTTATCGGCGGCACCGGAGATTATGTCGCGCTGTTCGAGCCGACTGCCTCCAGTCTGGTTGCCGAGGGGAAAGGGCATATCGTGGCGTCGGTCGGAGCCGAGAGCGGCGAGATTCCCTATACCGCCTATTTTGCGAGCAAGTCGTGGCTCCAGAAGAACGACGATGTGATGCAGCGGTTTGTGAATGCCCTGTATAAGGGGCAGCAGTGGGTGGCGTCCCACACGGCGGAGGAAATCGCCAAGACGATCGCGCCCTCTTTTCCGGACAGCGATCTGGAGCTTCTGACCAGCGCGGTGGAAAGCTACCGGTCGATTGACGCATGGTGCGCCACACCGGTCATGAGCGAAAACGCCTTCGAGCGGCTCCAGACCGTCATGAGCGAAGCGGGCGAGCTGAGCGAAAAGGCGCCCTATGGCGAGCTGGTCAACAATAAGTACGCCGAACAGGCAGTCGCCGGTCAGGGTAAATAAAACCGTATGGCACGCAAAAAGGGGCTTAGCCCCTTTTTGCGTGTCGCTGTATTGCCGTTTTTGTCAAAACCTCCCTTGTCAAAGGGAGGGGAACCATGCGTCAGCATGGTGGTGGGATTCAAAAAGAACTAGCTATCTGAAAACCACTATCTTATAGCAGACGCAAAAGCTCAATTTGCTCGGTGGAAATCGCTGCCTTACAGTAGACGCTCTTTCTTTGTGGAAACCGAAAGCGCGGTAACGACCCACAAGAGGGGAAAGTCTTTTTCAGAAAAAGATTTTCCCCTCTTGGCTCCCTTTAGAAAAACATTCGGTTGCTGGTATCTCGGTGAAAATCGGAAGCGTGCCTGTATGCGGCATAAGTGAAAAATCGAAACAAATCATACCGCAGCACAGAAAGCCAGCCGCCAGTGTCCTTTTTCATCTGCTCTATTTCATTAAGAAGCACTCCGCTTCGATACCGCTTCCGACGCGGGTGCAGCACTCCCAATCTTTCCTTTATAAAAAATGAAAATATTTCTTTCCTCACGGCGTGAGATGTGATATAATAACATTAGACGAACCACACCCTTTTCAGACATTACCGGAGGTAGGATCATGGAATCAGCAGCATTCAAACACGCTCCGTTCGGCGATCTCGCGCTTATCAGTATGCGCGGTTGCGAGGAGATCTCAAAAAAGGTCGATTATTATCTGACGCAGTGGCGCAAGACCTCTGACGGCTTTTCCTTTGTGGTACCTGCTGTTTGCCCCCGTTTCGGTACCGGCGAGGGAAAGGCCGTTTTTCATCACTCGGCGCGGAGCCTTGACGCCTATATCCTCTGCGACTGCTTCAATTACGGCGTTACATATAATATGTACGGTATGACCGTCCCGATGAGTCCCGACGAACACTATCAGGACCTCAAACGGGTGATCGCCTCCCTCGGCGGCAAGGCACGGCGGATCACGGTCATTATGCCGATGCTGTACGAGGGTCGGCAGCACCGCCGTTCGTCGCGGGAGTCGCTCGACTGCGCGCTGGCGCTGCAGGAGCTTCAGGCAATGGGGGTCAGCAATATCCTCACCTTTGATGCGCACGATCCCCGCGTGCAAAACGCAATCCCGCTCGGCGGCTTTGACAATGTTCACCCGACCTACCAGATGATCAAAGCCCTGATCCGGCAGGTGCCCGACGTGAGGATCGACCGCGACCATGTGATGATCGTCTCGCCGGACGAGGGCGGCATGGGACGCTGTATCTACTTCTCCTCGGTGCTGGGGCTGGAGCTGGGTATGTTCTATAAGCGGCGGAATTATTCGATTCTGGTCAACGGCCGCAACCCCATCGAGGCGCATGAGTTCCTGGGCAAGGACGTCGGCGGCAAGGACCTCATCATCGTGGACGATATGATCTCCTCCGGCGAGTCGATTTTGGATATCGCGGTGAAGCTCAAGGAAAAGGGCGCCAATCGGATTTTCGTGTTCGCCACCTTCGGACTGTTTGTAGAGGGGCTGGCGAAATTCGACCAGTATTACGAACAGGGCTTGATCGACAAAATTTTCACCACCAACCTTATTTATTCGCCGCCCGAGCTGCTGGAACGGGAGTGGTACTGCAATGTCGATATGTCAAAGTATATCGCGCTGCTCATCGATACCCTCAATTATGATAATTCGATCAATGAGCTGCTCAAACCGACCGACCGCATCAATGCGATCATGAAAAAGCATAACGCCGAACTGGCAGAACGGTGATGTTCCGGTAATAAGTGAAAAAGTAAAATCGGCAAGGCATATGCCTTGCCGATTTTTGGTACGCCCGACTGGATTCGAACCGGCGACCTTCAGAGTCGGAGTCTGACACTCTATCCAACTGAGCTACGGGCGCA
This sequence comes from uncultured Clostridia bacterium, assembly GCA_947624575.1. GTDB lineage: Bacteria > Bacillota > Clostridia > Oscillospirales > Ruminococcaceae > CANQKG01. The sequence continues at coordinate 9,735 of CANQKY010000080.1, forward strand.
TATCACAGCGAAATCTATTATAACACACTCTCCGAAAATTGCAAGACGGTTTTTTGGATTCCCGTAAAAAAGAGGAAAAATCACAAGATATAGGAAGCAAAAACCCCACATTTTGGCGTTCAAAAATAATTCAAAAAAAGATAAAAAAAGGTGTTGACAAAGGGTGAGGGAGGTGGTATACTAATGAAGCTGTCCCCAAAAAGGGGAGCGGCGCGGACCTTGAAAATTAAACAATGCGAGTACGA
>CANQKY010000081.1 GCA_947624575.1 uncultured Clostridia bacterium
CTCCACATCGTCGGGATCGACCGCTTCCGGCTTGATGGTGAGACTGATAATCTCCTTTTTCCCGCTGACGGTGGCAGTCACCACACCGCCGCCCGATGCGGCAGTGAACTCCTTTTGCTCCAGCTCCTCCTGTGCGAGCTTCATATCCTCCTGCATCTTCTGCGCTTTTTTCAGCATATCGTTAAAATTGTTGGAGCCTTTTCCATAGCCCTGCGGCAATCTTGCTTTCATATACTGTTTCCTACCTTTCTTCTGTCGGTGTACCGGCGTCGGGCAGCTCGGTCGGGACGCCCGCCGCTTGGGCCTGCTGCAAAATGGAGCGCAGCAATGCGGATTCCTTTGGTTCCGTTTTATTTCCCCGCAGCACCAGTCGGTATTTGCGTCCGGTCTGCTCTGCCAATGCCTGTTGGATCGTCCCGCTGTGTCCCTGCTGCCTGAGCATCTGCCCGAGCATATGATTCGGCGAGTCGATCAGCAATGTGTCCTCTTTCACATAAGCCACCGAATCGGAGAGCAGCGCATACAAAAGCGGATTTTTCTGCCTGATCCGATTCAATACCTCCGGCCAGTCGATCATTTTCTCAAAAACAGGCTTTGCTTCTATTTTTGGTTCCTGCTGCGTTTTTGGCTCCTGCTGCGGCGGTTCTTCCGGCTCGGGTTCCGGCATTTCCTGCGTGACGACCGGTTCCTCCCGAATCGGCTCAGCCTCCTGCACGGCACCTCCGGCGCGAACAGCCGCCTCCAGCGCGTCCAGTCGGCTTAAGATCGCAGTCGGGTCCTCCGAAAGGGACGGGGTGCATAGCCGAATCATGCAAAGCTCCATTGCCACCCGTTTCCCCGCGGTGCGCCGAAGCGAAGCAAGGGTATCCTGCAACACCGTCATGCAATAGAGAATCTCGGAAAGCGGGCAGCGCTCTGCCAGTGCGTCCAGCCGATCCAGCTCGTCCGGCAGGCAGATTACCATATCCTCCGGGTGGTCGAGTGTTTTCATCAGCATCAGATTGCGGTAGTGATCCAAAAGTTCCTCACAAAACCGTTCGAGATCTCTGGAACGGTCATGAAGCTCCTGAATGATTTTCAGCGCTGCTTCCGGCTTTTTTGCCGCAATCGCCTCCGAAACGGCAAACAGATCGTCCCGTCCGGCGATTCCTGCGGCGGTGCTGACCGTTTTGAGGTCGATCATTTGGGAAAAGGAGGCGCACTGATCCAGCAAAGAGAGTGCGTCCCGCATACCGCCGTCTGCAATACGAGCCAGTAGTTGTGCCGCATCGCCGGTCAGCGAAAGACCTTCCTCCCGCGCGATCATCAAAAGCCGCGCCACCATGTCCTCGGTGCGGATCCGATGGAAATCAAACCGCTGGCAACGGGAACGAATGGTGGGCGATATTTTATGCACCTCGGTGGTCGCAAGGATAAACACCACATGAGCAGGCGGTTCCTCCATGATCTTGAGCAGCGCATTTTCCGCACCGGTCGAGAGCATATGCGCCTCGTCTATGATATACACCCGATATCGGCAGCGGGAGGGCATGAAATTCGCTGCCTCGCGCAGATCGCGGATATTATCCACACCGCTGTTGGACGCAGCATCGATCTCGATCACGTCCAGAATACTGCCGTCCTCCAAGCCGTGGCAGATTTCACAGGACAGGCAGGGCTCGCCGTCGATCGGGTGAAGGCAATTGATCGCCTTGGCAAAGATATGAGACATGGAGGTTTTCCCCGTGCCGCGCGAGCCGGTAAAGAGATAGGCGTGCGCGATCCGGTTTTGCCGCACCTCGTTTTGCAGCGTGGCGGTGATATGCGGCTGTGAGATCAGATCGGCAAACCGCTTCGGTCGCCATTTGCGATAGAGTGCAAGATACAAGAGAACCCCCCTTTTCAGTTAAAGAAATGCGAAAGAATGTACTGTGATGTGCGAACATACAGGTTGATCTGCGGCACATAAAGACAACCGCTTAATGCTGCTCGGTTCCCCGCCTGACATGGTTCACGGTGCTTTATTGCACAGAGCCCATAGATTCGCACATCGCAGCACACACTTTCGCTGAGAATCGCTCCGTGGTCATTATAGCATATCGGTTCTGAAAATTCAAGTAGATCAGATGAAAAAGCCGAGTGTGTTCACTCGGCTTTTTGCTATTCCTGCTTGGCAAGCGCCAGCTTCAATGCCTCGGCAAGCTGTGCCGGACAGGAGGTGCCCCGTCCGCCGCAGTCAATGTTTTCCAGTCGTGGGATCACATCGACTGCCTTTGCGCCGATGCAAAGCGCCGCCACCCCCTGTGTGTTCCCGTTGCAGCCGCCCTGAAAGCGAACGTCTTCGATGACCCCGTCCTCAGACAGGCTGACAAAGATCGCACGGGAACAGATCCCATGGGTTTGATACCGGTAAGTCATAGTCAACACTCCTTTTTCACAGTTTGTCTTAAAAACCGGCTTTTATTTGAAATAGTTTTTCCGCCGTCTGCGGCGGAGCGAGTACGGCTCCAAGCGGATTCGGAACGCGGCTGTTATACATACCGTGAAAATCCGAGCCGCCGGTAATCAAAAGCCCGCGTTCTCTCCCCCACTTTGCAAGCTCCTCCCGCTGTTTGGGGGAAGCAGAGGGGTGATACGCCTCGATCCCGTCAAGTAAATCCGCAATCTCGGTCATCAGTTCGAGTGAATCGTACTCATAAGGGTGCGCCAGCACTGCGATGCCATGCGCCGCTTTGATCGCCGCCAAGCCCTCCTCCACCGACGGATAGGTGATCCCGATCCGATAGGGGCTGCCGGAAGCAAAAAGAGTGCGGCGAAGCGGACCGTAAATCCGATCGGTCAATCCTGCGTCCATCATGGCGTGCATGATATGCTGCTTAAAGAGCGCCGAGGAATGAGCGGCATAGAAAAGCGCGCGGTCAGGGTCAATCGGGTAGTCCGCCGCGATCCTCTCTAGCATCTGTCGTCCGGCGGTATTGCGGCGATCCGATATTTCCCGACAGAGTTCTGCCAAAGCAGTGCTGCCGTCAAGATCGGGCAGGTAGCAGAGCAGATGCACATTTCGCTGCCGTCGGGTATCCCATGTCGAAAGCTCCAGACCGCCCACCACTCTGCAATCGGGGGTGGAAAGGTGTTCTGCCTGCTTTGCCGACGCCATATTGTCATGGTCGGTCAGGGCGACGGTGGAAAGTCCGACTGCCCGTGCGGCAGCTACCAGCTCCTGCACAGAGAAGGAGCCGTCCGAATGGTAGGTATGACAGTGCAGATCAGCGCGCAATACACTCCCTCCTTATCCGACATCAAAGATGGTATTTGGCTTTATACACCTGATAGCGGCGGCTGAAGTCCTCGCTTTCCTCTTTGACATTGTTGAGGTATTCGTGGGTGTCAAAGCTCCCCTGTGTCACCTCGATCAACGCCACGGCAATGTTGGAGCAGTGATCCGCCACACGCTCGTAATTGGTCAGCAGGTCGGAGAGGATAAAGCCCAGCTCAATGGTGCAGTCGCCCTCCTGCAACCGCTTGATATGACGGCTGCGAATATCTCTGGTCAAATCATCAACCACCTGCTCCATCGGCTCTACCTTGTACGCCTTTTGGAGGTCGTCCTTCTCAAACGAATCGACCGTCAGATCCAGAATATCATGCAGCACCTGCTTGAGCACCGACAGCTCCTTTGTTCCCTCGGGCGAGAAGGAAACCTGCTTCCGGTCAATCTCCTGCGCGGTTTTGAGAAGATTGATCGCATGGTCGCCAATCCGCTCAAAATCCCCGATGGTATGCAGGAGTTTGGAAATCTCACGGCTGTCCTGCTGTGTCAGATTGCGGGAGGAAAGCCGCACCAGATAGGTGCCGAGCACATCTTCATACTTGTCGATCTGCTCCTCCCGCTCATTCATAAGGGCAACCTGATCCTCCTTATAATCCGATACCATTTCCAGTGCGGCAAGGAGATTTGTGCGCGCCGCATTCGCCATCTGCACCGTCAAATCGCGGCTTCGTGCGATCGCCAGTGCCGGTGTGCCGAGCAGACGCTCGTCCAGCAGTGAGATTTCCTCCTCCGCCGGCTTTTTGGTATCGGGGATCGTGAGGCAGGCGAGCTTTTCCAGCACACCGGTAAAGGGCAGGAAAATCAGGGTGGACAGCAGGTTGAACGCAGTATGTACTATCGCGATTTGCAGTCCGCCGATCGGGGCACCCAGCATAGGAAGCGGAAAGAGCCACCTAAAGAGATAAAACAGCGCCAGAAAGACCATACCGCCGATGACATTGAAGTAAAAATGCACCATGGCAGCCCGTTTGGCGTTTTTGTTTGCGCCCACTGAGGACAAAAGCGCGGTGACGCAGGTGCCGATATTCTGTCCCAAAATGATCGGTACGGCATTGCCGAAGGTGATCGCACCGGTGACAGACAACGCCTGCAAAATACCGACCGATGCAGACGAGGACTGGATCACGGCGGTCAATACCGTGCCCATCAACACACCGAGGATCGGATTTTGGAAGAGTACCAGTATACGGGTAAATTCCGGCACATCGGCAAGCGGCTCCACCGCGCCCGACATGGTGCTCATGCCGAACATCAGTACCGCAAAGCCGAGCAGAATCGTGCCGGTGTCCTTTTTCTTGCCGGCGTTCGGCATCATATAGAGAATGATCCCGATCAAAGCCAAAACAGGTGTAAAGGTGGTGGGCTTGAAAAGTCGAACGATGAAGCTGTCCCCCTGTAAATTGGCAAGGCTGAGTATCCATGAGGTGACGGTGGTGCCGACATTCGAGCCGATGATCACGCCGACAGCCTGTCCCAGCTTGATAAGTCCCGAGTTGACAAAGCCGATCACCATAACGGTGGTAGCCGAGGAGGATTGTATGATCGCCGTGACCAGTGCGCCGAGCAAAAATCCCTTAAACGGATTGGAGGTGAGCCGCTCCAGAATGGACTGGAGCCTGTTCCCCGCCTTCTTTTCCAATGCGCCGCCCATGACATTCATGCCGAACAGGAACAGCGCCAGTCCGCCAACCAAGGTCAGCACACCGAAAATATCCATCTTAATCCCCCATTTCAATACCGTTTTTCACGATGATTCAGGTAAACAGCGATCAGGTGGCAAACTGGCTGTAATAGAGCGTGTGATAAAATCCGCCCTTTGCCAGCAGTGTTTCATGGGTACCCTGCTCCACCACTTTGCCGTCTTTCATCACGAGGATCAGATCGGCATTCTTGATGGTGGAAAGCCGGTGCGCCACGATAAAAGCGGTGCGTCCCTCGGTCATATCCCGAAACGCACGCTGCACCAGTATCTCGGTACGGGTGTCGATATTGCTGGTCGCCTCGTCCAGAATCAAAATCTTCGGGTCGGCAAGCATCACCCGTGCAATGCACAAAAGCTGCTTTTGCCCCTGGCTCAAGTTGTTGCCGTCCTCCGAGATCATGGTGTCATACCCGCGGGGCAGGCGGCGAATAAAGGGTGCCGCATATGCCGCTTCCGCCGCCGCTTTGATCTCCGTATCGGTCGCATCGGGACGACCGTAGGCGATATTCTCCCGCACCGTACCCGAAAAAAGCCACGATTCTTGAAGCACCATACCGTAGCTGCGGCGAAGGGTATCGCGGGGCAGACTGCTAATATCGGTGCCATCGATCCGAATCACGCCGCTGTCCGGCTCATAAAACCGGAGCAGGAGGTTAATCAGGGTAGTTTTGCCGCAACCGGTCGGACCCACGATCGCCACCGTGGAGCCTGCGGGAACGGTAAGTGTGAAATTGGTCAAAAGCGGGCGATCGGGGCTGTACCCGAAGGAGAGGTCGGAGACTGTGACCTCTCCCTTTACCGTGGGAAGGCTTCCGGCGGCGTCGGGCGATTCCTCCGTTTCGTCCAGCACGGCAAAGACACGCTCCGCCGACGCCATTGCCGTTTGAAGCTGGGCAATGATGCCGGTGATCTCGTTAAAGGGCTTGGTGTACTGGTTCGCATAGCTTAAAAACATCGAGATTTGTCCCACCGTCAACCCGCCGTACACGGCGCGGAGTGCGCCGGTCAACCCGACCGCCGCATAGATGATCGCATTGACAAAGCGGGTCGTGGGGTTGGAGAGAGAGGAAAAGAACTGCGCCTTTTGTCCGTGGAGATACAAAAGATCGTTGATCTCCCGAAACTTTTTTGTCGATTGCTCCTCATAGGCAAAGGCGCGGATCAGCTTTTGATTCCCCACCGTTTCCTCCACATAGCCCGAGAGCTTTCCCTGCGTTTCGGACTGGCGGTGGAAATGGTGGAAGGTGTTTTTGGCGATGAACGCCGCCACAAACAGGGAGAGCGGGGTGAGCAGAATCACCGTCAGCGCGACCCAGAGATCGGCACGGAGCATGAAAAACAGCGTGCCCAAAATGGTGATCACACCGGTGAAAAGCTGGGTAAAGCCCTGAAGCAGTCCGTCCGCGACCAGATCAATATCATTCACCACACGGCTGATGATATCGCCATGCTCATGGGAGTCGATATAGGACAGCGGCAGTGTACCGAGCTTGTGATAAAGCCGGTTTCTAAGATCCTTGACCGTCCGGTAGATGATGAGATTGATAAAATAGGACATCAGCCACTGGAAAAGCGCCGCCGCGAGAATGGTGACGGTCAGCCGGACCAAAAGCGGAGGCAAAGCGGCAAAGTCCACCGCGCCGGGGGCGACCATACAGTCGATCACCTGCCCGATCTGTACCGGTATCCAGAGGGTGAGCGCCACACTGACGAGCGCCGACAAAAAGGATAAAAGCAAAAACACGCGATAGGGCGCTGTATAGGCAAGAAGGCGACGAAGGAGAGCTTTTCTATTCATCGTCTCCCTCCTCCCCCCGGCTGAGACGCGCAGATCTCCCGATAGACCGGACAGTCTGCCAGCAGATCGGCATGGGTGCCAAGCCCTACCGACTTGCCGTCGTCCAGCACCAAGATCCGATCGGCATGGCGAATGGCGCTGACCCGTTGCGAGACGATAAATACCGTTATATCCGAAAGCTCGGTTCGCAGCGCATGGCGAAGCGCGGCGTCGGTCGCATAGTCGAGTGCGCTGGCGCTGTCGTCCAAAATCAGGATATCGGGATCGCCGACCAGTGCGCGGGCAATGGTGAGCCGCTGCTTCTGCCCGCCCGAAAGATTTTTACCGCCCTGATCGATCAGGGTGTCCAACCCGTTCGGCAATTTTTCTACAAATTCGGTCGCCTGTGCCACCGACAAGGCGTGCCAAAGCCGTTCTTCCGAAGCGTCGGGCGCCGCCATGGAGAGCGTATCCCGCAATCTGCCGGACAACACCGAGGCATATTGCGGTACGACCGCGATTTTCCGGTGCAGCGCCTTTAGGTCATACCGACGCGAGTCGGCGCCGAACAGGCGCACCTCGCCTTCGGTGGCGTCATAATAACGGGGAATCAACTGCACCAGCGTGGATTTGCCGGAGCCGGTACCGCCGATCACACCGATCGTCTCCCCTGCCGAAACGGAAAAGGAGATGTCCTGCAGCACCAGAGATTCGGCATCGGCATGATAGGAAAAGGATACGCCCGCAAACTCGACCGCCGGTTTTGACCGATCCGCCGGAAAGGGGATCGGGTCTTTCGGTGAGGTGATATCCGGCTCGATCGCCAGCACCTCGTTCACGCGGGCGGCGGAAGCGGAGGCCCTGGTAAAAATGACCACCAGATTTGCCACCACCACCAGTGCCAGCATGACCTGGGTCATATAGTTGACAAAGGCAATAATCTCCCCCTGGGTCAGCCGTCCGATATTGACCTGACTGCCCGAGCAGAACAAAATCACCGCGATACCGCCGTTCATCACCAGAGAAGTAAGCGGTGACAGGAGAGCGGACAGCTTTCCCACCCGCACCGAGGTTTCAGCCAGATCGTCACCGGCGGCATAAAACTTTTCTTCCTCCTCCTTTTGGCGGGCAAAGGCGCGAATCACCCGTACACCGGAGAGAGATTCACGGGTGTAAAGGGAAATCCGATCCAGCTTTTTCTGGATTGCACGGAAATACGGAACAGAACGGCTCATAATCAGATAGAGGATCAGGGCAATCAGCGGCATCACCACCACGAATACCAGCGACAGCCGCAGGTCGATGGTCATCGCCATAAACACCGCCCCCACTGCCAAAAACGGTGCGCGCACCACCAGCCGAATCAGCATGGCGACCGCTGTTTGAAGCTGGTTTACATCGTTGGTGATACGGGTAATGAGCGAATGGGTGCCGAGCTTGTCAAGCTGGGCATGAGACATTCCGCTCACCTTTTTATACAGTGCGTTACGGAGCAGCGTGCCGGTTCCTTGTGAAGCGATCGACGCCGAGTACTGGCAGATCAAAGCAAAGCCCCATGACACGGCGGCGATCAGCACAAGCAGTCCCGCCATGCGCCAGATATAGGGCATATCCCGCTCTGCCACGCCGCGATCCACCAGCCGGATCATCACCAGCGGTACCGTGAGCTCCAATACCGCCTCCAGAAACTTGAACAGAGGACCGACAATCGCCTGTTTCCGGTAAGGCTTTAAGAAAGGCAGCAGCTTCCACATTTTGCCGGTACCTCCTTTCACAGAACAATCACAGCCTTCCCGCTTACGGGAAGGCTGTTGGGACAAACTATTCCACCGTGGTATAATGTCTTACAAAGCAAACACTGTCCAACAAGGTAAATACGCATTTGGCGGCAAACAGCGCAGCGGTAAGCACAGCCACACCTTTTACAAGCAGTTTCATATCGAATCCCCCTTCTGTTCGCTTCTAAGTTATATCATACCAAAAAGAGGAAAGAAAATCAACAGATTTTTAAGCGGATCTGCCTTGGCTTGCGCCACTGTTATTCGTCCTCGCTGTCGGCTTCCGGCGGAGTGGCTGCCAGATAATCAGAATGGACATAGGTGCCGTCACTCAGCTCATAATAGCCGCTATCGTCCAGCCGGACAACCGTGACCCTTGTGCCGGAATCCAGCATCTCAAGCACCTCTCCGTCCATGCTCGGCTCGGCTCGGCGGCGGCAGGACACCTGCGTATACATGATCCGCTCACTTTCGGAGGAAGCGGAGCTGGCAATGGTGGAAATATCCGCCAGATAATCGGAGTGAACATAGCCGCCGGAGGTCAAAGCATAGTAATTGTTGATCGTATCGCCGACCACCGTGACCTCGGTTCCTTTTTCGAGCATTGTCAACACATTTCCGTTGATATACGGCGTTTCCCGCTTGCGGCAGGTCTCGGTCACCACCATGATCCGAAGCTGATTGCCTCCATCGGCAGAGGGCGTTTCTTCTACGGAAGATTCCTCAGGCAGAGCGGAAACGGTATCGGAAGTGGGCAAAGCCAGCGTCGGCGTTTCGGCAGGCTGCCGCTCCAACCGAATCAAACACGCGACCGCAAGAATAAAAACACAAAGCAAAACGGTGGGCAAAGCCAGCTTTTTCAGCATATCAGTCACCTTCTCAAAGATTTTGTTCAGCGCAGCCGAAAGAGCGACCGCCCATATTGAGTATTATTATATCGCCTTTCGGCAGAAATTGCAAGCATAATCGACGATATCCTTCTTTTGGCAAAAAATGAAAAAGTTTATTTTACCTCTTGCAATATCGAAAGAATGTGCTATAATGATATTGTTGTCTCGGAGGCATAGCTCAGCTGGTCAGAGCGCACGGTTCACATCCGTGAGGTCGCAGGTTCGAGCCCTGCTGTCTCCACCAAAAATCGGCAAGGGTCACTTGACCCTTGCCGATTTTTACTGAAACTTGTCAAGAAGAGTGGACACTGAGAACAGTGAAAAAATCATTGGGGATCAAATAACCGATGCCCGAATGCA
>CANQKY010000082.1 GCA_947624575.1 uncultured Clostridia bacterium
GTCGGACAGCCGGATACTGAGTGTTTGCGGGTCGGGCAATTCTCCGTTTAAGCAGTCAAAATAGATGTAATCGTTGCCGCAGCCCTGCATTTTGGTGAATGAGTAGGTCATGCGTTTTCCTCCGGCATCACGACATACTGATCCCGCTCGGCGCCGACCGAGACATATTTGATATGGCAGCCGACCTTTTCCTCCAGATAGGCGATGTAGGAGAGGGCTTCCCGCGGCAGCTCCTCCGGCGTCCGGCAGCCGCTGATGTCACAGTTCCACCCGGGCAGCGTTTCAAACACCGGCTTTGCCGCGTCCAGCTCACTGCCGTAGGGGAACTGCTCGGTGCGCTTGCCGTTGATCTCGTAGGCAACGCAGACCGGAATCTCCCTTTGCCCCGAGAGAACGTCCAGTTTCGTCAGTGCGATCTCGTCCGCGCCCTGCGCCCGCACGCCGTAGCGGGAGGCGACCACATCAAAGGGTCCCACCCGACGGGGGCGACCGGTCGCCGCGCCGTACTCGCCGCCTGCCGCACGAAGCGCCTCCGCTTCCTCCCCGAATATCTCGCAGGTAAAGGGGCCCTCGCCCACACAGGTGGAATATGCCTTCATGATGCCGATCGAAAGATCCAGCTTCCGGTTCGGAATCCCCGCGCCGATGGGGGCGTATGCCCCGATGGTGTTGGAGGAGGAGGTAAAGGGATAGATGCCAAAATCAATATCCCGCAGCGCGCCGAGCTGCGCTTCAAAGAGGATATTTTTCCCATTTTTCGCCGCCTCGTCGAGGAATAAGCCGGTGTCGCAGATGTAATCCCGAAACATCTCGGCATAGGTCACCACCCACTGCCAGATATCCTCAAACGGCACGGGGTCCTTGCCGTACACGCCGGTGATGGTCAGGTTTTTGTAGTCCACGATCTTTGCAAGCCGGTCCTTTAACTCGTCCAAATGGAGCAGATCGCCCATGCGAATCGTTTTCTTCATATATTTGTCGCCGTAGACCGGCGCGATGCCCCGCCTGGTCGAGCCGTAGGCGGCGTCCCCCAGCCGTTCCTCCTCCAGGCAGTCGAGCAGCACATGGTAGGGCATACAGATTGTGGCGCGGTCGGAGATTTTCAAATGCTCCGGCGTGATCGCAACGCCCGCTTCCCGCAGACGGCCGATCTCACCGGCGAGATGCTTTAGATCGATCACCATGCCGTTCCCCATCACATTGACGACTTCCTCCCGCAGAATGCCGGAGGGAAGCAGGTTGAGGATAAATTTTCCCAGCGGGTTGATAACGGTATGACCGGCATTGTTGCCGCCCTGATACCGCACCACGATATCGTAATCGGAGGAAAGCAGATCGACCATACGCCCTTTCCCCTCGTCACCCCAGTTGATGCCGGTGATCGCTGTAATCATAGCCATAATCTCCATTCTGCCGTCCGATCGTTCGGTGGAGAGCGAAATCCTCAACGGACGGCAGGAAGAGGGTTCCGGTATGCGGTGCCGCATACAGATTTATTATAGCATAATTTGCCTGTCTGCCGCAACACTTAATTTCCGCTTTTCCGAAAATCAGCCGCCTGAACCCATTCAGGCGGCTGAGCAAGCTGGTATTAGAGCATCTCGGAGGCTTTGCAGCAGGCAAGCACCTGCTCGCAGGTGACGGCGTTTTTCCAAAGCCCGCGCGCGATCCGGTTGGCGGCGGTGGTATAAAAACTGTTTTCCGCAAAGAATTTCTGCGGCGGATCGGCGGATAAGATCTCGCCGTCAAAAAACAGCCCGCAGCGGTCGGCGGTCTCTGCGGCAAATTCCAGATCATGGGTCACAAGCAACACGGTGATCCCGTCTGTTTTAAGCTCCCGCAGAAGTTTTTGCAATGATCGCTTTGCACCGGCGTCAAGACCTTTGGTCGGCTCGTCGAGCAGTAAAATCTTCGGCTCGGACAGCAGCACCTTGGCAAGGGCACAGCTTTGCTGTTCTCCGCCGCTGAGATCATAGGGGTGACGGTCAAGCAGCCGGGTAATGCCGAGCTTTTCTGCTATCCTTTTGATCTTCTCCTCCCGCTCAAAACGGGGCAGCTCCATGACCTCCAAAATCTCCGACAGGTCGGCGCGGACGGTGTCCTTTACAAAAACCGTCTGCGGGTCCTGCGGCAGAAAGGCGAGGTTTTGCCGATAGAGTGCGCTGCCCTTATAATTTTCGAGCGGCTTTCCGCCTATTTTGATCTTCCCCCGATAGGCTTTGTCCAGTCCGGCGATCACGTGCAAAAGCGTGGTTTTGCCCGCGCCGTTCCCGCCGAGGATACAAAACACCTCTTTGCGAAAGACGGTCAGCGAGCTGCCGCGCAGAATATCGGGAAGCTCCTTTTCATAACGAAACCACACATTGGAAAGGGAGATTGTCGCTTCCTCCTCATGGCGGTACGGCGCTTCCGGCGGGGCTGCGGCAGGCTTTGGATCATGTCGGACGAGAAAATCCCGCCCCTCTCTGACCGTCAGCGGGCAGTCGTCGGCAGCACCCAATTCCCGCCAGAGCCGCACGGCGCAGGGGAGTGCAAAAAGCATGGGGTCGTTCGCTTTCAGTGCCGCGCCGATTTTGCGCGGTGTTTCACAAAGCTGCACACTGCCGTTTTTCATCAGCAGAACGCGGTCGGCAATTGGGAGCACCTCCTCCAGGCGATGCTCTGCCAGCAGGATCGTCAATCCCAGCTCCCGATTCAGCTTTTGCAGGGTGGAGATAAAATCCGCGGCGGCAATGGGGTCAAGCTGGACGGTCGGCTCGTCCAAAATCAAAAGATTCGGCTGCATGACCATCACGGCGGCAAGATTCAAAAGCTGCTTCTGTCCGCCGGACAGGGTGTCCGTTTTCTGGCGGAACCAGCCTTGGATACCGAAAAAGCTCGCCATTTCTCCCACCCGACGGCGGATCACCTCGGTTGGAACGCCCATGTTCTCTAAGCCGAAGGCAAGCTCATGCCAAACCTTGTCGGTGACAATCTGGCTTTCTGGATTTTGCTGCACAAAGCCGATCGCACCGGCGTTGTGCAGTCGGCTTTGGGGAGCGCCCTCATAGAAAATTTGTCCCGATCGTTCTCCGGCGGGCGCAAGCTCCTGCTTCAGCAACCGCAATAGGGTGGTTTTTCCGCAGCCGGACGGTCCGCACAGAACCATAAATTCGCCGCGTTCCACCTGCAAATCAATATGGTCGAGCGCGTTTTGCGCTCCGTTCGGATAGCGAAAGCTCAAATCCTCGACCTGTAAAAGCGCCATACGACCGCCTCCTTTCCTTCGATGATAGACGGCAAAAGGGATAAGATGCCGAACGCCGCATAGACAGTAAGCGCATCGGGTGATAGCGGAATGACGCTCACTTTGGGGTAATAGGAAAAGGCGGTCACGCCGACAGCCGCTCCCACGGCGGAAACGGCGAGCAGAAGGAGCAAAACGGCAAGCAGTGCGCCGTCCGAGGCGCGAAAGCGAAAGAGGGAGAAATTGGTTCTCCCCTTGTTGCCATACCCCCGCGCCTTCATGGAGGCGGAGGTTTCCATGGCGTGTTCCAGCGACCAGGAGATCATGGCGGTCATCACCCGCAGCCGGTTTTTCACCCGATCCGGTATGCTTTTGCCCGCGTAAAGCCCCATGGCTTTCTGTGCGCGGCTCACCCGACGGGATTGCCGCAGAAAGACCGGAATGAACCGCAGCGCCATCGACAGAGTAAGCGACAGCTTCGGCGCCGCCCGCCCGAACAGGTAGAGGAATTTGTCCTCGGTCATGATCCTGCTGTAGCATTTGCACCACAGCAGTACGCCGATCACCGTGACCGCAAGGGCGATCCCGTAGAAAACCGCTTCCAAAGTGACCGGATTTCCGTTTAGGAAGAAAAGGGGCGTCACACCGTTGTGGGAAAAGATCGGATTGGTGACGGCGACCATCAGAAAAAGGGGAAGATAAAAGCCAAGGTCGCGCAGCCCGTCGCCGCGCCTTTGCAGGGTCGCACAAAACAGTATGCCGCCAAGCAACGCTTCCGTTTGCAAAACGGGATTGGATAAAAACGCGGCGATCAGCAGGATCGACAGAAAATAGATCATCAGCACCGTGGGGTGGTAGCTTCCAAACGCTTTCAGTTTTCCCGACCTCCTATCCATTTTGCGCCTGCGTCCTGCCCGAGGTCGCAGGTGTAGAGCCACTCGATCACCTGACCGTCCCGCAGCGTGTACCGCGAGCAGCCGTAGTGGGGGAATGCGCCGTCCACCCGATACACCCAGCCTGAAAGCGGACCGCAGGAAAACTCGTAGAGATAGTGAATCCCCTTGATATATACACTCCCGAACGGGCTTTCCTCCGCTCCCTGAAATTCCATTTGAATGTGATTCTGCCGCACCGCCCTGTTTAAAATATCAAAGACGGTATCGCCCTCCCGCAGCCGGTATTCGGTGGGCGGCAGGATCACGCCGTCGGGCGGCAGAAATTCCTCCGACCGGAGCGCCGGATCAAGCTCGTCATAATGCGGGAAGATCGCATCGCATCGAATGCTTATGGTCACCCTTTCGCTTTCCGGCGTGAGGTCGTCAATATGGGTCAGGTAGTATTCGCTGACCGACTGAACCTGTGTGCCGTTGATCAGTATGGCAAGGATCAGGGCGATACCGCATACTGCCAGGATATTCTTTTTCACGGCGCGCCTTCCTTTCTGTTTCTCACCCTGCGGATCAGGAAAAACGCGGTCACTGCCGCCGTGAGCAGAAGTATGGCGGAAAGGATCACCCCGCGCAGCAGACTGTCGATCTGCGCTTTGGCTTTCAGGATATCTTCCCGACCGTCGATTTTGGCGCGGTCGTATTCGCTTAACGCATTGTACCGTTTGACAATCTCGTCCACCGTCCGCTTCTCCCAAAGGGAGATGCTCTCAAACGGGTAGAGCTTGTCCCGAATGACTGCATTCAGGCTGTCGATCTCCGCCTGTATCTCCGCGATCTGCGCCTTTGCCGCCATCAGCTTTTGCAGGTATGCCGCTTTTTCAGCAAAGTCCGCTGATCTTGTCAGCTTGTCAAGCAGGGCGGTGACGGTCACATACTGCTCAGTCGTCAGCGGATCGGGGAGCGTGTCGACCGCCTGCCGGTCGCTTTCGGAAAAGACGGCGGATATGGGCGCACCGGCTTCCTCGGGGCGAAAATCGTATAGGGAAGAAAGCCCGTTTTCCAGCCTGTAAAGTGCCGCCATGGCAAGCAGGGTCTGTTCGCCCGCCATGCTGTTGGACTGACTGGGCTTGGCGTTCGGGTTTTGCGGGTCGTAGGAAAAAGAATGGGCAAAGCCGCCGTCCGGCTGACGGTAACGGAGTATCCCCCAAAGCAGGGTGTGTCCCTCCTTGATGAAGCGGGCGTCACGAAGCGGGTCGATCCCAAGGCAGCACAGGGCGATCAGCACCTGATCGGTGCTTTCCACATTCTCGGTACCCCAGCTCATGAAACCGCCGGTCGGAAGCTGGCTCGCGGAAAGGAAGCCGAGCGCCTTGTCCACCGCTTCGCGGACATCGGCGCGGGTGTCAAGCTCTCCCTTGTAATAGGGCGCTAACGCCTGTATTGCCATGGCGGTCAAATCGGGATCGGCGCCGTTGCCGTTCATCGCCCAACCGCCGTTCGGAAGCTGGGCTGACAGAATTTCTGCGAGAATGGATTCCCGTGTGTCACAGGCGTTTTCCGGCACCTCGTACCGCATGCTGTCCAGGGCGATCAGCCCCCAGATCATGCCGTTGATCCCCTGCCGCCCCAACGGTGATGCTTTGCCGCGGTCATAAACGCCGTCCGCCAGAAGGTTGATCGGCTGTCCGTTTTCGTCCGTCCCGAACGCGGTCGGATCGCCGCCTGCCGCCAGCACCGCAAGAATGATGCGGTGCCACTCGGTCGCCTTTGCCGCGCTGAGCCTGCCAGGCTGCCGGTATCGCGCTTCCACGCGATCCTCCAGCACGGCAAGATAATCCTCATAACGGTCGTCTATCCCAAGGCGGGAAAGCCCGATCGGGTACCAGTCGCCCGCCGTGGAGCCTGCCGTTTCCAAAAAAGCGTCGTTCATCAGCCACCCGTCGGGTGAACCGGAATCCTTCTTTTTCCATTCCACGATCCCCTGTGCGACCGAGAGCGGCGTGTCGGCTTCCTCTGCCGTGGCGGGGACAGACAGCGGGGAAAGGAGCAGAAAAAGACAAAGCAATCCTGCTGTCAGCCGCTCAGTCATGGTCGTGCGACCCCCGATCCGCCTTTTTGCGATAGGCTAACGCGGCAAAAAGTATAAGAACGGCGGCAGGCAGGGCAATGCTCACGATCATCAAGCCGACGGGGAAAGAAGCTCTTTCACCGCCGTCGGGTTCTGCCGCAGCCGTGCTTTCTGCTTCGGTCAGCGTGGCTTCCGCCTGCGGCAAGACCGCTTCGCTGTCTGTGGTTTCGGACGGCACGCTTTCTTCCACTTCTGTGCCGGAGGAAATTTCAGCCGCCGGAGGTGTCGCCGTTTGTAAAGCGGCGCTTGATGCTGTCTTGCTTTCGGGCTTATCGGTGTATTCTGTCCTGCCGGTACTTTCAGTCGCGGGCGTTACGGTGCTGTCCGGCTGTGTCAGCGCGTGTTCCAATGCGCGGGTCGCCTGATCGACATCGCTTTGGGAGGCATTCAGCACCGTGGCAACAGAGCGCGCATTTGCATAGGCGCTTTGCAGGCTTTCGTTCGCCGTCAGTCCAACCGAACGCGCCTTTGCCATCGCTTTGGTCAGCGCGTCCTTGTCGGCAACGGCATAGTAGCCCGCCTGCGGCTGTCCGCCGGTATTGGGAAGCTGTCCGCCAAGGGCGCTCATGCCGCCGATATCGGCGCCGTACCCCAAGGTAAACTGCACCCGCACCACATCGCCGTCTGTGAGATACCGCTCGGAAAAGCCGACATTGGGAAAGCTGTTATTGACGCTGTACATCAATCCCGAACCGTTTGTAAACACAAACTCACCGATATAACCGGTCCAGTTTTCGGCATAGTCGTTCGGATCAAAAAAGCGCATACTGCTTTGGAGATAAGGCGTCAGCAGAGAGGGAATCGCGGGGGAAAGGGAAAGCTGCTTCGGGGTGGGCGGCGTGTCGCTTTTCACATATTGATTGTATCTTGCGCCCGATGCCGTTCCGTCCGCGATATAGGCAAGGTAGAATGCCTCGGTAGGTGTGCCGCCGTAATATCCCACAAAGCCGTTTTGGCAAAGCAGGCGAAGCAGACCCTCTGCCGCCGTTTCTCCGCGGTAGACGGGCATTTCGCACGGCTCGATCAGATAGCCGCAGCCGATCGTGAATAGTTCCACACTCCATGTCGCATGCCCGACCGTTTCCCCCTTTGCCGCAGCATGGACATTCGGGCAGGGGAAAGCTACAAGGGAAAGCGACAGCAGTATGGTGAGGAAAGCGTACCGCAGAGAGAAAGACCGTTTGCTTCGCATGGCGGTTTATCCTTTCTTTCTTGTTTCGGTCAGGAGAAGCCCGCAAAGACCCGCTCCCATGAAAACAGCATAGAGAGACAGCGTGCCCGCGTTTCCGGTTTTGGGTGATTTTGTGGACGGCTCTGTGTTGCTGCTTTCCTGCGGCGCTTTGGACGAATTGGTACTGCTCTCCTGCGGCACTTTGGACGAGTCGGTACTGCTCTCCTGCGGCGCTTCGGACGGTTCGGTGCTGCTTTCCTGCGGTGCTTCGGACGATTCGGTACTGCTTTCCTGCGGCGCTTCGGACGATGTGGTACTGCTCTCCTGCGACACTTCGGACGATTCGGTACTGCTTTCCTGCGGTGCTTCGGACGATTCGGTGCTGCTCTCCTGTGAGCTTGCCGTTTCCTCATCGGAAAGCTCTTTTGCCGTTTTCACCGCGTCCATCTGCGCCTTTGTGGCGGCAACCGTTTCCGACAATGCTTCGGTATCAAATGCGCTTTCGATCGCCGCTATCGCTTCGCGGAGGATCGCCCGCAGTTTCTCCTGCTCGGCGGTACGGTAGTCGGAAAGGTCTTTGTATGCCGTGAGTTCCTTTTTCGCTTCCTCCTTTGCCTGTTGCAGCAGGTTTTCCCATGCGGCTTCCGCCTGCTCCAGCCTGCTCAGATAATCGGAGAGATAGGGCTTCCATTCCTCGGTCAGATCGTCATATGCCTTTCTTGCGGCGTCGATCGCCGCACGGCTTTTGAGAGTGACCTCCCCGATCGCGTCAATTTTCTCCATGACCGTCAGGAGTGCGTCCGCCTGCTCGGTTTTCTGCCAAAAAAGCAGGGGATATCCGTGGTTGACGATAGAAAATAAATCTGCTTTGTATCCTTCTCCCAGCGCGGCGACCGTTTCTGTTTCGCACATTTCCTCGGTCGTCTTTCCAATGACGTCATCGGCATGGGTGCTGTTCCCGACCGCATTTGCCGATACCGTGCTGTCATATAGGCACCCCTCGACCGTCACGCCGGAGGTGAGCGTGCCTGCGAGCGCACCGCTTTCCGCTCCGGTGACCGTTCCGGCGTTGTAGCAGTGCTTC
The DNA here is from genome assembly GCA_947624575.1 of uncultured Clostridia bacterium. Lineage (GTDB taxonomy): Bacteria > Bacillota > Clostridia > Oscillospirales > Ruminococcaceae > CANQKG01. The sequence goes on from CANQKY010000082.1 coordinate 8,500, forward strand.
AGCGTGTTTTGATCCTGCGCCTGACCGATCACACCGCCTGCCCACCAGCCGCTGTCGCCCGTCAGCGTGATCGCGCCCATATTGTAGCAGTTTTCCACCGTGACATTCGCGCCGGTGGTCAGATACCCTACCACACCGCCGATCGGACCGTCCTGCGCCTCGATCCTGCCGGTGTTGTAACAGCCGGAGATCAGCCCTCCCGCCGAGGAACGCACACTGCCGATCACGCCGCCGCCGTAGGAAATATACCCCAGAAAAGAGATGGCTGCACCGTTCCAGCAGTTGATGATCTCGGCGCCGTCACATTGACTTACAATGCCGCCGACATCGCTGTTGGTGGTTAAAATACTGCCGCTTGCAAGCCCGAGGTTTCGGATCACAGCCCCCTGTCCCGCGAAGCCGAAGATTCCCTTTGTCATGGAAAACAGGTTTCGGATCACATGGTAGCCGCCGTCAAAGGTGCCCTCGAAGGCGTTTTTGCTTTGGTAGGCGATGGGCGACCATACTACGCCGTCCAGATCGAGATCGGCCGTCAGCGTGACGACCTTCCCCTTGAAGTGGTTGCCGGCATTGACCTGCCTGCTAAACTCCAAAAGCTCCTCCACCGTACTGATCTGGAGATCGGGAGCGGGCGCTACCGTGATCGGGATCGAGGTTTTCAGAATACCGTAGACGATCTGAATTTCAGTGTCCTCGGTCGTCAGCAGACCGGTCGGAGCATACGTATACCCCTCGATCGGGGCTTCGCTCCCGTCGCTGTAATGGGCGGTCACCACCATGCCGGTCGGATCAAACCGCTCGGAATCGTAATACGCCGTTTTGTCGGGCAGCTTGGTCACAGAGATCGCCACGATATAGGGCAGAGCGGGATCGTTTAGGGCAGCCTCGCCGCCCACAAGGTCAATGGCGTCGGCAAGCAGGCGGTAGGAGTAAACATACCGCCGTTCCGATTGCGGCACCTTCCGATACGCCGCAAGTGCCGCTTTCAGCGCCGCTTTGTAGGTGGGGTCGGAGGAAAGGGCAGGAAGTGCGCCGATCTGCTCGTTCGCTTTTTCGATCGCCTGCATGGCGGCTTCTGTGCGGCTTTCCCGCATATCGTACAGCGCCCGCATA
>CANQKY010000083.1 GCA_947624575.1 uncultured Clostridia bacterium
GTAGTACCTCCCGTATGCCGACAAGGGTGAAGTCATCTGTCATGGGGCGTCACCTCCTTTGCCCTGATCCGCGGGTCAATCCGCTCACTGACCGTCTGCGCCAGCATATTGCAGAAAATCACGATCACGCCGGTCAGCAGGCAAAGCACCGTCATCAGGTTATAATCCCGATACTGCGCGCTTTCATAGACCAATGTCCCGATCCCGGGATAGGAAAAGACCGTTTCCACAATATAGGTTCCGCCCAGAATATGCGGCACTGCGAGCGCCATGATGCTCAAATAGGAGGGCAGGATATTCGGCAGGCAGTGGCAAAACAAGATGCGCGCCCTGCCGCAGCCCTTCGATTTTGCAAGGAGGACATAGTCCGACCGCACTTCCTCGAGCATTTTGTTCCGAATCATATAGGCATAGTACCACAGATGTCCTATGACCACCACGATAAGGGGCAGGATCAGGTGAACGGCGCGATCCGCTATCCCGCCGCCCGTACCGACCGAATAGGCGCCGCTGCTTGGCAGCAGGCGAAGCCAAACGGCGAAAATCAAAATCAACAGGAGGGAGAGCCAGAACTCGGGAATACAGCTTATCACCGTACCCGCCCGACAGACTACCCGATCCAAAAGGCGGTTTTCCTGCCACGCGCAAACGATACCGAGCAGCAACGCCAGCCCGAAAATGAGCAGAAAGCCGATCCCGCCGAGAAGCAGCGTGTTCCCGATCCGCCCGCCGATGACTTCTTTCACGTCGGTTTTATACTGATAGGAAATGCCGAGATCCCCCCGCAGCGCATTTTGAAGCCAGCGGGCATACTGGACATAAATCGGGCGGTCAAGCCCAAGCCGATGCTCCGCCTGCTGCCGCTCCGCCATGCTCATTTTCTCCACCCGCTCGCCGTAATAGGAGCGCAGCGGGTCGCCCGGCGTTAAGCGGGCGATATAGAATACCGCAAGGGAGAGCAGAAAAATGCTGAGCAAAAACGCGAGTATCTTTTTCCCGTAATAGATCATGCTTCCGCCTCCCTTACAAAGTGCTCATCGTTTATCCTTGTCCACCGTCCCGCCGTCCTGTATACCGCCTGTACCGGCGGTCTTTTTTTCTGCCTGCTCGGATCGGGCACCGGAATGGCGGAGAGCAGCGCCTTGGTGTAGGGGTGTAGGGGAGCGGAAAACAGCTCCGCTGCGGGGGCAAGCTCCACCAGAGAGCCCCGATACATCACGCCGATCCGGTCACTGAGATACCGCACCACATCGAGGTCGTGGGCGATCAGCAGAAAGGTAAAGCCATGCTCCTTTTGCAGGTGGGCAAACAGATTGAGAATCTGCGCCCGAATCGGGCTGTCGAGCGAAGCCACCGGCTCGTCCGCCACCAGAAGCTGTGGCTCCATGGTCAATGCGCGGGCGATCGCCACCCGCTGCCGCATGCCACCCGAAAGCTCGGCAGGATATTTGTCCAGATAGGACGGGTCCAACCCCACATACCGCAGCTGAAACGCCGCCTCCGCCCGATAGCTGCCGCGCGGCGGCTTGATTTTATGCAGCCGCATCGGCTCGGCGATGATGTCGCAGACCCGCCACCTGGGATCAAGGCTGGAAGCCGAATCCTGAAAAATCAACTGCCGCGCGCTTTGCAGCATAGCGCGGTGCTGCAGAAGCTGCTTTTTGTCGCCAAGGTCGATCCCGTCAAAAAGAATGCTGCCGACGGTCGGGCGGTAAATGCTCATGATCAGGCGGGCGAGGGTGGATTTTCCGGAGCCGGACTCCCCCACCAGCCCGAAAATTTCTCCCCGTTTGATTTGAAAGGAGACGTCGTTCACCGCCAAAACAGAGCCAAAGCGGTGGCTGATATGCCTTACATCGAGCAAAACCTTATCCAATATCCTCACCTCCGACCGGCGGCGTGACCGCGGGCGCACGGGGATCGAGCAGCCAGGTTGCCGCATAGTGGGTGTCCGACACCCGAAACATCGGCGGCATCTCCCGATAGTCGATCCCAAGGGCGTACCGGTTGCGGGGAGCAAAGGCGTCCCCCTGCGGAGGCGAAAGCAGGGTGGGCGGCATACCGGACAGGGTGAAAAGCGGCTGATCCTTCCGCGCAAAAGCGGGCAGGGAGAGCAAAAGCCCCCATGTATAGGGGTGCCGCGGATCGTGGAAAATTTCCTCTGCCGTTCCGATCTCCACGATCTTTCCGGCGTACATCACCGCCACCCGATCCGCCGTCTGCGCGACCGCCCCGAGATCGTGGGAAACCAATAGGATCGCCGTGCCGGTTTCGCGGCGTACTTTGTTCAGCAATTCGAGAATCTGCGCCTGAACGGTCACATCGAGGGAGGAGGTCGGCTCGTCTGCAATGAGAAGCCGCGGAGCGGACGCCAGTGCGATCGCGATCACACACCGCTGCCGCATACCGCCCGACAGGTGATAGGGGTACTGCCGCTCCCGCAGCTCCGGTCGGTCGATCCCCACCTGACGCATCAGTTCGAGAACGCGGTGATGTATTTCCTCTTTTTTGCTCTGCGGCGTATGAAGCCGGATCGCCTCCGCGATCTGCTTGCCGATCGGGATCGTCGGGTTGAGGGAGGTCATCGGGTCCTGGAAAACCATCGAAAAAAAGCTCCCACGCAGCTTTTGCAGCTCCCGCTCCCGATAGGCGGTGATCTCCGCGCCGTTTGCCAGAATATGCCCCGCTTTGATCCTGCCGTTTCGGGGCAGCAGCTTCATGATACTCTTACAAAGCACGCTTTTCCCCGAACCCGATTCGCCGACCAGCGCCAGTATCTCCCCCGCTTTCACCGAAAGGGAGACGTCACGAACTGCCTCCACCTCGCCCCGCGGCGTATCGAAGCTGACCGAAAGTCCCGCGATCTGCAACAGCTCTTTCATACCAAATTCCTATTCCGTGACCGTCCACTCGGTCACATTCCAGAAGATACCGACGCCGTGATGCCCCATCACGGTATCGGGCGAAATGCCATGGATTTTTGTACTTGCCACATAGTCCGCGTCGATATAGCAGATAAAGGCGAAGGCGGGATCGCGGCTGAGCGCGGTTTCAAAATTTGCATAGGCTTCTTTCCTTACCGCCGGATCGTCCGAGCGGCGCGCCTCGGTGAGATACCGATCCACCAGCGGATCGGAATACCCGCTGTAATTGGCGCCTTTATCGGTGCCGAACACCTTATAGGTGTGGTCGTCCGCGTCAAACGGACTCCCCCAACCGATCAGATACGCCATCTGACCGTCCCAATCCACCACGGTGGGAATCTCGACCGTCACATAAAGCCCAAGCTCCCGCAGCTGCTGTGCCGCCGCCTGCGCGATGTCCGCCCGCACCTGATCGCCCGCGCCGACGCTGATCACAAAGCCCAGCCGTTCACCGTTCCGGTAGTAATAGCCGTCTGCCTGTTTCACAGCACCCGCTTCCTCCAAAACCGCCGCCGCCTTTGCGGGATCGTAGTCATAATGCTCGATATCTGGATTGTGATAGATATTCCGCTGAAGCGGACTGTATGCGGGAATCCCCCTGCCCAGCAGCACGGTGTTCACGATCGCCTCCCGATCGATGCCGTAACAGACGGCGGGAATGATGTCCCGATTTTCCGTCCAGTATTCGTTATGAAAATTGAACAGAATGCCGCGATAGTCGGAGGTCTTCATCTGGTAAACGGTATACTCCTCCTGCCCCGCAAGCTGCGCCGCGTCCTTTGGGGTCAGCTGCGCCAAATCAAGCTCGCCCGAAAGCATACGAAGCCGTTTGGCATTGTCGTCTGGCACGATCTGAAAGACGATCTTATCGATCTTGGCAGGCTCTTTGAAATAATCCTCATTTTTTGTGAGGGTGATCGCCTGTCCTTCCTCCCAGTCTGCCAGCTTATAGGGACCGGTGCCGATCGGGTGCCGGAAAAAGTCGGAGGTCTGGAAGTCCTCCCCCTCCAGCAGGTGACGGGGGAGTACCGCCATGGTCATATAGTCGAGAAATGCCACGTTCGGCGCGTCCAGCCGAAACGAGACGGTGTGAGGGTCCAACACGGTGATCTCCTGCACATCTTCGTAATTCGGCGCGTTCTCGGAACCGTTTTCGGGGTCCATGATCGCCTCGATGGTGAACTTCACATCGTCGGCAGTGACCGGCTCGCCGTCATGCCACCTTGCGTTTTCGGCGAGATGAAAGATATAGGTGCAGCTTTCCCGATCAAACTCCCAGCTTTCCGCCAGGGCGGGCACCACCTTGTTTTCCCCGTCATGGGCGGTCAGCCCGTTAAAGAGCAGGATATTGATCTCGCCATGCTCGTCCATCGCCGGATTGATGCGGGTATAGTCCCCGCTGGCGTACACAAGGGTATTGCCGTGATCCGCCGGCTTCCCCTTACAGCCGGTCAGGCATAATAACCCCAGTGCGATCAGCAAAAGTATTACTCTTTTTAAATGCCTCATAATGATCCTCCAAAAACCGCTTTTTTCCATTCTACCAGCCGCCGTTTTCGCCCGCAAGCGGGGTGGGGGGATATTTTTATACTTGTGCCGGATTGCCCTCTTGTGCTATACTGGTGACAGCAAAAGGGGGGCTTTTTATGTCCGAGCAGCATAACCACGCCTATTACCACGCCCACGGCATCGCGCACGAGCACAGCCATGTGCATGAAAACCAAAAAGCGGTGGTCAACCGCCTTGCCCGTGCAATCGGGCATCTGACGAAAGTAAAACGAATGGTGGAGGAAGGGCAGGACTGCTCGGAGGTTTTGATCCAGCTTGCCGCCGTCCGCTCGGCGATCAACAACACCGGCAAGGTGATCCTGCAGGATCATCTTCGCCACTGCATGGTGGACGCCATCGCGGCGGGCGATCACAGCGCGGTGGACGATCTCTGCGATGCGGTCGAAAAATTCATAAAATAGAAAATGCTACGCTTCGAGGGACAAACAAAATCACTGCGGCTCGTTTCACTCGCCTTGTTCTTCGTTTTTCCCCCGATTCCCCCTTTTCGTCGAAAACCGGTTTGGCTTGTGCCAATTCTGACACCGCCTGCACCGGTTTTCTCTCAAGGTGTCACTGCGGCGGTACACGCCCGCCTCCGTGACGGATTAAAAATATTTTCGTGACGGGGTATAAATGTTTCCATGACGGATTGCTTGTGGGCAGACTGAAGCGGCGAAATCATTCGCCGCTTTTTTGAGGGTTGACAGATACCCCTATGGGGTATATAATAACAGTGAGGTGACTGGTCATGAGCTGCTGTGAAAAGAAAACCGACCGCTCCGCGGAGGAGCAAAAAAAGCTGATCCACCGCTTAAACCGGATCGAGGGACAGATTCGCGGGATTCGGGGCATGATAGAAAAGGACGCCTACTGCACCGATATTCTGATCCAGTCCGCCGCCGTGAATGCCGCAATTAACTCCTTCAACAAGGATCTGATCGCAAGCCATATCCGCGGCTGCGTTGCCCGCGATATTCGCCTGGGCAAGGACGATGTGATCGACGAGCTGGTCATGACGCTTCAGAAGCTGATGAAATAGGGGGCTTTCGATGAAACAGTATCTTGTCACGGGAATGAGCTGCGCGGCGTGCAGCGCCCGTGTGGAAAAAGCGGTGTCGGAGGTGGCGGGCGTCACCTCCTGCTCGGTGAGCCTTTTGACCAATTCGATGGGGGTGGAGGGCAGCGCCTCCCCTGCCGCGGTCATTGCTGCGGTGCAGGCAGCCGGTTACGGTGCGTCCGAAAAGGGCGGCGACGCTACTCCTGCCGCCGACGACCCGCTGCGGGACAGGGAAACGCCGGTACTCAAACGGCGGCTGATCGCCTCCCTCGGCTTTTTGGCGATTTTGATGTATTTCTCCATGGGGCATATGTGGGGCTTGCCGCTCCCTGCCGTTTTGACCGGCAATCCGGTCGCACTGGGGCTTTGCCAGCTTTTGCTGACGGCGATCATCATGGTCATCAACCAGAAATTTTTTATCAGCGGAGTAAAAAGCCTGTGGCACCGTGCGCCGAACATGGACGCGCTGGTTGCCCTCGGCTCCGCCGCCGCCTTTTTGTACAGCACCGTTGCCCTGTTCGCCATGACCGGCGCGCAGGCAAGGGGGGATCATAGCGCGGCGATGTCCTACCTGCATGAGCTTTACTTTGAGTCCGCCGCCATGATCTTGGCACTCATCACATTGGGCAAAATGCTGGAGGCGCGCTCCAAGGGAAAAACGACCGATGCGCTCAAAGGCTTGATGCGGCTCACCCCCAAAACCGCCGTGCTAGAGAGGGACGGGGAGGAAATCACCGTCCCGATTGAGCAGGTGAAACGAGGGGACATCTTTATTGTCCGTCCCGGGGAGCATATTCCGGTGGACGGCGTTGTGGTCGAGGGCAGCAGTGCGATAGACGAGTCCACGCTGACCGGCGAAAGCATTCCGGTCGATAAGAGTGGCGGCGATCCGGTTTCCGCCGGCACCCTCAACCAATCGGGCTATATCCGCTGTGAGGCGACCAGAGTGGGCGAGGACACCACCCTTTCCCAGATCATTCAGATGGTCAGCGACGCCGCCGCCACCAAAGCGCCGATTGCAAAGGTGGCAGACAAGGTTTCGGGCGTGTTCGTCCCTACCGTAATCGGGATCGCCGCATTGACCATGCTCGTCTGGCTGATCGCCGGACAGGCGGTCGGCTTCGCTTTGGCGCGGGGTATCTCGGTTTTAGTCATCAGCTGTCCCTGCGCGCTGGGACTTGCCACGCCGGTCGCCATCATGGTGGGAAACGGCATGGGGGCGAAACACGGCATCTTATTTAAGACCGCCGCCGCGCTGGAAAAAACGGGGAAAACGCAGATCGCCGCGCTGGACAAAACCGGCACCATCACAAAGGGCGAGCCGCAGGTGACCGACATCATACCGGCAGACGGGCAAAGCGAGCAAACGCTGTTGACCCTTGCCTATGCGCTGGAGCGCAAAAGCGAACACCCGCTGGCAAAGGCAATCAACCGCAAAGCGGAGGAGCTGGGGATTTCCGCAAAGGAAGCGGAGAACTTCTCCGCCCTGCCCGGGAACGGGCTTTCCGCCACGGTGGACGGACAGACCCTCTACGGCGGCTCCGACAGCTTTATCGGCGCCAAGGTGCCGATCCCCGACCCTCTGCAAAAGCAGGCGGAAAAGCTGGCGCAGGCGGGCAAAACGCCGCTGTATTTTGCTTTAGGTGACAGCCTTTGCGGGATCATCGCCGTGGCGGACACCCTAAAGGAGGACAGCCCACAGGCGATACGGGAGCTCAAAAACATGGGGATTCGGGTCATCATGCTGACCGGCGACAATGAGCAGACCGCAAACGCCATCGGGAAGCAGGCGGGTGTGGATCGGGTGATCGCCGGTGTACTGCCGGACGGCAAAGCCAATGTGATTCGGGAACTGCAAACGGAAGGCAGTGTAATCATGGTGGGGGACGGAATCAACGACGCGCCCGCCCTGACCGGTGCGGACATCGGCGTTGCCATCGGCGCGGGCACCGACGTGGCGATTGACGCCGCCGATGTTGTGCTGATGAAAAGCAGGCTGTCCGACCTGCCGGCGGCGATCCGTTTGAGCCGCGCCACCCTGCGGAATATCCACGAAAACCTGTTCTGGGCGTTTCTCTACAACACGCTTGGTATTCCGCTTGCGGCGGGGGTATTTATCCCCCTGTTCGGCTGGCAGCTAAACCCCATGTTCGGGGCGGCCGCCATGAGCCTTTCGAGCTTCTGCGTGGTGACCAATGCGCTGCGGCTGAACCTGTTTTCCATTTATGACAGTCGAAAAGACCGAAAGGTCCGAAATAAATCAAAAAAGGAGAAAACCAAGATGAAAAAGACCATGAAAATCGAAGGCATGATGTGCGGACACTGTGAAGCAACGGTGAAAAAGGCACTGGAGGAGCTCGACGGCGTGGCGGAAGCCGCCGTCAGCCACGAAAGCAACACGGCGGTCGTGACCCTCACAAAGGAAGTCCCCGACGCCTTATTGCAAAAGGCAGTGGAGGACAAGGACTACAAGGTGACCGGCATCGCATAAAAAGATCGGCATATCCGTTTGGGATATGCCGATCTTTTTATTTGTAACAGGCGCGGTATCGTTTCAGCGGTTCTTCCAAAGAGGAAATCCCGTCGGTCGCGCCGAGCTGTTCCACACAGCAGGACGCCGCCGCACACCCGAACCGTCCGCATTCCAAAAGGGACAGTCCCTCGGACAAGCCCCACAGAAAGCCCGCTGCAAAGCAGTCCCCCGCTCCGGTGGTGTCCACCGCCCGTTCGACCGGACACGCCGGTATTTGATACGCCGCGTCCGCCGTGCGAACCAGACAGCCGCATTTGCCGAGCTTGATCACCGCGCAGGAAGCGCCCGCTTCGATCAGCAGCGCGGCGTTGCGCTTAGGATCGCGCTCACCGGTCAACAGGGCGATCTCCTCCTCATTCGGGAGGATACAGTCCACATAGGGCAATAGCCCCATGAGATCGGAAAGCCGTTCGGCGTGCTTTGCCTTTGTCATGTCGGCAACCAATATCCGCTCCGGCTTTTCCTTGATCCGCCGGAAGACGCGCTCCAAGGCGGGGATATCCAGCAGCGGCGAAACAAAGATACCGGCAAAGCTGACGATATCCGCGGCGGCGTCCAAAGCGGGCAGAATGTCCGTTTCCGAAAGCCGACGGAGACTGCTTTCGGGATCGGTTAAAAAATGCCGTTCGCCGCTTTCGTCCACCAGCACCGCGTTGACGCCGGTACGCAGTCCCGACTGCCGCACGATTCGATCGGTCGCCACGCCCGCGTCCCGCAGGATTTGCAGCACCGTTTCGCCCGCCCGATCTCTGCCAAGCTTTGAAACAAGTTCGGTGCGTTTACCAAGCCGCGCCAGCGCGACCGCCTCATTGAGCGCGTCCCCGCCGCCGGACAGCCGCATCTCCCGCACCGGCTGTGAACCCGTTTCAAATACCGCCGGCGTCACCGGTCGGGCAAGGAGATCCAAAATCGCCGCGCCGATCACCGTGATCTCCGCTTTACGCATAGGAAAGTCCTCCCTTTTTGAGACAGGCGATCACCTCCGCCGCCGTATGCTGCGAAAGCGCCTGTTTTGCCAATGCGTCACAGTCAGCACGATGCAGTTCTGCCAGCCCGCGGCGGACAGCCAAAACACGGTCGGGCGCCACGCTCCACTCACGAAGCCCGAAAGAGAGCAGCAATGGCAGCATATGCGGGTCGGCGCCCGCCTCCCCGCAGACACAGCAGGGAATGCCCTTTGTGCGGGCGGCGGTGATCGTATACCGGATCGCCCGCAGCACCGCCGGATCAAAGGGAGAATACAAGCCGCTCACATCGGCGTTGCCGCGATCCGCCGCCATGACATAGCCGGTGAGATCGTTGGTGCCGATGCTGAAAAAATCGGCGTGCTCCGCCAGCAGATCGGCAATCAGGCAGGCGGCGGGCGTTTCGATCATCACCCCGACCCGCATATCCTTTCGATAGGGCAGGTTCTCCCGCTCCAGCTCCCGCTTGACCGCTTCGATCAGCTCCCGCACCCTGCA
>CANQKY010000084.1 GCA_947624575.1 uncultured Clostridia bacterium
AAGAATACGGCGCAGCGCCATTTTCGGCTCTGCACCGTATCCCCTACATAATTACTTCCTTATCGGGCGTTCCCAAAGAAAGCACCCGTTTTGTTTTTATCATCATTCAGTTGCGGAATCCGCACCAATTTTCCTGAAAATCGGATAACTGCATGGCAAGGGATAAAAGCGGATAAATCAGCAATGTAAATTTGTGACCGCCGCAATGACTGTAGATATCAACCTTTTCCTCCGGTCCCATGTCCACTGTCTGTTTTGCCATCAGCGCGTATTTCACCAGCGCCTCAAAGGCGGCTTTCACATCTTCCTCCTTCATGCCGCATTTCACACTTGCGGAAGCAATGGTATAAGAGATATCTTTGTTTTCAAGCTGATATTTCAAAAGACGGCGTATGTGCGGATCGGCGAGCGTTTGCAAAAATGCCGCCGCTTCTTCGTTTGTCAGCAGCTCGGCAGACTTTGCCGGATCGGCGATATAAGTCAACGCCAGATTGCGGTCGGCATACACGCCGCCGCGCGTCATCGAAATAAAGCCGGTGTGGCTTTTCGGGTTTTCTTGAAGCCGGCGTTTTGTGTGCGCCGTATCGGCGCCGTCATTTTCCCAAGCCCACATGGTTTCCAGTATAGCGTCATATACCGCCAGCGGCGTTTCCTCCATGGATATGGCGGCACTTTTCTGCCTGCCCTCCAAGGAGAACAATGCGTCGATCGTGACCTCAAAAATGCCTGCCAAAATCGGCAGAAGCATAATATCCGGCGCCGTGACATTGTTCTCCCATTTTGACACCGATTGCGAGGATACGCCGATCAAATTTGCAAGCTCCTCCTGGGTCATTTTTCGCTCTTTCCGCAGCTGTGCGATTTTTTCTCCTACACTTTGCATGGTGCTTCGCTCCTTTTTTGATTTGTCCGACCGATCGTACTTTCAGTATAATCCGGCGTTCTGGAAGAATCAAGGTATGATTTGGCGACCGATTTACCCAAACGGATAGCCGGTATCGGCAGTCCTCAGGAAAAACGCCCTACTTTTTTATTGACAAGAACCGGTCAGGTGTGATACACTTTATTTAGCATTTAGGCTAAATGCTAAATAAGTAGGAGGCGTGATGGTTGGCGATACAGAAAACACTGCGGGCGCTGGCGGATCCGGTCCGGCGTGAGATATTGAATCTGCTCAAGCAGGGCAGAATGGCGGCGGGCGAGATCGCGTCGCATTTTACAATCACCGGAGCATCGGTGTCCCGTCATCTGTCTGTTCTCAAAGATGCGGAGTTGATTCGGGATAAAAGGGAGGGTCAGTTTATTTATTATGAGCTGAACGCTTCGATTTTGGAAGAAACGCTGTTATGGCTGACCGAACTGAGAGGAGTTGGAGCGTATGAAAAAGCTGTATTGGATCACGATCATACTCATTCTGCTGACCTTAGCGGTGACGGGAGTGTTCTTTGCACTTCTTCCGAATCTGATCCCCATGCACTATAATTTTCAGGGGATCGTGGATCGGTTCGGAAGCAAATACGAAATGATCGTTCTGCCGATCATCGCTGCGGTATGCACAGTGCCGTTATTGCCGCTGGCAAAGGTTATGGGGAAAAAATACGGTAATGGCACGGAAAAGGCGATTCTGATTACCGCAATCCTAACCGCCGTCATTTTTGCTGTGATCCATGTCTGGCTTTTGTGGAAAGCATATACCTACCGCGGGGCAGAGGAGATCACAAGACCGGTTGATTTTTATAAGATCACGGTTATCCTGATGGGTATCATGCTTATTTTCCTTTCCAACCTGATGCCGAAAGCACCGATGAACGCTCTATTCGGTCTCCGCACACCGTGGAGTACCGAAAACGAACGGGTCTGGCAGAAATGCCAGCGGTTTGGCGGGTACTCCGGTATACTCTGCGGCATACTGGTTTTACTGGCGGGTGTTTTTTTCGAGCAGATCACGGCGGAACTGATTCTGCTGGCGCTTCTTTTGGTATGGGTCGTATGTTCGACCGCCGCGTCCTATTTTATCTGTAAAGCGGAGAGGAATGACCATACCGGGGAAAAATAACAGTTTCTTTTTATCGGGTTTGTCCTATTTTCCTTTTTAGGAGCATACACTAAAAAGGAATGGAGGGATCGCCTTATGCTGGAGGAGGATTCAGTCGCGGCAAAGGAGCGCGGATTACCGGAGGAAAGAGCGGCGGAGCAGGATTGGTCGGCGCTTCTGCCTGCCGATACGCCGGAGGATATACCACAGGAATTGCCGCCGCCTAAGTCGGGGAAGTGGACGGTGGTGATGACCCAGCTTGTCTGTTCGGTGCTGACAGTGGCGGTGTCCCTTGTGCTGCCGGTCTTTGCGCCGCAGGCGGCGGCGTCGCTGCGGGAAAGCTTCTATCATGCCTATCGGCAGGAATGGAGCATTCGCGCCCTTTATCATCAGATCGCGTCCTATTTTACCGAAAGCGGCGAATCCCCGAAGGATAACGCGGTGCTCACCATGGCGCGGGTGTCGGATACAGGCTGTGTCAATATGGAAAAGCTCAGCGATACGGTGGTCTATTACGGGAGCCTTGCCATGCGCTTTCCGGCGGAGGGACGGCTTTCCTCCGGCTTTGGCGGGCGAACCAGCCCGATTGATGGGGACGGCGAGTATCACAAGGGGCTGGATATCGCGGCGCCTGCCGGTACGCCGATTGCCGCCGCCGCTTCGGGGACGGTGACGACCGCCCGCTGGTCGGACAGCTTCGGCTACTTTGTGGTGATCGACCACGGAAACGGGGTCATCACCCGATACGGGCATTGCGAAAAGCTGCTGGTGTCGGCGGGAGATCGGGTCGTGATGGGGGAGCGGATCGCGCTGGTCGGCAGTACCGGCGAGGCAACCGGTCCGCACCTGCACTTTGAGATCAGGCAGGACAATGTTCCGTTCGATCCGCGTCAGGTGTTCCCGACCGGCGGCAATGCTTAGTGTGCGCTGCGGCAGGGTGCGGATCACCCTGTCGTTTTGGTTTCTGGCGACCGTCACCCTCTTTCTGCTTCTCGACCGAAGCGGGTACGCCTGCTTTGCACTGCTGGCGGTATTCGTCCATGAGGCGGGACACCTGATTGCACTCTGCTGCCTTGGCAAAGCGCCTGCCGCCCTTTGCTTTTCGGCGGAGGGGATCTGCCTGTTTGAAAATAAAAAGCCGCTCGCTCCGCTTTTTGAGGCGGTCGTCCTGCTGTCCGGCAGCGGGGCGAATTTTTTGTCCGCGCTCTGGCTTTGGTACGGCGTGGGCAGTGAGCGCGCGGTGCATATCGCCGCACTGCATGTCCTGCTCGGCGTGTTTAATCTCCTGCCCGCTGCCTCGCTCGATGGCGGCAAGCTGCTTTCGCTTTGCCTCTCCCGCTTTCTGCTGCCCGATGCGGTATACCGAATCACTGCATTTTTCTCCGCCGTTACCGTCCTGCTTCTGCTGACGGGCGGGATTTACCTGACGGTGCGGGCGCATAACCTCTCTCTCCTTTGGACCTGCCTAATCCTCCTTGTCCTCCGGCTCACTGCCAAAATGACGGCAACGGACGATATGGCTTGCAATTCCAACCCCGATAGGTTATAATGAAAGAAACTGAAGGATTGGAGTGAAGCGTATGTTTGGGGATTTGATGGACAGTATTGGCTTTGTGCAGGGTGCCGATCCGGAGCTTGGCGACGCTATGGCGGCGGAGCTTACAAGACAGCGGCAGAATCTGGAGTTGATCGCCAGCGAGAATATCGTATCACCGGCGGTGATGGCGGCAATGGGGTCGGTGCTGACCAATAAATATGCCGAGGGCTATCCCGGCAAGCGGTATTACGGCGGCTGTCAGGCGGTCGATGTGGCGGAGGAGATCGCAATCGCGCGCGCCTGCAAGCTGTTTGACTGTGCCTATGCCAATGTACAGCCTCACTCCGGCGCACAGGCGAATACGGCGGTTTATTTTGCCCTGCTTCAGCCGGGCGATACCGTACTCGGTATGAGCCTCGATAACGGCGGACATCTGACCCACGGTTCGCCGGTCAATATTTCGGGGAAGTATTATCACTTTGTTTCGTACGGCTTGACCGACGACGGCGTGATCGACTATGACGCGGTGGAAGCACTGGCACGGGAGCATCACCCCAAGCTGATCGTGGCGGGCGCGTCCGCCTATCCGCGGAAGATCGACTTTGCACGGTTTTCCGAGATCGCAAAATCGGTCGGCGCCTATCTGATGGTGGATATGGCGCATATCGCCGGACTGGTCGCCGCAGGGGTGCATCAGTCCCCGATCCCCTATGCAGATGTAGTGACCACTACCACTCATAAAACACTGCGCGGTCCGCGTGGCGGCATGATCCTCTGCCGTGATGCGGAGTTCGGTAAGCAGTTCAATAAGGCGATCTTCCCCGGTATTCAGGGAGGCCCGCTGATGCACATCATCGCGGCGAAAGCGGTCTGCTTCGGCGAAGCGCTCAAGCCCGATTTTGCCGCATACGGCAAACAGGTGGTCGAAAACGCGGCTGCATTGGCAGAGGGTCTTGTCAAGCGCGGCTTTGCGCTGGTTTCGGGCGGCACCGATAATCACCTGATGCTGGTGGACACCCGCAATTTCGATCTGACCGGCAAGGAGCTGGAGCGCCGTCTGGACGAGGTGCATATCACTGTCAATAAAAACGCGATCCCGAACGACCCGCAAAGTCCCTTTGTCACCAGTGGGATTCGGGTCGGCACACCGGCAGTCACCACGCGCGGACTTAAACCGGAGGATATGGACGTGATCGCCGAGTGCATCTATCTAACCGCCGCCGATTTTGAAAACAGCAGGGAGAAGATTTGCGACAAGGTGGAAACGCTCTGTAAAAAGTACCCGCTTTACGCATAACGGAGGGGTTATCATTGGATAAAAAGGTATTGCAGAAGCTGTCCTATGGTGTTTATGTGGTTTCCGCCATGGACGGCGACCGTCCGACCGGCTGTGTCGTCAATACGGTGATGCAGATCACCTCGTCTCCCGCGACCGTGGCGGTGAGTGTGCATCACGACAATTATACCCATGACTGTATCGTCAAAAACGGACGGTTTGCCGTATCCATTCTGTCACAGGACAGCGATCCGGCTGTCATCGCGGCATTCGGCTTCCGTTCGGGAAGGGATACCGATAAGTTTACGATGGTGAAGCGGACAGACTTTGGCGGTATGCCGGTCATAGCGGACGCGGTCGGTCATCTCACCTGTCGGGTGATCGGCAAACTGGAAACCGATACCCATACCGTGTTTTTGGGTGAGGTGGAGGACGCCGGTATGGCGTCAGCCGCCCAACCGATGACCTATGCCTACTATCATGAGGTCGTCAAAGGTAAAAGCCCCAAAAATGCGCCGACCTATCAGGAGGAAACGCCGCCAAAGCAGGACAAGCCGGTTTATGTCTGCTCGGTCTGCGGCCATGTTTACGACGGAGATATCCCGTTTGAGGAATTGCCGGAGGACTGGGTCTGTCCGGTCTGTAAACAGCCCAAATCGGTATTCCAAAAAAGATAGCGCTGCGGCGAACAGGCAAACAAACAAAAACACGGCACTATCAAAAAGTATACTTTTTGATAGTGCCGTGTTTCCCGTTTATCATACCACAAATTAGCGGTAAACGCAAGCATTTCCCGAATATTTTGACCGCTTTTTTGGAATTTTCTCCACTTTTTGATTGTCGACCGGCTAATGTCAAAAAGTATACTTTTTGACAAAACCCGAAACAGAAAGGAAGGCTTATGATGAAACAAATGCTCAAACGGACGGGTGCGTTTTTCCTCTCACTCTGTCTGACCCTCTCGGTCTGGGGTATCCTCACCCCACTCCCCGCCGCAGCCGAGACTTCGGGCGATTATCAGTATACGGTAAACGAGGACAATACCGCCACCATCACCAAATACCTAGGCTCCGGCGGAGACGTCACCATTCCCCTCAAACTGAATGGTCACACCGTGACCGAGATTGGTTATGGTGCCTTTGAGGATTGCACCGGGCTTACTTCTGTTATCATTCCCGACAGCGTGACCGAGATTGGCTCTGCTGCCTTTTACGACTGCACTGGGCTAACCTTTGTGACCATCGGGGACAGCGTGACCGAAATTGGCTCTAGTGCCTTTGCCGGCTGTATCGGTCTTACTTCTGTCACCATTCCGGACAGCGTGACTGAGATTGGCTTTACTGCCTTTTCTGGCTGCACCGGTCTTACTTCTGTCACCATTCCGGACAGCGTGACCACGATTCGCTATGATGTCTTTAATGGCTGCACCGGACTTACTTCATTCACAGTAGGCAAAGATAATCCAAATTACAGTTCCAAAGACGGCGTTTTGTTTAATAAAAGCCAAACAGAATTGCTTGATTATCCGGAAGGTAAATCCGGCAGTTATACGATTCTGGGCAGCGTGGTCACGATTGGCCCGATTGGCTGGAATGCTTTTTCTGGCTGCACCGGACTTACTTCGGTCGATATTCCGAACAGCGTGACCAAGATTGGTACTTCTGCCTTTTCCGGTTGCACCGGTCTTACCTCGATCAGTATTCCCGACAGCGTGACATGGATTGACGATTTTACTTTTTCGGGCTGCACCGGGCTTACTTCGATCGATATTCCCGACAGTGTGACTAAGATTGGCGATTATGCTTTCTCGGGCTGCACCGGGCTTACTTCGATCGATATTCCCGATAACGTGACCTCGATTGACTATCGTGCTTTTTTGGACTGTACTGGGCTTACCTCTGCTACTATTGGAGATAGTGTGACTACGATTGGCGAGGAAGCCTTTAGGGATTGCATAAGGCTTACTTCGGTCACCATTGGAGACAGCGTGACCAAGATTGGTACTTCTGCCTTTTACGGCTGCACCGGTCTCACCTCGGTCAATATTCCTGACAGTGTCATCAAAATTGGCCAAAGTGCCTTTTACGGTTGCACCAGGCTTACCTCAATCGATATCCCTGACAGCGTGACTGAGATTGGTGGGGGTGCCTTTGAGAGTTGCACCGGGCTTACCTTTGTGACCATCGGGGACAGCGTGACCGAGATTGGATCTGATGCCTTTTACGGCTGCACTGGACTTACCTCGATCGATATCCCTGATAGCGTGATCGATATTGGCTCTAGTGCTTTTTCCAGCTGCACCGGTCTTACGTCTGTGACCATCGGAGATAGCGTGACCACGATTGGCAATTATGCCTTTTACGGTTGCACTGGGCTTACTTCTGTCGATATTCCAGATAGTGTGACTACGATTAGCTCTAGTGCTTTTTCCAGCTGCACCGGGCTTACTTCTATCATAGTAGGCGCCAATAATACCAATTACAGTTTCAAAGACGGGGTTTTATTTAACAAAAATCAAACGGAATTGATTCTATATCCCCAAGGTAAATCAGGCAGTTATGCCATTCCCAACAGCGTGACTAAGATTGGCGATTATGCTTTCTCGGGCTGCACCTTCTCGGGCTGCACCGGGCTTACTTCGGTCGATATTCCCAACAGCGTGACTTCGATTGGCTATTATGCTTTTTCCGGCTGCACTGGGCTTACCTCAATCAATATTCCCGACAGCGTAACTACGATTGACGATTCTGCCTTTTCCGGCTGCACCGGACTTACCTCTGTCACCATTGGGAACAGCGTGACTGCGATTGGCAATAATGCCTTTTGGTGGTGCACCGGGCTTACCTCTGTCACCATTCCCGACAGTGTGACCTCGATTGGCAGTTCTGCCTTTCATGGCTGCTACAATCTCACCATCTATGGCAAGGTTGGAAGCTATGCAGAAGCTTATGCCAAGGAATACCGTATTCCCTTTGGCACAAAGGCGGAAAATCAGGCAACCGGTATCGTAGTGGAGGGGACGACGGAAACACTGCCGGACGATGCAGTGCTGAACGCAAAGCAGACGGCAAGCGGTGAGGACGCCGTGACCTATGAAATCACTTTGATGAAGGACGGCGCGGCAGTCCAGCCGACCGGCGAGGTGACGGTGAAAATTCCGCTGCCGGAAAGCATGAAAGACAAGAGGATCACGGTATACCGGATTGAAGCAAACGGCAGCCGCACCAACATGAATGCAAAAGTACAAAACGGTTGTGCGGTATTTGTGACCGACCACTTTAGCGAATATGTGTTGACGACCAACGCCCAACCGGAGACGGTGCTTGCCGATTATACGGCAGTGGACGCGGCACTCGCAAAAGTGCCGGAGGACTTATCCGGTTATACCGCTAAAACGGCGCAAGCGGTAAAAGACGCGGTAGCAGCAGTAGAGCGTAGTCTGCCGATTACCGAGCAGGCAAGGGTCGATGCCATGGCGAAAGCGATTGAGGACGCGGTCGCGGCTTTGGAGAAAGCCGAAAGCCCCGCCCTGCTCGGCGACATCGACGGGGACGGCAAGGTGAGCGTTACCGATGCGCTGGCAATTCTCCGCATGGCGGTGGGGCTGAGCGCTCCGACCGACAACGCCGATATGGACGGCAGCGGCGGTGTGACCGTGACCGATGCACTGACAGCACTGCGTATCGCAGTCGGGCTGGCGTAACACAAACAAATGGAAAAAGGACGGGCAGGTTGCCCGTCCTTTTTGGTTGTCTGCCGTATGATTACCGGTCTTCCAGTATTTTCTCCACGCTGACCAGCCGCAGTACAATGCAAAACAGCTCGATCGCCTGGGTCAGTTCCTCGATCGACGGATAGGTCGGCGCGATTCGGATATTCCGGTCGTTCGGGTCCTTCCCGTAGGGGAAGGTGGCGCCTGCCGCCGTCAGAACCAGCCCTGCTTCCTTGCAGAGCCGTACCACCCGCTTGGCGCAGCCGTCCATCGTGTTGAGCGAGATAAAGTACCCGCCGTTCGGCTTTTTCCATTGGGCGATCCCCAGCGGCTCGATCTCCTGCTCCAGCCGATCCAGCACCACCTTGAACCGCGGCGCGATCACCGCACGGTGCTTTTCCATGTGCTGCCGGATCCCTTCCAGATTGCCGAAAAAGCGGACATGACGAAGCTGATTGATCTTGTCGTGACCGATGGTCTGAATCCGCATCTGCCGCTTGACCGCCTTGATGTTGTTTTCGCTGGCTGCCATGCACGCCACGCCGGAGCCGGAGAAGGTGATCTTCGAGGTGGAGGCAAACTCAAACACCATGTCCTCGCTGCCGTATTCCCGACAGACCTCGAAAATGTTGAGCAGCTTGTCCGGCTGATCGCTTAAATGATGAATGCAGTAGGCGTTGTCCCAGATGATCCTGAAATCGGGCGCGGCGGGCTTTAGTGCCGCGAACCGGCGCACCGTTTCGTCCGAGTATGTAATGCCGTCGGGGTTGGAGTACATCGGCACGCACCAGATGCCCTTTACCGTTTGATC
>CANQKY010000085.1 GCA_947624575.1 uncultured Clostridia bacterium
TGACGGGCATCGTCATCAGCCCCGCCAGCTCGCAGGCGCGCTTTCGCCTGTGCCCGGAGACGATTTCATACCCGCCGGCCTCGCGCGGACGGGCGATGGCCGGAACGAGCACGCCATGCTCGCGGATGCTTTCGGCGGTGTCGCGCATGCGTTCATCGTCCATGACCTTGAACGGATGGTTCCTGAACGGATGAAGTTCGGACAGCTCGATCTCCCGCACCTTCTCGCGCTGCTCGTCCGCGCGGCTTTGCTCGGTAGAGAACAGGTCATCGACCGAGGCCAGTTTGATGTTATCTCTGCTTTTCAGTGTGAAGCACCTCCTATACTGTAAACTCAATAAGTAAACCCGCATCAAGCAAAAAACACCGTCCAAGAATCTCAGACGGTATTTCGTAATGTGATGTTCCCTGTTTTCAATTGCTTTTTTGAGATCAATCAGGCTTTCCTATTATCTGCGCGCCCACCGCTGCGCTGGTGCCGCTGATGACGCAGCTCATTGCCGTCATGCGCTTTCTACTGGTGAAGAACGCGCAGTCTCATCGAAACTTCACGAGCATCGACCAGATGCTGCGCCTGTCCGCGCTGCTGCACGCTGCGCTGTCGCTGGCAGCCGGAACCGCCGCCATTCTCTTCTGCATACGAAGCTGGACGGGCGTTGCGGACGTGTTCGTGGCGGCAGGACTCCTGCTCGCGGGCGGCTGTTCCGCCTGCGTCCACCGGTTCTACGCGAGCATACCAGCCTTCGAGCAGAAGGCGCGCCTAGACTGAGCGCCTTTCTGAACTTCCGGAAAGAGGGGGAGATCATGAACAAGTTCCGTATCGTCAAGTCGCTGCTCATGAACGCGCCGGTTTCGCTGACGATGAGCTTCGTGGCGCAGGCGATGAACATCCTGCTGGGCCATATGCCGGGCTTCGACTCCGGCAGCATGGCGGTCAGCTTTGTGTTTTCCTACCTCGTCGCCTGTCTGATCGCCATCTTCATCCCCTCGGACAGCCTCGGTCTTGCCTTTGCCAGGCGCTGCGGCGCAAAGGAGGGCACCTGGGGCTTCGATGCGCTTGTGAACCTTGTGGTGAACACGATCTTCAGCGTCGTCATGACGCTGGTGATGGGATGGTTCACCGCCTGCCTGCTGGGCGGCGCGCCGCTGTCGGCCGTGCCGGGCGGCTTCGTAGAGATGATCCTGCCGGTCTGGGTCGCCTGCTACGCCGTCAGCCTCCTTACCCAGCGCCCCGCGCTCAGGCTGGCCAAAAAGCTGTGCGGGGAACGGTAAAGCGGCATGCAGACAGAGGGGGTTCAGAACGCATTGCGTTTTGAATCCTCTCGTACTTTTCTCAGATAAAATCTTTCTATGGTGCGAAGCACAGGAGGGGCTGGGAACAATGTCACCGGACAGGATTTGGAATGGACTTCAAGTGATTCAGGTCAGCATCGGATAGGATTTCTCCGAGATGAAATTCCCGAAAAAAACTTGCAAAGTTCCCCGTCCTGCGCTAAACTGTTGGCGCGAGGTATCTCTTTTCGCGTGATGGCCGTGAGGAAGTTGGGGGATTTCTTCGTTTACCATCATTGGGGCGAGATGTCTCTTGTTTTGTTCAGTTTTTCAGATTTGCTCATTCATAGCAAGAAAATGAAGAAGACCTATCATTCGCGCGAGTTTTGCGAGATCACCGGTCTCAAGCCGGACACCCTCCGCTTTTACGTGGACAAAGGGCTCATTGCGCCCGCCGTCAATGCGGAAAACCAGTACAGGGAATACACGGCGCAGGATGTTGTGGACATGTTCTATATCCGCAAATGCCGGGCGATGAACGTGCCAATCGTCGGCATCAGCGACGTGCTCACGCGCCTGCCGCGCGACGGCCAGCTTTTGTGGCTCTCCGAGCATGAGGAAAACCTCCGCCGTGAAATCGCTCAGCTGGAATGGCAGCTCAAGCGCTGCCAGAAGATGCAGAAGGACATCCGCCGCCAGCCGGAGCTGCTGGGGCACGTGATCGATCAGCGTTCCACCGAAGGCCCCGACCTCTGGCAGCTCGATCTCATCGGGCCAAACGTGAAGGACACGGCAGCCGCGGCGCGTCTGGCGTCGATGTGGCGAGAAGTCTGGCCCCATGTTCTGCCGATGATCAACGTGCCGCTCGCCGAGCTCTCCTCTCCCGCCTGTGCGCGCTACAGCGTCTCCTTCGGCATTGCCGCGCCGGAAGAGATGCTTCAAAGCGCTCCCGAGCTGATGCATCCACCCGCATACCGTTACCCCAGCCGCGACTGCATCGGCATGATGGTCCGCCTTCGAGACCCATTCGAGCTGACGCGCAGCGACATGCTCCCCCTGCTTCGCTATGCCGAAGAACACGGCTATACGCTCGCCGACGGCCTGACGAGCTGGCTCGTCTCGCGCTCCATTGAGGACGGACAGCCCTGCTATTGCTTCGCCACGCGCGTCTCTGTCCGGCACAATTGATCCAAAAACGCTTTTTCTCTTGACCTCGTAGCTGCTACGAGGTCTATACTTTTTTTGACGTCAAACGAAAGCCCCCTCACGGGCGAAACGAAGAGAAGGAGGAACATCATGAAACACATGAAGCGCATGAAATGTGCGGCCCTCGCGCTGAGCGCGTGCCTGCTCCTGTGCGGCGCGGCCAGCGCCGAGGCGGCCTATGTCGGCGAGGCGCAGGGCTTTGCAGGCCCGGTCACCGCTTATGTCACCTTGAACGCGGACGGAAGCATCGCGTCCGTGACGGCTTTCGGTCCCAACGAGACGGTCGGCAAGGGCAGCGTCGCAATCGAGCAGCTCCCCGAAAGGATCGTCGAGGCGAACAGCACGGATGTCGAGGCGATCTCCGGCGCGTCGGTCACCAGCCGCGCGCTCTTCGAGGCTGTCGATAAGGCCATCGCCAATAAGGTCGAGGCGGAAATTCCCGTCAGAGACGTCGAAATCGCGTTCACGCCGGGCGTCTACACCGCTTCCGCGTTCGCGCATAACTTCGACGTCACGGTCGAAGTGACGTTGAGCGAACACGCGATCGAATCCGTCGCCATCACGGACGACAAGAGCGACATTGCGATGAAGAACGCCGTCGCCGCGGCAATCCCCGAGCGCATTGTGTCGCAGCAGTCGCTGAATATCGATATCGTCAGCGGCGCGACCGAGACGAGCAGCGCGGTCATCGCAGCCGTCGCGGATTGCGTCGCACAGGCCAGCAGCGAGCAGGTGGCCGGCGCGCTTCGCGCGAAGCCCCGCGAGACTGTGGAAGCAGAGAATCTCGTCCTGGATGCGGACGTCGCGGTTGTCGGCGGCGGCGGTTCCGGCCTGACAACGGCATACGCGCTGGCTGAAAAGGGCTACAGCGTCGTCGTGCTCGAAGCGGCGGACATCCTCGGCGGCATGACCAACGTCTGCGGCGGCGGCTCGCTGTCCATCGGTTCTCAGCTTCAAAGGGACGCGGCGCTCTACGAAGACGACGCGCAGATTTCCTCGCTGCTCGCGCAGGAATACGAGACGCTCTTCGCCGCATCCGACTATCAGGCAAAGGCCAGCTTCATCCGCGCATACACGAACGCGCTCAGCGAATTCGTCGATTTCGCCGCCGAGGCCGGTATCCCCTATGAGGCGCAAAGCCCCATCGGCGTGCGGCTCTTAAATAAGGGCGCCCGTTTTGACGAGATGCTGGCCAAGATGATCGCAAACAACGTCACGATCCTGACCGGCACGCGCGGGACCGACCTGATCACGGACGAAACCGGCGCCGTTCGCGGCGTGACGGGCGTGAACGCGACAGGCGGCACGACCACGGTCAACGCTTCCGCCGTCGTCCTGGCAACGGGCGGCTTCCTCGCCAATGAGGAAATGTGCAAGGCTTACATCCCGCAATACACCGATACTTGGGAGAACTGGTCCGGTTCCAGCCGCTATCAGGGCGACGGCATCCGCATGGCATGGGCGGCAGGCGCGGCAGTCGGCGATTTCGGCGTACAGCCGCATGACGACCAGATCCCCGAGGCCATTCATCAGCTCGGCATTTCGACGCATGCGCCTTCCGCTTACTCCAACGCGGCTTACTACCCGTCTCTGTGGATCAACGCCGCGGGCGTGCGCTTCATCAACGAGGACGTCGCCAACGGCAACGCGGAAAAGCACGGCGCGTCCACGATGCACGAAGGCGTTTACTACACGATTCTCGATCAGGCGATGATCGACAAGCTGGAGAACGAGGGCAGCCCGATCGGCGGCTGGATGTCTCAAAAGGACATGCCCATCGCCGGCCTTCAAGCACAGATTGACCGCGTCATCGAAGCCGGATATGCGTTTTGCGCGGACAGCATCGAGGAACTCGCCATGCAGCTCGGTATGGATCCTGAAACCGTCGCCTCGCAGGTCGCCCGCTACAACGAGCTGGTGAAGTCCGGCGTGGATACGGATTTCGGCAAGGCGGAAAGCTATCTCGACTGCACCATTGAAACCGGTCCGTTCTACGCGTTTACCAACGTCGTGCGCGTGCTGGCCGCTTATGGCGGACTGGACATCGATGAAAACATGGCCGTGCTCGACGAACAGGGCGTGCCGGTTCCCGGCCTGTTCGCCGCCGGACTGGATGCCGGTTCTTTCATGGGTAACGTCTACTCCGTGACGACGACGACCGCGAGCTTTGCCATCTGCTCGGGCTATATGGCCGGAAATGGCATGGATGCGTTCCTGAAGAGCCGCTAAACGGCAGCGCAAAGCTGCCTTTGGATCAATACTCCGAAAACGCTTTGAAAACGCGGCATGGGAAAGCGCAATCCCCTCCCATTTTGCCCCTCCCCGTTCACGGACAGGTTTCAAAATCAGCATTATTTCGATAACAAAAAGCGCGGGCCGGAACTCTCGGCTCGCGCCTTTGTCGTTTTCATGGAGATTTAGGCCGTCTTCGCCGTGAGAAACACTTGACAGGCAACAATGGATTGTGATATATCTAGTTAGGCAAGGCTAATATAATCCTTGAACCGTTACTCCGTGCGGGTTAAACTCGGCTTTATGGCTAGACCAAGCAAACATATGAATATCAATCGTCACAAGGGCTTGGGAGAAGGGATGAGCGGATGAAAACAAACGCGCAGCGTGCACAGGAGCGATTGACCTTGAACCCTCAAAGAGCGTTTACCTTGGAGCGGGACGGCATCATCGGCGCGCTGTACAGGCCGGAGCGGGACGAATATCCGGGGAAAGCCGTCATCCTGTTCGGCGGCAGCGACGGGATCTACAACCTCACGAAGCTGGTCGCGGAACAGGTTGTCAGGCGCGGCATGACAACCCTTGCGCTGGCGTATTGGAATGAGCCGGGACTGCCGGATGGTTTTGAAAAAGTCCCTGTGGAACCGGTGGAAAAAGCTGCGCTGTGGCTGCGCGGGCAGGGCGCCCAAAAGGTCGGTCTGTGGGGCATCTCCATGGGCGCAGAGCTGGCGCTGCTGGCCGGGAGCCTTCTGCCGGAGGTGATTTCCTGCGTGACGGCGGTGTGCCCAACGAACATCTGTTCTCAGGGCTTTGTGAAGAAAAAAGGCATTCAACAGCTGGAGTGTTCGGCCTTTAGCTGGCGGGGAGAGGAGTTGCACTGGGCAAGGCTGAAACTCTCCA
The DNA here is from genome assembly GCA_947624575.1 of uncultured Clostridia bacterium. Taxonomy (GTDB): domain Bacteria; phylum Bacillota; class Clostridia; order Oscillospirales; family Ruminococcaceae; genus CANQKG01. The sequence goes on from CANQKY010000085.1 coordinate 5,610, forward strand.
AGGCCGCCATTCTCCGGGACAGCCTGCGGGAGCGGAGCGTTTGCCTGCGCTCCTGCTATGAGGACGCGGTACGGAACACCCCGGAGGAGGCCCAAATCAAGGTGGAGAACATACGCGGCCCCGTGCTACTCATTTACCCGGAGCACGATGCCATGTGGCCTTCCGAGCTGTCGGCAGAAAAAATCAGGTCGCGGCTGAAAGAGAAGAATTTCGCCCATCCCTGCAAGTGCGTCAGCTACAAGTTTGCCAGCCACATGCTGGTTCCGATAAAGTCCCGATCCACGGTCATGTTCCGGGTCGAGCGGAAATACCCGGAACGGTGCTGGGAGAGCGACATGGACGCATTCCAAAAGACGCTGGCATTCTGGAAAGAGGTCTGGTGAGATGGTTCCGTCCTTTGCACATTCCACACGGATTCCAAACAACCGCCACGCGCATTCCTCATTCAGGGTTTATTCTATCCTCACTGACGGAAGTCAGAAGCATGAAAGGTGGAATAAGCCATGAAGAAGAAAACTTTGTTTGCTGCCGCGGCGGCGCTTGTGCTGTCGGTGGGATGCGTGAGCGCATTTGCCGCCGAGTCCGATGCATTCAGCTACCTTGCCGGGAGACAGCGCAGCGTCGCACGCAACGAACTGTACGCGCAGGCGGCCGAGCTGCCGGAAGAGGAAAGGAGCGATTTTCTTGCGGAAAACGGGATTGCGGACACGCCGTACTCCGAAGAAGCGGCGGCGTCTTACGGCTATGTGACTGGGCAGCAGATCGGTTCCCAGTATGAGGACGACACCGAAGATAAGACCGATTACAGCTACACCACCGGACAGGAAACCGGCGCATCTCATGCCCCGGAAACCGAAGATGAGACCGCGTACAGCTATCTGACCGGACAGCTGAACAGCACGAACCGCAACAATCTGTACGCGCAGGCAGAGGAACTTCCCGAAGATGAACGGGACGCTTTTCTGGCTGAAAACGGCATTGGGGAAACGCCATGGTCTGAAGAAGCGGCGGCGTCCTACAGCTATGTGACCGGGCAGAAGAGAGGCGCGCTTTACGAGGACGACACCGAGGAGAAGACCGGATACAGCTACCTGACCGGGCAGCAGCGCGGCGATAGCTACCACAAGTAAAAAAAGTGCAAAACGGCAAACCGTCCGGGCGGCGGTTTGCGTTTTGCGTGGCGGGGGAGGAAAACATGGCTTACCTGTTGGCTGTCGATGACGAAAGGGACATCGTCGAACTGATTTCCCGCTTTGCGGAGCATGAAGGGCACACCGTCGATACGGCGGGCAACGGCAAAGAAGCCGTCCGTTTAAGCGGTGAAAACGACTATGACCTGATCATCCTCGATATCATGATGCCGGAGATGGACGGGTTCACCGCCTGCAAAGAAATCCGCAAACGGAAGCAAACGCCCGTGATTATGCTGTCCGCATTGGGCGCGGAGTACGACAAGCTGATGGGTTTTGAGCTGGGCATCGACGACTATGTGGTGAAGCCCTTCTCTCCACGCGAATTGATGGCGCGGGTCAAGGCTGTTCTTGCAAGAAACGCATCCGGCAGACCGAAAGAGGAGATCGTGATACAGGGCATCCGCCTGGACACGCTCTCCCACGAGGTCTTTGTGGACGGGATCAGGACGGAGCTGACCGCGAAGGAATACGATCTGCTCGTCTACCTCATGGAGAACAAGGGGATCGCCCTGACGAGGGAGAACATCCTGAACGCCGTGTGGGGCTACGACTATTTCGGCGACGAACGCACGGTGGATTGGCAGATCAAGCTGCTGCGCGGCAAACTGGGACCGTATCGCAGGTGTATTGTCACCTTGCGGGGAACGGGGTATCGGTTCGATGAAAAGGCGTAAATCCTTCGGCGCAAAGCTGTGGCGGTGGTTCGTGCTCTTTTCCGCCGCCATCTTTCTCGTGCTCTGGCTTTTGCAGACGGTCTTTTTGCAGCGCTTTTATGACGGCATGGCGATCCGCAGCGCGCAAAAGGCGGCGGAGAACATGGCGGAACATGCCGGAAGAGCGGATTTCTATGACGTGATCGACGAGACGGCGGCGGAGAACGCCTTGCTTGTGTTCGTGACGGACGCCAGCGGAAAAATCCTGTACAGCGCCGACGAATACAAAGGCCTCTACGGAAACGCCAAGAAGACAGAGGAGCAAAACGAAAATCCCTATCTTTCCTCCGGCGAAGTCCTGAACTGGGAGAAGGGCGCGTTGCGGAATCTGCCGTACAGCTATGAATCGCTCATGGCGAAGCTCATGGAGAGCGGCTCAAACAGCGTCGGCTTTGTCACCGAGGACAACGCGGCGTATGTGACGGGCATCGTGCTGAGTGACGGCCATATCCTCTCTGTCAGCATGCCTCTGGGCACGGTCGGCGGGACGGTTCGAATCTTGAGGTTCCAGCTCGTGTGGGTCTGCGTCCTGTCTCTGATTCTGGGTTTCATCCTTGCCGGGATCATTTCCAAACGGTTTGAGCGGCCGATTGAAAAGATCGCCGATTCCGCCAGGGAGATCGCCGGAGGCAACTTCCACCCGGAGCTTCCCAAGGGCTTTTGCGCGGAACTGGACGAGCTGTCCGACACGCTGAAGGAAACGGCGTTGCGTCTGGAAAAAGCCCAAAATGCCCAACGGGAATTGCTCGCCAATGTCTCGCACGATTTGAGGACGCCGCTTACACTCATCAAGGGCTATGCGGAGATGGTCAATGAGATTTCGTGGAGCGATGCGCAGAAGCGGGAAAAGGATCTGGACGTCATCATCCGCGAGGCGGACAGGCTGACGGCGCTGGTGAACGAGATTCTGGACTTTTCCGCCATGCAAGCAAGCCGTGTGACGCAAAAGTACGGAGTAATCGATCTGAGCCGCGCGATCTGCGAGGTGATTGGGCAGTTTTCGCCCTTCTGCGAACAGAACGGCTTCATGATAGAGGCTGAGATTGCGGACGGCATCCGCGTCTCTGCGGACGAGGCGCAGATCAAGCGGGTGGTTTACAATTTCATCGACAACGCCGTGAATCACACGGACGAAAGCAAGCGGATCAAGGTGTCGCTGACGGCCAAGGATGGCTGCGCACGGTTTGAGGTGACGGATTTTGGCGAGGGAATCGCAGAAGAGGACCTTCCCTATATCTGGGATCGCTACTACACCGCCCGGAACAGGAAGAACAAAGCCGCCGTCTCAGGACTGGGCCTGTCCATCGCAAAAGAGATTTTAACGGCGCATGGAGCGAGCCTTGGCGTGGACAGCAAGAAAGCCTGCACATTCTGGTTCGAGCTTCAAGCCAGCTTCAATGCGGGTGCATGAGGAACGGTTTATAGAACGAATATGCCCGTGCAGGGTCGTTTTGGCAACCCGTTTGGGCAGAAGCAGGGACGCGTCGCTGGGGAGCGATGCGCCCCGCTCCGTTTCACTCCCTGCGCCGCATCTCCTTCGCGGCGGATTCGTATCGAAAGAAAAGCAATAATCCGAACCCCTCTCCCAGCGGGAAGATGTGGTTCGGAAGATGTTTGTCTGGCTCCCAAAGCCATGCGCCTATCCGCCAGGCATGACGTCTTTGATCAACACAAGAAATCCGAACCCATTCCCGACCGGGATTAAGTTCGGATTTCTCAAGTAT
>CANQKY010000086.1 GCA_947624575.1 uncultured Clostridia bacterium
CGCTCGCGGGTTCGATCTCGCCGAACGCCACCACGATCACCCCTTCGGTCAGCATCTTGATCCCAAAGGGATTGCCGCAGGGGATCAGCGACACCTCGGGAATGGTCTGCACCGTGATCTCCCGTATCGGAATGATCCCCAAAAGCTGCACAATGCTGCGGACGCCCGCCCCGCTGCCGCCGCCCGCCTGCACCGTTTCGGTGGCGGGGGTGAGGGTTACACCGTGCGGAAGGGTGAGGGTGTGACCCGCCGTGAGATAGTAATGCTCCGGCAGGGCATAGGCAAGATACCCGCCGTAGCCGAAAAATAACACCGTTACCACGCAGAGCAGGGTGACGGTGTAACGCAGTATGCCTTTCATCAGTTTCACGCTCCTTCTGATTACCATACAACAGTGTATGTAAAAAGAAGGTCGAAGATACAGAGATAAACGGCAGGATTATTTTGTGAGCTTTGGGCGGAAGACAAACAGGTACCAGCCGATCAGTCGGGAAAGGGCGATGTCGTACAAAATAAAAATCGCAAGACCGCCGATCAGCCCGATCGGCAAAAGCCAAGTCGGAAGTGCGATCAGCTCCGGATCGGGGAATAAAAAGCGGAACACCAGATAGCAAGCGGTCATGGCGGCAGCGGCGGTCAGCAGCTTCAAGGGCCATTCCGCTTTTTTTGCTTTTTGCTCCAACAGCGATTTGAGGATCGGATAGTATCCGAAAAAGGCGAGGAATAAGATTGCCGCCGTTTGATCGGGGGTCAGCACAATGCCAAGGAGCGATACGGCAAGGTAGGCGCAGACAGCGGCAGTCGTGCCGCATTCGATCAAAAGTGCGGCGAATAAAGCCCCCGCCAGCGCAGGCAGCGCCAAGGTCGCAAAGGGGAACAGTCCGGTCATGAACAAAAAGACAAGGCTTAAAGCACTCAATAAACCGCCCAGCGCGATGCGTTTCGATTGCTTCATCTTCAGCAGCAGGGAATGAGGTCCCCGCCCATGCACTCGCAGCAGCAGTCGGCGCAGATCAGATCGCTGCAGCAGTTACAGGCGTTTAAGCCGCCCGTCGGAGCGGCACGGTAGGGCTGACTGCCCGGCGCGCCAAAGCCGCCTCCCCGCTGCCACATCATCTGGCTGAGGGCGGCACGGTATTCGGGGTTATTCGGGTCGATCTGGCAGGCAAGCCCGATCTCCTGACGGGCATTGTCCAGCCAGCCGCGGTTATAATAGATTGTACCCTTCAAAAAATGCCATTCGGCGCTTCTGCGGTCGGCGGGAATACCGTCTAACAATTCTTCGGCTTCCACCTGCCTGCCCTGCTGGATCATGCGGCGGATATCGGCGTACTCCGCAGAGCCGCCGGTATAGCCTTGTCCCGCACTTCCGGCGGACGATTGTCCGGTGCGACGTTCTGCCATGATCTGGTCATAGGCGGCGTTTACCTCCTGCATCTTCTCGGTCGCAACGTCGGCAAGCGGACTGTTTGCGTAGTTGTCCGGGTGATACTTTCTGGCAAGGGCTTTGTAAGCCTCCTTGATCTGTTCCTCTGTCGCGTCGCGTGAGACGCCCAGAACCTGATAGGGATCGGTCATGCACGGCACTCCTTTTTACGGTCCAGCAGGCGGTTTTGCTCCTGCTTCATTCCAAGATAGATGATGTTTTCCAAAACCGGCGAAAAATTTCCGGCGTCCAAAAGCTCATAGGCGGCTGCCGCCTCGGCGTCGGACTGATGTAAAAGCTCCACCGCGTAATCGCGGCACTTTTCCTCGTCTGTTCCGAACCGGAGGAGCAGGGGATTGAACCTGTCCCGCTTTTTGTCCGTTTCCAGATCGTCCAGCGCGTCCATAAAGTAGATCCACCGCCCCATGCAGTAGCCCAGCCGGTATAAAATGCGGCGCTCGGTTTCGTCCTCGGATAATTCCGAGAGGATCTTTCCCAGCGTATCGGCGGTCGGGTGCGCCGCCTCGTCCGGCGTGCAGTCGGGCTTTGCTTCCGCTTCCCACTGCATCGGCATGATTTTTTCACAATGCTCCGCCAGCTTCGGGAAGCGCGCCGCTGCCTTTTTGTGCAGACGGCGGAAGTAGGGACCGGTCACACCGGCAAAGAAGCGGCCGCGTATGCCGTCGTCCCGTTTGCGGTCTTTTGCCTTTTGTGAGAGCATCAGCATGGCGGCGGCAGCGGTAAAGGATAATGCGTCGGTGTCCTTTAAGCAGCACCGTTTTCGGGTGGGGTGAGCAATGCAGCGGCAGGCGGTAAAGGCGCACTCCGCCTTTTGCACCGTGAGCTGTAATAGGGCAAGAAAGGCATAGTCATAGCTCAGGGTGCAGCGGGCAAGCAGCCCATATTCTTTCCCGATCCTGCGGCAAAGACCGCAGTAAACGCCGCGGTAAGCCTCAAACTCCTTGACCTTCAGCTCTGCGCGGCAGGGCTTGATATATCCGAACATCAAACCCCTCCGATTTCATTAGGATATGAAATATTGTATCTCGAATCACGCGAAAAATGATGAAAAAACTGTGAATAAACTGTGGGTAAGGCAAGAACATATCGGGAAATACTTGAAAAAGCGGGAGAAATCCTGTATACTAAAAGACAAATCGGCAAATGCTGTGAATGCGGCTGCTGCCGCAGGACAGGAGGAAAAAACATGGAGGTCACAAAGGATACGCTGATCGGCGAGGTGCTGGATTTTGACCGCACGACGGCGGAATATTTTCTGGAGATGGGAATGCACTGTCTGGGCTGTCCCGCGTCCCGCGGCGAATCGCTGGCGGACGCCTGCGCGGTTCACGGGGTTTCCTGTGATGAGCTGGTGGAAAAGCTCAACGCGCACTTAAACGGAAAATAAAACGCTCCGGCTGCCGGTATCTGCCGGCAGCCGTTTTCTTAAAAGGGGGACGGAGATGACGCTTTCTCCAAGGCTTGCCGCCGTGGCGGGACTGGTGCGGCAGGGCAGCCGGTTTTGCGATGTCGGGACCGATCACGGCTGTCTGCCGGTCTGGCTGGTGTCGCAGGGGATCTGTTCCGGTGGGATCGCGGCGGATCTGCGTGCCGGTCCGCTTTCCCGCGCGGCGGAGACGGTAAAACGCGCAGGACTCTCCGAAAAGATCACGCTCTGCCTGTCGGACGGACTGGATCAGATCCCGTCCGGCAGCGCGGAGGATATCATCATGGCGGGCATGGGCGGCATGACCATGCTTCGGATCATCGAGCGTACCGCGTGGCTTTGCGATCGGTCGATCCGGCTTATCCTCCAGCCGCAAAGCTGTCAGCCGGAGCTGCGCCGGTATCTGGCGGACGCGGGCTTCGCGGTGGAGACCGAGCGCGCCGTTCGGGAAGGGCGGCATTGTTATGATCTGTTTTCGCTGTCCTATACCGGCAGACGGCAGACCCTCACACCGGTTGAGGCGGTGGTCGGACGGCTGCCCCAAAACCGCGATGAGGACAGTGTGTGCTATGTTAAAATGCAGCTGCGTCGGGTAAAGCGCCAGTACGACGGGCTTTTTCGGTCGGGACGGGACGCCGCGGAGACAAAGGAGCTTCTCCTGGCGCTGGAGCATTGTTTGGAGGAAATGACATGAGGGCTTTTCAAATACTTACCTTTATGGAAACGCTCGCACCGCCCGATCTTGCCGAGGAATGGGATAACTGCGGGCTTCAAGTTGGAAGCGGGGAAGATGAGATCACGCGGGTGCTGCTGGCGCTCGACTGTACCGAACCGGTGCTGGACAAAGCGGAAGCGGGGACGCTGATCCTCACCCATCACCCGCTTTTCTTCCCGTCGCTTTCCTGTCTCACGCGGGAGAGCCTTTCTGCCCGTGCGCTTTTAAAAGGGGTCACGGTGGCGGCGTATCACACCTCGCTTGACCGCGCGTCCGGCGGCGTGAACGACTGCCTTGTGGAGGCTCTGGGCTTGACCGATTCTACAATACTGCCGGACAGCGAGGGCTTTGGCAGGCTTGGCACGCTTGCCCCGATGCCGCCCGAACGGTTTGGCGCTTTTGTGTCGGACGCGCTCGGCACTGTACACCCGCGCATGGTCTGCGGCAGCCGCCCGATTCGCACGGTGGCAGTCGCAAGCGGAGCGGGCGGGGAATTTTTGTCCGCTGCCATTCATGCGGGCGCTGATGCGTTTGTGACCGGCGAGCTGAAGCATCATCAGGCGCTTTCGGCGGCGCACGCCGGTATCACCGTGGTGGAGGCGGGACATTTTGAAACGGAGCGGGTGGTCCTGCCCTCGCTCCAAAAGCGGCTGACCGCCGCATTTCCGGCGCTTTCGGTTGAGATCGCGCCGGAGTTATCACCGTTTCGGGCATAGGAGGTGCCGTATGGCGCTGGACGGACTTTTGATACATTTCTTGCGGCAGGAGCTGTCGGACGCACTGGTGGGCGGTCGGGTGGATAAAATCCACCAGCCCGCACGGGAGGACGTCACGATACAGCTTCGCACCCGCGCGGGGCAGCGCAGACTGCTTTTGAGCGCAGGCGCCGCCAGCCCACGGGCGCATCTGACCGCGCAGACGGCGGAAAACCCCAAAACACCGCCGATGTTCTGCCAGCTTCTGCGTAAGCATATCGGAAACGGCAGGCTTGCTGCAATCCGCCAGCCCGATCTGGAACGGGTGCTCTATTTTGATTTCGAAGCGGTAAACGAGATCGGGGACAAGGAGCTGCTCACACTCGCCTGCGAGATGATGGGGCGGCGGAGCAATCTGATTCTGATCCGCGACGGGCAGGTGATCGACGCGGTCAAGCGGGTCGGGCGGGATATGTCTTCGGTGCGACCGGTTCTGCCCGGTATGGACTACCGTATGCCCCCGCCGCAGGATAAGCTGTCGGCGTTGTCGTCTTTTGAGGAAATTGCGAAACGCCTGCAAAGCCTGCCCGAAAAAAGGCTGCCCGACGCACTGCTTGGCGGCGTGCAGGGCTTGTCGCCCCTGCTTTGTCGGGAGATCGCGGGATATGTCACTCGCGGCGCGGATCACAGCCAAAAGGAGCTGAGCGGAGAGGAATGGGATCGGCTTCGGTTTTTCCTCCATGAATTGCAGCGCAGGGTGGAGGAAGGGACGCCGGAATACACCGCCGTATTAGACGCGAAAACCGGCAAGCCGGTGGAGTACAGCTTTCTCCCATTGCGGCAGTACGGTGCTGCCTGCCTGTCCCGCACCTTCGGCTCGGCAAGCGAGCTGTTAGACTTTTTCTATGACGAGCGGGATCGGCAGGATCGTATGCGGCAGCGTTCGCATGACCTGTTGCGTCTGCTGGTGCAGACCACCGAGCGGGTCTCCCGCCGTATGGCGGCGCAGCGGGAGGAGCTTGCCGCCACCGCCGACCGGCAGACCTACCGCCTGTACGGGGAACTGATTCAGGCGCAGCTTTATGACTTGCAGAAAGGGCAGTCCTCGGCGGAGCTTTATAATTATTATGACAACACCACCGTTACGGTGCCGCTTCGCCCGCAGGACACACCGGTGGAAAACGCCCAGTGGTATTTTAAGCAGTACCGCAAAGCCTGCGCGGCGGAGGAAAAGCTGACCTCCCTTCTTGCCGAGTCGGAGCAGGAGCTTTCCTATCTCGACAGCGTGTTTGACGCGGTCAGCCGGACGACCGGCGAAAGCGAGCTATTGGAGATACGGGAAGAACTGTCGGAGCAGGGGTATCTCAAGCATTATAAAAATAAAAATAAGATGCTTCGTCCCCGTCCGCCGCTTTCTTACCGCTCCTCCGACGGTTTTTTGATCCTCTGCGGGCGGAACAATAAGCAGAATGACGAGCTGACGCTTCGGCGGGCAAGGGGAAGCGACATCTGGCTTCATGTGCAAAAGGCGTCGGGCTCCCATGTCATCGTGGTGACCGAGGGGAAAACGCCGCCCGACCGCACCCTGACCGAGGCGGCGGAGCTTGCCGCCTATCATTCCAAGGCGCGGGAGAGCGGACAGGTGCCGGTGGACTACACCGAGGTGCGGAATGTGAAAAAGCCGAACGGCGCCCGCCCCGGTATGGTGATCTTCGACCGTTATAAAACCGCCTTTGTCACGCCGCGGGAGGCGCTGACCCCCGAAAAGGTCTAACCCGCTCTTGCGTTTTTTGACAAAAAGTGCTAGGATAACGAAGGAGCGGGGGTGACGGAGTTGGCGTTTTCGTCGGTATTTGTGCCGGACGGCGAACTAAAACGGCAGGCGGCGTATCGGGAGCGGGTGCGCCTGCTGCTGGCGAAGCGGTATGTAGAGCCGCCGCTCTGCCATCTTCACACCTTCGGCTGTCAGGGGAATGTCAACGACGGGGAGAAGCTCCGCGGTATGCTGGCGGAAATGGGCTACGGCTTCACCGACCGGAAGGAGGAAGCAGGGCTTATCCTTTATAACACCTGCGCGGTGCGGGAACACGCCGAGGACAGGGTGTTCGGACTGGTCGGGGAGCTAAAGCGGCTCAAGCGGGCGCGCCCCGATCTGGTGATCGGGCTTTGCGGCTGTATGATCCAGCAAAAAGCGGTGGCTAAAAAGATTCAAAAAAGCTATCCCTATGTGGATTTATTGTTTGGCACCCATGAGCTGCATCGCCTCCCCGAGCTGCTGTATGAGGTGTTAAGCGGACAGAAAAAGGTGCTGTCGATCCCCGATTCGGACGGCATGATTGCAGAAAATCTGCCGGTCAGGCGGGAGAGCAGCTTTGCCGCCGGCGTTTCGATCATGTATGGCTGCAATAACTTTTGCAGCTACTGCATCGTCCCCTATGTCAGGGGGCGGGAGCGTTCCCGCCGGAAAAAGGATATCCTGCGGGAGGTTTCGGAGCTTGCCGATACGGGCTATCATGAGATCATGCTGCTGGGGCAGAATGTGAACTCCTATGGCAAGACCCTGCCGGAGCCGACCGATTTTCCGACACTGCTCCGTGAGATCAATGAGATATCGGGGGATTTTTGGGTGCGGTTCATGACCTCCCACCCCAAGGACGCGACCGAGGCTTTGATTGATGCGATGGCGGACTGCGGCAAGGTCTGCAAAAGTCTCCACCTGCCGGTGCAAAGCGGGTCGGACAGGGTGCTGCGGGATATGAATCGGGGCTACACTCGGGAGGATTATCTGAAGATCGTGCGGTACGCGAAAAAGCGCATGCCGACGATGACCTTTTCCACCGACATCATCGTCGGCTTTCCGACCGAAACGGAGGCGGACTTTGCCGACACCCTCTCGCTGGTGCGGGAGGTGGGCTTTGACAATGCTTATACCTTTTTGTATTCCCGCCGTGCCGGTACACGGGCGGCAAAGTGGGAGGACGTCTTTTCTCCCGAAGAAAAGCAGGACCGCTTTTCCCGTTTGCTCGGGCTTTTGCGGGAGATCGGCGAAAACCGGTATACGCCGCTTGTCGGGCAGACAAAACGGGTGTTGGTCGAGGGGAAGGACAACCGCAAGGGCGAACTGCTTTCGGGCAGGACGGCGGAAAATGTGATCGTGGAATTTGCAGGGGATCCCGCACTGATCGGCAGCTTTGTGCAGGTCAGGGTGGACGCCGCGCTTTCATGGGCGGTGCGGGGTACTCTTGTAGAATCATAAAAAGAAAAAAGGAGAGAACATCATGGATATTGTACTGATGGCAAGAGAGATGGGCAAGGAGCTTCAGAAAAGCGAGGAGTATGCCAATCTGCAAAAGGCGATGAAGGCAAACGACAACGATTCGGTATTGCAGGATCTGATCGGTGCGTTCAACATTCAGCGGATCGCGCTCAACAACGAGATGCAGAAAAAGGAAGCGGACGAGGTCAAGATCAAGGACATGAACACCGCGCTGCAGAAGGTGTACGGACAGATCATGGCGAACCCTTCGATGGTCGCCTATAACGAGGCGAAGCAGGCGATGGACGCCTTGATGAATCGGGTCAACACCGTGCTGATCCACTCGGTCAACGGCGCGGACCCCGACACCTGCCCCGATCATGAGGAAAGCTGCGGCGGAAGCTGCGCTACCTGCGGCGGCTGTCACTGAGCACACGGGACAGGGCGAACTGCGGTTCCCCTGTCCTCTTACATTACTTAAGGAGGGATCGCATGGCAGGACTTTCTCCGATGATGCAGCAGTATCTGCAAATAAAGGATCAATATCAGGACTGCATTTTGTTCTTCCGTCTGGGCGATTTTTATGAGATGTTCTTTGAGGACGCGCAGCTGGCTTCCCGGGAGCTGGAGCTGACCCTCACGGGGAAAAACTGCGGTCTTGACGAGCGCGCACCGATGTGCGGCGTGCCCTATCACAGCAGCGAGGGGTATATCAAGCGGCTGATCGAGAAGGGCTATAAGGTGGCGATCTGCGAACAGGCGGAGGACCCTGCGAACGCCAAAGCACTGGTGCGGCGGGAGGTGGTGCGGGTGGTAACGCCCGGCACCCTGACCGAATCGAATATGCTCGATGAGGGGAAAAACAACTTTCTCGCCTCCGTCTACTGTAAAGGGGAGGAAGCGGGGATCTGCTTTGCCGATATCTCCACCGGCGCCGCCTATGTCTGGGGCGCACAGGGAGCACTTGGCGACGACGGCATGATCGAGGCGTTCACCCGCTATCAGCCTGCCGAGATTCTCTATAATCGGGAGATGGCGGATCGCACCGCTGTCTGGAAATACTTGCAGGAGGAGCTGCACTGTCTCGGCGACTTGCTGGAGGAAAGTGACTTTGCGCCCGACCAAACGGGGATTGCTTCGCAGTTTGGCGATGCGGCGAAGCTGTTGTCTACCCGCCCGCTTGCGGCGGCGGCGCTTTCGGGGCTGCTGCGGTATCTTGCACGCACCCGCAAGGACGGCGCCGCCCGTCTGGGTAGCTTGCAGCTGGACGCTGCCGAGCAGTATATGGGGCTTGACCCGA
>CANQKY010000087.1 GCA_947624575.1 uncultured Clostridia bacterium
GCAGAGGATCACCGAAAAGGTGTATACCTCGTCGGCGGTCAGCGTGCGGCGGGTAAAGCGGTTTATTTGCTCGAGCGCCGCGCTGTCCGGCTTGGATTTTTCAATTTTCTGCATGCTTTCATCTCCGTTTTCACGATTTTTCGAGCGCCGCCGCACGCTGTCTGGTCAGCTCTGCCTGAGCGGTCTGCAAGTCGTCCTGCAAATTGATGTACTGCCACTCGATCTCCGGCTCGGCAGTCATGCCAAGCGTGCGGAGATAGTACCGGCAGACCTTCTCGATGACCGGCGTGAGCAGTCTGCGATAATAGGACAGCTCGCTTGTCAAAATGTCCGACTGCTGCTGGCTCATGCGCTCGGTGGTGGACCAGGAAAGCCCCAGCAGAAACGGCGGGATACCCAGCTTTGCCACGATCTGCTCGAGCATCTGCTGGGCGGGGATTTCGATATCCATCAGCTTGCTGTCCGCGCCGATCGCCTGAATCCGCACGTCGCCCACCGCCACAAAGTCGCGCAGCTCGCCGTTGCGGGCGGCGCGCATGCCCTGCGACCACTCGTCCGCCAGCAGGGTGGCGCGCTCCTTGGCATAGGCGCGGTCGGTGGCGTCGCTGCCCGGGTGATAGGTCACGGCGTACCGCAGGTTCCCGATCCTCTCGAAGTTCTGCTCGGTCGCTCGGAAAATGGTCAACAGCACCCGACTGACAAAGGGCAGGGATTGCAAAATCGAACGCCCCCAAAGCTCACCCGCGGGCGGGAGCAGAGCGGTAAAGCTGACCCGCTCGGGGTGCGGGAGGGGACGGGACATACCCGTGCCGTCCGCCACCCGAATGACCGCCTCCATGGGGGTCGCACCCCGCACGATGTCCAGATCGTGCAGGGAGGCGTTATACAGCCCCGCGACCTGCCGCCCGTCGGGGGTGGTGACGATCTCGCCCACCGCGTTGCCGTAGGTGAGCAGGTTGTCGAGGTAGGTCGAGATAAACGCCTCGAGCCCCACCTCGCTGCTCCCGACCGGCACCTGACGGACAAACCGCGTCAGCGCGCGCTCGGCTGCGGGATTAGACGAATGGACCGAAAAATTGCCGGTGAGCCGGACGATCTTCCCGATCGCCGCGTCGATCATCGGCACCGATTCCCGCAAAGCCTCGTACAGATGCAGCGCGCCGTGCGCCGTGGGGAACTGCCCCGCCAGTCCGGCGAGCGGATCGTCCGCCCTGCCGGTCTGCACCGTTACTGCGGCGTCCGGCTTTTGTTTTTGTTTTTTCTCAAACAGGCGCAACCGCCGTCAACTCCTTTCTCGTCTCTCACCGCCGTGCGACCGTCCCGACGAAAAACGGTTCCTCCGGCGTGAGAATGGTGGATACAAAATACCGCAGATCGTCCATGGCATGGTCGTTCTGCTTTTTCGGCTTATCGCAGCCCGCTTTCTCGTCCCAAACGTACTGCCCGAACTCCCGCAGAATATCGGTGCAGCCGCTGTGAAAGCAAAGCGTCCCCGCCCGCAGGGCGTCGCTCACCCGCCGAATGCCGTCGGTGACGTCGTTTTTGGCGGGGATCACCCGAAACCGCCCGTGCCGCCGGATTGTGGTGAGAAAGCTGGCGGCGGAGGGATCGACCACCACCGCCTCGATCTCGCACCCACCCGCCAGCCGTTCGAGGGCAGTGTAATACTCCTCGTCGGTGAGCTGTCTGCCGGTCTGCCGTGCGTCGTGATAATACTCCCGCAGACGAAGCCATCTGCCGTCGTCCAACGCGCCCCACAGCCCCATCGAGGTGGGGTTGAGGGTGCCGTAGTCGCAGGAGATCACATATCGGCTGCAATGAGCGGGGAGGTCGTCGGTGACATGGCGGTGCGGGTCGAACATCGGATAAACCGCGCCCGCCGCCGCCGTCCACTCCCCCAGAATGAACCGGCGGTAGAAGCTCCCCTCGTAAAGCGAGCGGTAGCGCGCTTTGATCTCGGGGGTGAGGGAGGGGTTGTCCTCCATGGTGAAGTGGAGGTAGCAGGCGTTTTTCTTTTCCGCCTGCAGGATCCAGCCGCGATAGAACCAGTGAAAGGGGTGTTCGGGATTGCAGTTGAACCAGAACCGTGAGCCGGACACCGAGCATCGGGCGATTGCCTGCTCCACAAAGGAGCGGGGCATCAGCGCCGTTTCGTCAAACAGCACCCCCGCCAGCGTGACCCCCTGGATCAGCGCGGCGGAGCCCTCGTCCCGCCCGCCGAACAGGTAGAACCGGTTGGTCGTCCGTCCGCGGGTGACGGTGATGATCCCCCGCGATACCTTATCGGTGCAGGAAAAGCCCAGCGCGGCGGCGTGCGCCAGCAGCGGCGTGACCAGATTGCGCCGCAGGGCGGTCACGGTCTTGCCGCAGATGGCAAAATCGGTGTCCGAAAAGCTGCTCATCGCCCAGATGAGAAAGCCCAGCGACATCGAAAGGGTCTTGCCGCTTCGCACCGCGCCGTCACAGATGATGGCGTCTCGGCTGTGATAGGGACTGCCCGGGCACCACCAGCTCATGGCGGTCAACTGCTTTTTGGAGAAGGCGGTAAACGGGGTCAAGGCGTATCGCCCAGCACCGCCGCCGAGCGGTTGAGCGCGTCAAGAAAGCCGTTGTCCTCGCGGGAGGAAAACCGCTCCGATAACGCCGCCAGCTCGCTCAGCGCCGCAGCACGGTCGCAGAGCCGTATATCCAGCACGCCGTCCTTACCGTGCCGGATCTCAGTCACTGCGAACAGGTCGAGCCGGTCGATGAACGCCTCGGTCCTCTCTTCGGGGCGGGAGACCGCCAGCTTCACGGCGTCCCCCGCGCCCGCAAAGGCAAGGCGGCAAAGCCCCGCTGCCGCAAGCCTCCCGTAATCGGGCGGCGCGGCAAGGCTCAGCCGTTGCAGTTCGGCGTTGACCCCCGCTTCTGCAAGAAGCCGCACCCCGATCCGCATCGCCCGCTCGGGCGGGTACCCCGCCCGCACCGCCGCTTCCTTCGGGTCGCAAAGCCGGTGGTAGAACAGGCAAAACAGCCGCTTTTTCTCCGATAATTCTTCCATACCGAAACACTCCTTTCACTAAAGCGCCCCGTTTTCCCCTTTGTTTCACCCCCTTGTGCAACGCTCCGCAAAAATTTACACTTTCTTCATTTTTTGGTTCGCTTTTTTGGTTCGCACTTATAGTGAGTGCCGGTATCAAACTTGTTTGCCCGATCCCGAGAGAGTGCGAGGATAAAGCCGTATTGACAACCTTTTTCGTTACGCACTGATAGCGGGCGGGAGTAGCGGGCTTTGCCGCCCGATCCCCCGTGCGGTGTGGATAGGAGGCTGTATTGACAATCTCTTTAGCAGGTGCTTTACCGATTTCGCCCGAAATGAGGTAAGTGCCTTTTGAATCCCACCACCGCTTCGCGGTCCCCCTCCCTTTCACAAGGGAGGTCTTGACAAGAATGGTAGCAAAGCGGTTTGAAATAGAGCAAGTGAAAATAAAACAAAGAAACGAAATCTTTTGACAGCCTGCTTTTGTTAAAATTTTTAGCAAATCTGGTTCGGTCGCCAGTGCCTCCCTTGTCAAAGGGAGGGGGACCATGCGGTAGCATGGTGGAGGGATTCCATACCACAAAAGCCAAATTGGGAACCGCAAGAGGAAAGGGACCGCGCTTTGCGCGGTGGAGGGATTCAAAAGTACCAAGCACGAAGCGGGCTTCGTTCGGATTTTCATAAAACCGTTGCAAAATTCTGCGGAATATGGTACACTGATGTTGCCAAACAAACTGAATCAACGGAACGGGGGTATTTTTTCTTTTATCGGGGTTATTCTGGTTTTTTGCTATATTCCACCTTGTAAGAATTTGGTAAAAACGCAAATTCTATGGGGTGGAATAACAGAAGGGGATAACTCCTTCCGTTTCGACTCAGTTTGTTTGGCGACAATCGGGGTTTGCGTTTTTCGGTGCGTTGACTTCGGTTGGCGCACTTTTTTTATTTCCATTAAGGGGGAGCAAGCATGGACGGACGGTATAAAATGACAAAGGGTTTCACCCTCGATCTGGAGCTGGTGGCACGGCTCAAAGAGGGTGCCGAAAACAGCGGGCGGAGCATTTCCCGCTACATTGAGATGCTGCTCAGCCGGTGGATCAGGGAAGTGGAGATAAGCGGCAACCGTTCGCCCTATGTAAAGCCGCCAAGCGAAGCCGTGCCCGAAAAACAGAAGCTCGGCTTGACGATCCGGCGGGATATTCTAAAGCAGATGGAAGCCTTGGCAGAAGCGGACTTCCGCCCCTTTTCGGAATATGTCAACCTCGCCCTCTGGCGCGCGCTGGAAATGGGAGAATAAAAAAGCTCCCTTGTGAAAAGGGAGCTTGGCAACAGATTTTAGCTTGGCGGTCGTGAATCCCACCACCGCGCAAGCGCGGTTCCCCTCCCTTTGACAAGGGAGGTCTTGACAAAGACGGTTGCTTTTTGAAAAAATTTAGCTTGGTGGGTTTTGATAACAGATATTGGCTTTTGCAATAGGAAAAGGAAGGCTTTTGTCAGCCTTCCTTTTTCAATATTTCCGTTAAAACTAAATGGGTCGCCAGTGCCTCCCTTGTCAAAGGGAGGGGGACCATGCGGCAGCATGGTGGAGGGATTCAAAAGGCACTTACACCTGTTTCGGGCGAAAACCGAATACTGCCACCCACGAAAGAGGTTGTCAATACAGCTTTATCACCGCACCGCACTTGGCTCCGTGCAGGAAAGCTTGCTATCACCACCCACCACAAGTGCGTATCAAAACAGGGAACCGCACAGCGATTCCCTGTTTTTCTTATTCTCCGATTTTATTCCGGTTATTCCGCTCGGTCGGTTTGTTTCGGTTTGGCGTTTTGCGGTCTGCGGCGGCGGTGGTTTCTTCCGCCGCGATTTTTATGGTTCTGCTTCTGCCGCTCGGTATGCGTCTTTTCCGGCTGCGGCTTTGCCGCTTCGCTTGTCGGCGCAGGCTCCACCTCCGGCGGTTCCTCCGTCTTTTTGGGGCGAAGCGGGCGCATGGGTGTGCCGTCCTTTCGCAGCGGCACTGCCTCGTCCACCTTGACCTCAATCGGGCTGCCGCCCTCCGGCGTATCGTCCAGTTGCACCTTCAATTTTCCGGTCAGAAGCTGCACCGACGTCACGATGCCGCGCCCCTGCTCTGTTTCGACCGCCGTACCCACCCGCGGCGTGTGCCGAAGCAGATCGTCATAGGCGTTTTGCTCATATTTCAAACAGCACATCAGCCGTCCGCAGGTGCCGGATATCTTCACCGGATTGAGGGACAGCCCCTGCTCCTTTGCCATTTTGATCGAAACGGGGTGGAAGTCCGCCATATAGGTGGAACAGCAAAAGGGCCGTCCGCAGCTGCCAAGCCCGCCGAGCATCTTCGCCTCGTCCCGCACGCCGATCTGCCGCAGCTCGATCCGTGTGCGGAAGGTGGCGGCGAGGTCCTTGACCAGCTCTCTGAAGTCCACCCGTTCCTCGGCAAAGAAATAAAACACCATCTTCTTCCGATCATAGGTCAGCTCGACGTCCACGAGCTTCATATCCAGCCCGTGCTTCTCAATCTTCTGGCGGCAGATCGGGAACGCCTCCTGCTCCCGCCGCTTGTTTTCCTCTAAAATCTTCAGGTCTATCTCGTTGACCCGCCGCAGCACCGGTTTGAGCGGCGCGCTGATCTCGCTGTCCTCCACCTCGCGAATACCGTGCGCCACCTTGCCGCACTCCAGCCCCTGCGCCGTCTCTACAATCACGCGGTCGCCGGCTTTGACTTCCTCAAAGCCCGGGGCGAAAAAGTATATCTTCCCGTTTGTATGAAACTGTATCCCGATGATCTGTGTCATACCCTTCTCCCTTCCGCCGCCAAAGCGGCGCGTTTTATTTGCCGGAGCAAAGCCGGATCAGCATGGCGGGAAGCCATGCCGCGGTAAGCGATTTATTCGCGGCATTATTCAGCCGTTCCTCCGCCTGCCGAAACAGCGCTTCCATCTGCAAAAGCTGTCCAACGGTATATTGAGAAAGCGGTCCTGCCCGATGCCCCGCCTTGCAGGCGGCGGCGTCCGCCGCGCGGTCCGCCAGTGCGCGGCAGGCAAGCAGGAAAGCGTCCCCGTCCTTTTCATAGGCATAAAAGGCGCGCAGAAGCGGCAGCTCCCTTTTTTGCTCCAGCGCATCGCAGACCGCCGCAAAACGGGTGGCGTCCTTGTCCGAGCCGGTCAGCAGCGCGATCGCCCTGCCGACATTCCCGTTTGCTTCCTTTGCGGCGCGGCGAATCGCTTCCCCGTCCGCATCGGGACAATGCTCGAGCAAGGCTTTCACACAGTCCTCCATACCGAGCGAGGTACAGGGAACCGCAAAGCAGCGGGAGACCACCGTGGCGGGCAGTGCGTCCTTATTCTGCACCGTCAGCAGAAAGATCGCGTGAGCGGGCGGCTCCTCCAGCAGCTTCAAAAGAGCGTTTGCCGCCTCGACCGTCATATGGTCCGTTTCCAATATCTCAAACAGCCGATACCGGCTTTCGTTCGGGCGAACCTGCGCCGCTATTTTACAGCGGCGGACATCGTCCACCTTGATCTGAGCAGCCGAGCCGTCGAGCACCGTCACATCGGGGTGTACGCCCGCCATGAGCTTCCGGCAAGGCAGACACGCCCCGCAGGGGACCGGTTCCCCCTCGCAGAGCAGGCTTTGGGCGAACAGCCGTGCCATGCTCCGCTTGCCGGTGCCCGCTTCGCCGTAAAACAGATAGGCGTGGCTCAGCCTGCCGCTTTGTATCGCCGCGTCGATTGCGGCTTTTGCCGCCGTGTTTCCGTAAACGGTCATCGCCGCACCTCTTTCCGTTTTACGCTGCTGCGTTTTGTGGTACAATATCCGTTTACGGATATTGTACCATGAACGCAAGTGAATGGTATTTGCCATCAAAAGCCGGTTGCCGTGCAGCGCAAAGCGCAAACGGCGAGGCGTTGGCAATCAAAAGTATAATATCCGCTTTGCGGATATTATACCACATATACCGATAAAATGCCAGCCTTTTCTGCCGCCGCGCAGATCTCGGGCGTCAACCGCTCCCCGCTGACCGCCAACGGAATACAGGGCGGGCAGAGCGGGATCATGCGGGCGCAGATTCGTCCGGCGGCGCGGCGGATCGGCAGTTTTTCGCCAGACGAGAGCAGTGCTTCCCGCAGCGGCATCGCCTGCTCCGGCAGGGTGAGCGTGACCGGCTCTGCCGACAGCGGCGGTTTGGGCGACAGGGTGGCGAAAAAGGCGGAGAGCCGCCCGAAATCGACCGCGCGGTTTTGGGGAGATAACAGCAAAACCACCCCCGCCGGATCGGCGTACTCCGGCTCCATCTGATGAGCGCGAAGCAGGCGGGCGGCTTCCTCGCCGGTCAGCCCGACCGGACGGGTGTCCAGCGAGAGCCGCGCCGGATCGGCGGGGGCGGTTCCGGTCAAAAGGGAAAAGCCCGCCGCCAGTGCTTCCTCCCGCAGCTTCGCCGTTTTTTCGATCAGCGTCCGAAATTCCGCCGGTCCTTCTTCCTTTTGATACCGCAGTCCCTCCGCCAGAGAGGACAAAATCAGATAGGAAGGGCTGGTCGAGCCGGTCAGCGCCATGCAGTCGGTCAGTTCCTCGAGGGAGAGGGGCAGTCTGGAATGAAGCATCGCGCCGCCGGTCAGCACCGGCAGTGTTTTATGCAGGCTGTCACAGCAAAGGTCGGCGCCCGCCGCCATCGGGTGGAGTGCATCGCAGATCGCAAAATGCGCCCCGTGAGCGTTATCCACCAGCAAAGGCAGCCGGTGACGGTGGCAGATTTCCGCCAGTGCCGGAAGATCGCACACGCCGCCGTAATAGTTCGGCGAGGTGACATATACGCCGTCGTACCGGTCGTCCTGCTCTAGCGCGGCGGAAAGGGTTTCGGGCGTGATGACGCCCGAAACGCCCGAAAAGGTCGGCAGAAGCCAAACGGGGTCCATGCCGTTTAGCGCGCAGGCGTGCAGAAACGACTGGTGCGCGCCCCGCCCCGCCAGAATCCGGCGGTGACTGCCGTACCGCCGCAGGACAGCCACCATGGTATGGATACAAAGGGTACTGCCGCCCGCCGACAGCAGGGTGACCCGACTGCCGTAAAAATCGGCGGCTTCTTCCTCCAGCGCGCGCAGTACGCCGTTTGGCGCATAGAGGGCGTCCGCTCCCGCGATCTCGGTGATGTCGCGGGGGAGCAATTCGGAAAGGGGCGGATAGTTCCCCTTATGCCCCGGCATATGGAAGCGGGAGATCCCGCTTTGTGCATACTCCTCTAAAAATCGATTCAGCATCAGACAAAGCCTCCGTCCACCCCGATCACCTGTCCGGTGACAAAGGCGGCGTCACTGCTTGCCAGAAAGCAGATCACATCTGCCACCTCCTGCGGCGTACCGATCCGCTGTAAGGGGGTCGCCTGCCTTAGCTTTTCCAGCTCGTCGGCGGCGAGCGACCGGTTCATATCGGTGTCGATCACCCCCGGCGCGACCGCGTTGACCCGTATGCCGGCGGGACCCAGCTCCTTTGCCAGCGCGCGGGTGAGCCCGATCACCCCCGCCTTGGCGGCGGAGTAGGCAGTCTCGCAGGACGCGCCGGTCATGCCCCAGACCGACGTCAGGTTGATGATGCTCCCGCCCCGCGGCATCTGCGGCAGCACGGCACGGGTGAGGTGGTAGGCGCCGTCGAGCGATACGCCCAGCACCCGACGCCAGTCCGTCTCGGTGGAATCGAAAAAGGGCAAAATCAGCGCGAC
>CANQKY010000088.1 GCA_947624575.1 uncultured Clostridia bacterium
AATTTGACGACTGACGATTTGAAATTTCTTGCAGAAAAATTTCGTCCGTTTACGAACTGCTTAGAAGTTTATGACTGGTATCGCGAACCGGATTATCACGATAATTACAAAGAGCTTTGGAATTTATGCGATAGCCTGTCAGATACGCACAAAAAGCATTTTGAGCTTATCAGCGTTTGGCGTATGGCTCGCGACAAAGAATATGTGAAGTGGCTTTCTGCACTCGGATTGAAAAAGGCACAGCTTACTTTATTCGGAGGACAGGAGAAAACGGATTATTATTCCGGCAGAAAAAATGTATACCATGAAATATTAAATGCCATTGAAGTATTGCTTGAAAATAGGATTTCTCCCCGCATACAGGTTTTTGTCAACAAGGACACGATTGATGAGCTTCCGTTTATCGAAAACCTCGTGAAACAGCTTGATTTAGAGAACCGCTGCAAATCATTTGGCGGAGAGTTTTCATTATTTTTGCACCAAGGCTCTTGTGACGGCGAAAATGAAAAGCTGTATGACATCAGACTAACGCCTGATGATTTGCAAAAAATTCCGCAAACACTCGTGGAATACACCTTAAAGCACTTTAACCGACCGAGTATAGAAGCGGTGTTTGGAAAAACAGAGCAGGCGCTTTATGAGGAGTTGATACATGATCCTTCGACCGCAGATTATGTGAGCGAGACTCCCGTTTTTTACATAGATAAGGAGTTTTATGTTTATCCGAATATATCCACTCCGTCACCGGCTTGGTGTTTGGGGAATTTGAAAACGGATAGAATAGAAACTATACTGGAGAACTATGTAAACAGCAAAAGTGTCGCACAGCATACACGCCGGACGGTTCCTCTTTGTAATATTGTTCAATCGCAGGGCGATCCTGAAAGCCAAAGATTATTCACGAAAGGCGATTATATAGAATACCTGCTGAACAAGTATTGCAGACAATAAACACAGACTGCTTTCATAAAAAAAGGGACATTGCCACAAGCGGGCAGTGTCCCTTTTTCCTTGCGAAGTATCGCCCTTTCGCCGGTCATTTTTTACATCATGCCGCCTGTTTCCTCATAGACCTCCGACTGCTGCACCTGCTGTTCGTAGGCGTCCAGCACGCCTTCCTCCAGCGTGTGGCGCGCGTCGGGGGAAATGGGGTGTACCACATCTCGGAAGCTGCCGTTTTCCTCCCGTCTGCTCGGCATGGCGACAAACAGCCGCTGCGGTCCCTCGATGACCTTGATATCGTGGATCGCCACCTCGTTGTCCAGTGTGACCGAAACGATCGCTCTGAGCCTGCCGTCATGGAGCAGCTTGCGTACCCGAATATCGGTGATGTTCATAATGATGACCTCCGTTTTGTTTGTTGTATCAAAAGTATGGGCGGAAGAAAAAGGAAGTATGCAAAGAAAGAAAAAAATATTGTCCGGCAGGGGGAATCCTGCCGGACAATATGCTATACTTGCTTGCGATAGGAATAAACGTGTTTCCCGAAACTGCCTATATAGTGGATCTCCTCCCAGCCGCGCTGTAAAAGTTCAGTATTCGGTCTCAAGTCTCGCTCTGAGTCACCGGGACAGTCCAGCAGCCAGCCGCCGAGCTTGCAAACGCGAGTGAGCTCTGCGATTTCCCGATCGTGATCGTCTCCTACCACATGGCCGGACATCACCACATCAAAGGTATGATCAGGAAAGGGGATCGCGGTGACAAAGCCGTCCAGTACCCGAACGTTTTTGATCTGTTCGGCTTTGATCTTCTTCCGCATGAATGCGCGGAGTGTCTCAACCGGTTCGCTGGCGTAAACCCATGCGGCCTTTTCAGCGGCGGCAAAGGTGAGGCGACCGGAACCTGCACCGATATCCAATACGATCTTGTTGGACAAGTCTGCCATCTCAAATAAGCGTTCCTTGTTCCAGCCGCGGATAAAATCGCATTGAGTTGCCATCAGCTCCGGCGTAGTGTAAATGATGAAGTCCTCTACACTGAGCATGGCATAGAGCTCTGCTTCCCAAATTTGCTGCGGATTTGCCTTCGGAGCCTTTGCAATCAGTGTTTCCACCTGCGCAGCACATTCCGGGCAGCGATGGGTGAAGTACCACGCAACAGCGGGATTGGCACTCAGAGCAATACCCATGCTTTCTTCCCATTGCTTTTTGTCATTCCGCCAACCGCCTAAGCGCATCATCAGATCGATCTGAAATCGCTCCAGCAGCAGAAAACTATTGAAGGAATATTCCTCCGGGTGAATCCAATTTAAGTTTAACGGCATAAAATCCTCCTGTTTTGTTTGGAGGGTTTTAGAATACAGATACCCTCCTTGTATGGTTTTTCATGAGCATTACGGTATGTTTCATGGTCAACACCCTTTCTTCAAAGATTATCATAACACAGCAGGAACCTGCGGTATGACCTATTCAATATAGCACGTTATTGGGCAAAAGTCAATTCTTTGGGAAAAATCTAAGAAAAGCAGTTGACAACCAGGGAGCAGGGTGCTATAATAATCGAGGTCGCCTTTCGTGGCACGATTTTTTATGCGAGTGTGCTGGAATCGGCAGACAGGCACGTTTGAGGGGCGTGTGTCTTATGGCGTACGGGTTCAAGTCCCGTCACTCGCACCAATCGCGGACTTAAGGGCGCGTTCCCCCGCATCGGAGTTATTGCTTCCTCTCCGATTAAAAATCAAAAGAAGCAGTTATGCGCTCGTGGCGGAATAGGCAGACGCGCTAGATTCAGGTTCTAGTCGGGGCAACTCGGTGGAGGTTCAAGTCCTCTCGGGCGCACCACGTCGCGGCAAGTCCTTGTGGCTTGCCGCGACTTTTTATGCAAAAAGTCACGGCTTCGCTTGACGGACTGCCGCTCCTTTTCCGCAAAAAGTCCCGCTCGGCTCACCTGCTTGGTTGTAAACGCCCTCGTGGCGGCTCGCTGTCGCTACCACCTTTTTGCGGTTGCGCGCCTGCGGCGCGAGCGTTCCGGTCTTTTTTCCAAAAACAGAAAAATCTTTCTCGTCTCCATAAAAAATCGGCAAGGCATATGCCTTGCCGGTTTTTACTTTTTCACTCTTCACTCTGCTCTTTCCAAAATCGGGCGGGCGATGCGTTACGGTGCGAGGATCGACTGATAATAGGTGCCGAAATCGGCAAGTGCGTCGATGATCGGCAGCATTTCCCTGCCGAGCGGAGTCAGCCCGTATTCCACCTTCGGGGGTAATTGCCGGTAATCTTTGCGATAGGCAAGCCCGTCGTCAATCATCTGCCGCAGACTGTCGGTCAATACCTTTTGCGATATGCCGTCCAGATCGCGCATCAGTTCGTTGAATCTCCACGGACGCTCCTTCAGATTGCGGAGGATCAGCAGCTTCCACTTTCCGCCGATCAGGGATACCGCCGTTGCCACGGGGCAGGCGGGCAATTCGTCTTTGGTTTTCATCTTCCGCACCACCTTCCAAAGCCCATTATAGCACATATTCCAAAAAAGTATATAGTTACAAAAAGGTGCGTACTTGCTTTTGCGGAGATCGAGCGATATACTGGGGTCAAGGCAGAGATGCCAAATACCCTTTCGGAGGTGCTTATGATGAAAAATTATGCGAAAACAACGGTCGGGGACGAGGCAAGAGCCGAGCTGCATGAGGCGCTTGCTCTGACAGGAGCGGAGGTCAGCATCAACCGGCTTCCGGCGGGAGCGGGCGTTCCGTTTGTGCACGCCCATAAAAGCAATGAGGAGATTTACGGCGTGCTTTCCGGCAGAGGGAAAGCGGTCATCGATGGGGAGGAGATCGCGCTTGCCGCAGGCGACTGGCTTCGGATCGCTCCGGCTGCAAAAAGGCAGTTTTCTGCCGCCGCCGATGAGGGGATCGTTTATCTCTGCATTCAGGTGAAAGAAAATTCTCTCGGCGCCTTTACCGCCGAGGACGCGGTGATCCTCTCTTAAAGCCATAAAAAGCGGTCAGTAATGGAAATATTTTTAATCCGTCACGGAGGCGGACATGTGCCGCCGCAGTGACACCTTGAGAGAAAACCGGCGCAGGCGGTGTCAGAATTGGCGCAAGACAAGCCGGTTTTCGACGAAAAGGGGGAATCGGGGGAAAAACACAGAGCTAGACGAGCTTTAGCGAGTGAAGCGACCCAGTTTGTCCTTCGAAGCGTGTCGACTTTATCGACACGCTCAAAAGGCAGGCACATAAAGTGTCTGCCTTTTACGGTTTTGTGATATGACTAAGCGGGGCTGCCTGATACTCATAGACAAATCCGGCGACCGTGAACCGAAAGATCACCGTGCCGTCCGGCTGTTTTTCAAAGGTCAGCGCATCGACCGACAGACCGTTGAGGGACATGGGGTATGCCGATAAAGCTCGGATCGCCTGATCGGTATCCTCCGCAAAGCGTATCTCGTTTTTGATATACTCCGCCGCCGTTTGCGCCAGTGCATTGGCGGTCGCTCTCACCTCCGCCGTCTGCACGGCGCGTGCGGCTGCCGTGATGCCGAACAGACAGCACACCATAATCAAAGCGGAGATCACCGTGGCAGTCAGAACCTCTGCAAGTGCCGCGCCGCGCCTATCCGTCCCTTGCATAGGTGTAGCCCTCCTCGGTCAGCAGCACATCAAGCTCCGTTTCATACGGCGTTTCGCCAAGCCAAAAGGTGGTGTGCACGCTGCTGCGCGTCTGTTCGCGCTTGATGGGTTCGGGCGGCAAAAGCAGGGACAGTGCACGAAAAAGCAGGGACAGCGCCAGCGCCATGATGAGCAATGCGGTCAGAACCTCCGGCAGCGTTTCGCCCCGCCGTGGGCCGCCTTTACGGTTCACCCTGCTCATTCCTTTCTATCCGTTTGATCTGGGCGTTTTTCTTTTCCCAGCCGATCACGCCGGACTGGGTTGCCGGCAGGGTGAGCGCCAGCGTCAGCGAGTCGGTTTCGACGGTTGCGTAGAGATTCAGGTCTCGGTCGAACCAAACGCGGCAGAAGGCGGGCGGAAGACCATCGGCTTTTATTTGCATGGTCATGACCTCATCGTTGCCGTTTGCACATTGCAGACAGATGATGGTCAGCACATTCATACATTCGGGTTCCGACATGGAATCGAGGATCAGCCCTGCCGCTGAGGACGCCGAAGCATACTGCCGTTCAAAATCCCGCAGGGCTGCCTGCCGCAGCGCGGCTCTGCTCATACCGGCGGTCACTGTCCATGCCGCCAGAGCGCAGAGAAAAAGCAATAGCAGCGCAGCCGCCAGCGAAGCGCCCTTATCCCGCCGCATAGAGGAAAAGCCGGATCAGGCGATCCCCAAATACCGCGGTGATAAACGCGCCTGCCGTGATCGCGGGGACAAACGGAAAGGGGCTTTCCTTTCCGATCCGCCTGACCGCACAGAAGATAAGCCCAAGCAGGCAGGCGATGGCGATAGCCACCGTTCCTTTTTGTATGCCGAAGTGGAGACCCAATACCATAAACAGCTTGATGTCTCCGCCGCCGAGCGCGTCATGACCGGTCAGACGGTCTGCGCACCAGGACAGTATCAGCATACTGCCGCCGATTGCCGCCGCGCCGCGCAGACCCTGCGTCAGCAGCTCGAGCGGGCGCTCGGCAAAGGGCAGAAAGACCGCAAACTCAATCGCCGCGGCAATGGGGATCGTATCGGGTATCTCCATGCACTTAAGATCGGAAAGCGCCGCCGCTGTCAGCAGACCGAGCAAAAGCCACATTTGCAGACAGTAGACCGTGATCCCGAACCGCAGCGCGAGCACCGCGTATTGCACGCCGCAGAGACTTGCGGTGATAAACCGGCTTCGCCGGCTTCCATTGCCGAGCAGAGCGCCGATCGCAGCGCCAAGCAAAAAGGGCAGCAGGATCAGCGAGATTACCCTTTGAGCGCAGAGAGCCATGTGTTCTCTGTCACCTTGCCGTCCTTTACCGTGACCGAAAGCTGGGTGCTTTTGAGTGCTGTGGATTTTGCCGCCAGCTCGGTTCCGCCCGCTTCGGGCTGATTATCTTCAAACGCGTCGCCCTCTTTGGCAGAGTGGGTCAGAATAAACAGATTGTCGTTTGCATCGGTGCCGAAGGTGTAGACCACCTCACCGTCGGTCGTATGATTGAGCATATATTCCGAGTATGCCAGCGATGAGGCGGCACGGGCGTTGGTCTGATCGACCGCGACACGCGCCTTCTCGAGCTGTGCCGTAAAGACCGGAATGGCGACCGCGACCAAAACCGAGATGATCGCGATCACAATCAGCAGCTCCGCTAAAGTAAAGCCCGCTTTGTTTTTGATCTTTTTCATTCTATTCTCATCTACTTTTCACCGAATTGAGGATCCGATGGCGTCATACATCGAAAAGAGCGGGAGAAAGACGGAGATGACCACAAAAGCCACAAGCGCACCTACCAGAACGATCAGCGCAGGCTCGAGCATCGACAGGAGGCGTTCGCTTTTGGCGGACGCCTCCTCGTAGCAGTAAGCGCCTGCGGCGGACATGTTTGTCTGGAGCGTGCCGGTCGCTTCTCCGATCGCCGCCATTTCGCACAGTATGCTGGGAAAGCACCCGCAGTCGCGCATGGCGCTGCCGAGCTGCTCGCCCGCTTCGATTTTGGCGGAAACGGTTGCCGCCGCACTGCGGACGGTCGGGTTGTCGATTGATTGCACGGTGATCCTCATGGCTTCGGGGAGCGAAAGCCCCGATCCAAGGAGGAGCGACACCGTGTCCGAAAACTGCCCCGCGGCGGTCAGGAGTGCGATCCTGCCGAAAAACGGCAGACGCAGTCTCCATGTTGCCGCCGCGACAGCCGACCGGTCGGTTTTGATGAGAAAGTAAAGTAGAATGATCACCGCCGGTACGACCGGCAATAGACAGATCCATGGGGACGAAAAAAAGCGCGAGAGTGCGGCAAGCGCCCTGGTCGGCGCGGGCAGCTCGGCGTCAAAGGCGGAGAACACGGCTGTCACGGCAGGCAACAGGCTTGTCATGACGATGCGGAGCACGACCAGCGTCAACACGCATAGAAACGCGGGGTAACGGGTCGCGGCACGCACCTTTTTCTTTACACGGCTGCGCCTTCTGTAATAATCGGCAAGATAGCCGAAAGCGGGGGCAAGCCGACCGGTTTCCTCTCCGATTCGAACCGCTTCCACCCATACGACCGGCAGACCTTTTTGGAGAGCAAACGCCTCGGATAGGGTGGAGCCGCTGTAAAGCAGGCGGGAGCAGTTTTCCAGCACGCGCCGTATGCGTCGGTCGCTTGTGACCGGCGCGATGAGCGCGACCGCGTCTGTGAGGGGCATTTTGGCGCTCAGTACCGCCGCAAGCTGACCGGCGGCGAGCGCCAGACTGTCCTCCTTGATCTTTCCGTTAAATCGTTCCCAGCACACGCCTTGCCTCCTGTTTTGTCGTGATGCCGCGCGTGATGAGATCGCGGCATTGCTCTGTCAGAGCATCGTCCGCCTCCCGCAGGCGCTGAGCTGTGACGGTCTCGTCTTGAATACCGAACAGCCCGATCCTGCCGAGGTAACCGGTGCCGCGGCAGGCGTCGCAGCCGGAGCCGTGGCATTCACCGCAGACCCGCCGTACCAGCCGCTGTATGATTACACCGCGCAGTGATTGCGAGAGCATAGCTTCGGTCACGCCGAGATCGGCAAGTCTGTCCGGCAGCGCCGCCCCGCTTTGAGCATGGACGGTCGCCAGGACAAGATGTCCGGTAACGGCGGCGCGAAACGCGACCTGAGCGGTTTTCGCATCTCGAATCTCACCGATCACGATGATGTCCGGATCCTGGCGCAGAGCAGACCGCATACCGAGCGAAAAGGTCAAGCCCGTTTGCTCGTTGATCTCGACCTGGTTTGCGCCTGTAATATCATATTCCACGGGGTCCTCGAGGGTTACGATGTTGACCTCGTCACAGATCAGATCGGTGATCATCTCATACATGGTCGAGCTTTTGCCCGAGCCGGTCGGACCGGCAAAGAGGATCAGTCCTTCTTTTTTGTTTGTCAGCGCATGGTATCGCCGGAGCGTTTCGCCCTCCATGCCGAGTGCTTTTGCTCCGCGCGGGCAAAGGGAACGATCTAAGATGCGCAGAACGATCACTTCGCCCTGCACGGTCGGGAGAGTGGACATGCGGATATCGACCGTTTTGCCTACCGTCATTCTGCCGTCGAGCGGCAGCCTTTTGCGGGTCACATCAGTGTGGGCGAGGACCTTTAGCCGAATTGCCACCCTGTCCCACATTTCCGGCGGCAGAGTCATGATTCGCCGCAGAATGCCGTCGATCCGAAACCGCACCACCGTTTCGCCGCCGCGCGGCTCCAGGTGAATATCGCTGGCGCGTTCGGCGATGGCACGGGCAATGATGTCGTCCACCAGCCGCACGGCGGACTGATCCGGAAGCTGCTGTTTCATGTTGCTCACCTCATAACAGTATATGAGCGAAAAATAATACAGGTTTCGGAGAACGAAACCTGTTGGTATACCGTCCGGCAAATGCGGCAGACTAGAAATAGAAAGAAGGTGAGGAAATGGATCGCAATCGAACAAGCCGAAATGAGCAGACGAACAAAAATAAGAAGGGCTCCGCTACCAATCAGAATAACCAGAACAGCCAGAGCAATCAGAATAACCAGAACAGCCAGACCAATCAAAAGAATCAGGACGATTGGGAGGAAAACCAGTAAAAGGAAAGCCCGTTGCGCTCATCTGACCGCAACGGGC
>CANQKY010000089.1 GCA_947624575.1 uncultured Clostridia bacterium
GAGGTTTGGGGCGAAAACTCCGCATAAAAACTTACTGCACATAAAGCATATTATGTGTAGCTGCACATAACGCCCTATCTCTATGCAAATATCCCTTTCATGAATGTGAATCTCGATCAGAAGTACGCGGAAGGATATGAGAACGACCTGACGCTCCGCGAAGCGTACGATTTCTGCGAAGAACTCATGCAGGGGCAGGGCAAAAGCCTCTATCAGGACTATATGTGGGAGAGGCCGTATCGGTTTAATGTCTTATACAGTGCAGACAAGGAAACAGGCGGTGTTCTCATCCCTGCAATTTACTATATCCGCTTTTGTCAAGAAGAGTTTGGCCTACCCATATTAGCTGACGTGGCAGAATCATTTCAGCATTTGCAAGTAGCATTTGACAGACCAACGTTTTCTCTTGTAATGAGAGATAGCGAGGCGTATTCCTTCTTTGGACATGATCTCGACGTTGCGGAAATTATCGCCGAGGACATCCCGCTCTGCTCAGTAGAAACAGCCATAGAGGGTGCGCGGAAGTTCATCGAGAGCGGCTATGTTCACGACGTGCTCGGATTACGCTTCGGATACGTTGTGTACGGCGATCCGGATTTAAATTGGAAAAAACGGATTCCAAGCGACGAGATAGAAACGTGGTATCTCGTTCCGTCTTGGGTCATGGATTGCTATATCTTGCAGAATCCGAAGGTGGACGAGCTGCCCGAAGACCCGTATATCAATCAAATCACCATCAACGCCCAGACGGGCGAAATGACGGACTACTTCGACAAGAGCCTAAGCGGCGGCGGGGACGTGCGCTACAAGGGCTTTGTCTCTTGGGAGGATGTGAAATAGATTCTGCGGCTGCCGGGGCTGTTTGGCTGCGACGCAACGACGGCCCCGCCGACTGCGAGACGGGGAAAGTAGAGTTTGTTTTATGTATGCCCAAATTGCTTTGCAAGAAGTAGACATGAAAATTGTTGACAGCGTGAAACTTGGACTGCATTACAAGGAGTAGGCAGGAAAAACAAGCCGGGTCGTAAAACAACGAAAGATTATACGGCTTTACGTCGGATTTCATCCGGGGTAAGGCCTTTTTTAGATCAATGCGCTCGAAATTGTAAAAAATGAACGTATTCGTCCATCGGAGCTTTGACTTGTTCGCTGGAAGCAAGTTTACAGAGGTAGAGGCATTCCGTTCTAAGGGTTCCAAAGTAATTTTTCATTAAAGCGGTGTCATAGAGCATCCGTGTAGGTTTGTCAATCAATTTGGACAGCGAACGAAGGAAGAATTTGTTTGGGAGAGCCCAGCGTAGAGGCGCATTGGACGGTTGTTGGTGCGGCCTTTGTGGACGGATAACTGTCCACAAAAGTTGGCCGCAGCCGTCTATCTTTTTCTTCTTTTTCCTCTCGCTGTCCAAGATGTATTGTAGTCCTACACACGAGCTATGGAAAAACTTTGGAACGGTATTCACAAGAGAAAAAAGATGTGGTAAAATGAAGACGGTGGGAGGAAAATTACAACCTAGTACCCCAACAAATGAACAACGGGAAGAGATAATAGTACCATTGTATGTATGCAAAGAAATTGCACATAATATAAAGGGAAAATGCTGAATGCGATATTGCATTCGATGGATTTGGAAAGTGAGAGGGGACACTTATCCATTGTTTTTAATTATATTGTGCACTATTATGGTTTTGCAAAAAACGAATAAACGCGTTCTATCATATATAAATGAGCTTGGAAGCATGGGCCTGCTGTTGGTATACCATATGGTATTAAATGGGAATATTCACCGCTACGTTTACAAGCAACGAATACTAAGGATTTTGTAGAATTATATGCACTTTGAATGGCTTGCGAGATAGTTTTTCAGCTTCATCCATTGGCGGTTTTTTGATCGGGCTTGCGTAATTTACTATACTTAGTTTTAGAAACACACCCTATTATAAAAAGGGGAGGAATTTTCCATTGGTTCAAAAGGACACGAAACCAAATCAATCTGTTGGAAAAGTTTTGCATATTGTGGAAGCGCTTGCCCATTCACCGGAGCCTATGCGCTTATCCGATCTTGCAAGACAGACGCAAATGCCCGCCTGTACCGCCTTACGCATGATTAATACGCTTGTTGAAGCGGGGTACGCTTTTCAGGAAGACAATGGCTCACACCGCTACGGCCTGACTTTACGTTTTCTCCATATTGGTCAATTGGCGGCGGATCATATGAGTATACGCGACATTGCTCATGGCTTTCTCGTCTCGCTTGCTCGCGAAACCGGAGAATCCTGTTGTTTGTCTATTGATGACAATGGAGTTGTGCGTTACATTGACGTCGTTGAAAGCATGAAAAGCCACGTGATGATCCGTCAACGCATTGGAGGAACAGCAATGATGCACTGTACGGGTAGCGGTAAAGTTTTCCTTTGGCAATATGACGATGAGAAGCTCGAGCAGTATATCATGACGAAAGGGCTGCCAGAGGTCACTGTCCATACCATCACTGATCCGAAAGAACTTCGATATGAATTGCAGCGTTCCCGTAGCAAGGGATATGCGCTGGATGATGAAGAATGTGAAATTGGCATGCGATGCCTTGCTACTCCCATTTACGACGCTGCTCAGCATATCATTGCTACGCTAAGCCTGTCCGGCCCTATTTCCCGCATGACGCCGATGCGCTATGAGCTGGAATTAGTGCCTAAACTCCGAGAATGTGCTGAGAATATTACCGTGCGCATTGGCGGCCAAGTATCGAATCCTTGATTGTTTCATTATTTCGCAATTCGAGCTGCTTATTTGGCTTCCTTTAAAAAGATGCTGTGTAAGTGATCGTTGGACAAACCACAAAAGCTAAATTGATGGTTTTATCTCGTAGCACACCCTAAAAACTCGAATTTGTGAGAAAGTTAAAAGAGGAAAAACAAGGAGGCTTTCGTATCGCTTTACAAGAAGTAGCCCCCAAAACAGTTGATTCACACGAGCATCAAAAGATTACGCGACCTTACGTCGGGTTTAACCGGGGTAAGGTTGCTTTTTGTATCAACATATTTAGGGAACTGAGGATATTCAATCGCTGATGCTGCGCATTGATTCTGTTGTTTTAAAACGATTCACATTCCAATGACTTCTAGCCTAACAGTCAAATTTTATTTTGTGTGGATGAATAAAAGCAACGGTTCATTAAATACTGTGCGATGCCCAACTGTGGGAGAGAGGCTTTCCGTAGTCGAGATGGGTTTGTTTCGCGCTGTTCTTCAGAGCATTTTGGCATAAGAGGATGACGACAGACTGTGCTTTGCATTATAGTCTTGTCCATGATAGAATGTGTGTCCTTTTGTGTTACTGTTGTCATAGCGAATTATAGCCGTTTCCTAAAGCGTATTATCGGTTGGCCTACTTGATTGGTCTGCATATAGCAAAATATTTTTTAAAAAAACAGTTGCATTTAATGAGAGAGTATGATATAATCCTTATTAGAGAAACGAGATTTCAATATTTAAAATCTCAGGCGTGATCGATCGGATAAAAATAGAAAAAATCGCAGCAATTATTGCAATTACTCTCTGTTTTTGAATTTAAAAAGAAATGAAATTTTAAAATAAGAAATGCGACTTAAAAACAAGAAGTAGAATATTGCGCAACAGGATGCGCGCACGGAACCGCATACAGCAGACCGTTTTTACGGTTTTGCATGAAATAGTGAGGAGGAGCATTAATCGTGAAAACAGCAGAAGCACTTGTGAAAATCATGGTCAAAGAAGGCGTGAGAGATGCGTTTGGCATTCCAGGCGCCGGGATTAACGCGGTATACCAGTATTTGGCTGACGCACCGATCAAACATTACTGCATGCGTCATGAGGAAGCGTGTGCACACGCTGCAGATGCGTATTACCGTGCATCTCATCGCATTGCTCTCGCAATCTGTACTGCCGGCCCCGGCGCAACGAACTTCGTCACTGGTCTGTATACGGCTTCAATTGATTCCATCCCATTTCTTGCCGTTACGGGTCAGGCAAACACATGGCAACTTCAAATGGAGCCGTTCCAGTGCGTTGACATCGCTAAAATCTGCGAATCAGTGGCAAAAAAAACGTATCGTTTGATGGATGGAAACGATCTGCCTAAGATTATGCAGGAGGCATTTTATCTCATGCGTTCTGGCAGGCCCGGCCCTGTGCTGCTTGATATGCCGCTGGATGTGCAGCAACAAGAGATTGAATTTGATATTGACGCCTATGAACCCAAGCCGATTGAGAACATTCTTCCCTCTAAGGAAAAGATTGACATTGCGCTAGATATGCTCGCGCAAGCGCAAAAGCCCATTATGATCGTAGGCGGTGGCGTCGTCCTTGCTGAATGTGAGCAAGAGGCCGTTCGCCTAGCCGAAGCTATGCAAATGCCAGTCATTACCACTTATATGGCTAAAGGCGCCATCCCGTGTGACCATCCTTTAAATGCAGGTCACGTAGGCATTCAAGTGGGTCAACCGATTGGCAATCGCTATTTTCTCGATTCAGATCTAGTGCTTGCAATTGGCTGCCGCTTCAGCGATCGACATACAGGTGACCTGAAGGTATACCGTGGAGAGCGCAAGTTTATTCACATTGATATTGCGCCTGAACAAATCGGGCGTGTCTTTGAACCGGATCTCGGCATTGTTTCAGATGCACGAACGGCGATTGAAGCGTTGCTTAAAGGCGTTACAATGAGAAAACTGGGGAATACGCAGCCGCAGAGAATCCAAAGTCTTTCTAATGAACGTATTCTGCTTGCAAGACGAACCAACTATGATGCTGTACCGATAATGCCGCATCGCCTGTTTCAAGAGATTAATGCAGCTTTTGATACAGATGCGATGTTTACAACTGGATGCGGTATCACGCAGATATGGTCAGGTCAATTGCAGAATGTAGGAAAGACGAGGCATTATCTTCCCTCTGGCGGTGCGGGTACGCTGGGCTATGAGATCCCCGCGGCATTCGGCGCAAAAGTGGCTTTCCCGGAGCGTACATGTGTAGCTGTCGTAGGGGATTTTGGTTTCACTTTCCTCGGTGAAGAGTTGGCGGTTGCCTCTGTCAACGACAAGCCCATCATTGTCGTCATTCTCAACAATGCTTACTTGGGCTTGATTCGTCAGAATCAAAAGACCGCCTATGGCTATGAATATGCAGTGGATATGCCATACAATCAAGATGGTCGTATCGACTATGTGAAAGTCGCGCAGGGCTACGGTTGCAAGGCTGAACGTGTTTTTACGCCTGAAGAACTTGCTGACGCGCTTAAGCGCGCTAAACAGGCGGCCTGTTGCTATGTTATTGATGCTGTTTGTAACCAGACCCAGCTTTGCGACATGGGAGGCAATCTTGCTGCGATTAAGAGTTGGGCTCCTGACGACTGATGGAGGAAGGAAGCGGTTCATATGAAGGATTCTATTCACCGCTATTTTCAGATTGGCACAATCCAATGGATGAGTTATCCAGCGGACAAGTATGATGTCGTGGAGGCTGTGCGCAGAATCGCGCAGGACGACTTTTTCGACGCGATAGAGATCACACGCATTAACGATCCTGAGAAAAAAAGCCATGTGTTGGAATTGTTGAATCAATCGCATTTAAGGGTTTGTTATGGCGCGCAACCTGAGCTGCTTTCCTCAAAGCTCAATCCGAATGCAATTGATGAAGAACAGCGCCTCCTCGCACAGCAGTTATTGTTTGCTTCCGTGGACGAAGCGCAAAGTATGGGTGCGCGAGGGATTGCATTCATGGCGGGCGTCTGGAAAGAGGAAAGTCGAGAACAAGCACTTTTACAACTGGTTCGGACAACTAAAGCTGTTTGCGATTATGCAAATCAGAAAGGAATGTTTGTCGAACTTGAGGTGTTTGATTATGACATGGATAAGGCTGTTCTAATCGGGCCTGCTCCGTTGGCATTGCGTTTCGCACAAATGGTGCGGACATATTGCTCTAACTTCGGGCTGATGGTGGATCTCTCGCATTTTCCGACTACGTACGAGAATTCGCGTTTTGTTTTACAAACTCTGCGCCCATACATTTCACATTTGCATATCGGTAATGCAGTCGTCAAGCGTGGATGCGCAGCGTTCGGGGACATGCACCCGCGTTTCGGATTTCCGAATAGCGCTAACGATGTTCTTCAGCTTCGCGATTTCTTTGAGACGCTTGGCGAAGAAGGCTTCTTTGAAGAGGAACAGCCGATGGTACTTTCCTGCGAGGTTAAGCCTTGGGAAAACGAGGATGCACAGATTATTCTTGCCAATACGAAGCGTGTAATCCGCCGTGCATGGGCGACTGCAAAGGAGCCAAAAATATGAAAATTGTAGTTTTAGACGGTTACACTGAAAATCCAGGGGATCTTTCGTGGGATGCGCTCTCGCGTCTTGGAGAGTTGACGGTATATGACCGTACCGCTCCGGAAGATACGTTTGAAAGAGTGAATGGCGCCCAAATTGTGCTGACCAATAAAACCGTATTGAATGCACAGCTGATTGACGCCGCCTCATCTCTCCGGTATATTGGCGTGCTTGCTACGGGGTATAACGTCGTAGATGTGTGCAGAGCGAAGCAGAAGGGGATTATTGTAACCAATGTTCCTACATACGGTACAACTGCTGTGGCTCAGCATGTATTCGCAATGCTGTTGGAGATATGCCATCATGTCGCGCATCATAATGATGCCGTTCAGCAGGGAAGATGGACTTCCTGCCAGGATTTCTGCTTTTGGGATTATCCGCTCATCGAATTGAGCGGAAAAACAATGGGAATCATTGGCTTTGGACGTATTGGCCGAGCAGTAGCGAAGATTGCAGAAGCGTTTGGCATGCGCGTGCTTGCTTACGACCCATGTCAAACTGGGCCTGAAATGAGAAAACTGGACGAGGTATTACGCTTAAGCGATGTGATTTCGTTGCACTGTCCACTGCTTGATAGTACGCAACGGATTATTAACGAAGAAGCGCTATCTAAAATGAAGCCGACCGCAATATTGATTAATACCTCGCGCGGAGCTCTCATAGATGACGAGGCTCTTTGCATGGCGCTTAAAACGCATAGAATTCAAGCCGCTTTGTTAGATGTGATTTCTACAGAGCCCATTCCAGCGAATCATCCGCTTTTAGGACTCGAAAACTGTCTGATTACACCGCATATTGCATGGGCGCCGAAGGAAAGCCGACAAAGACTTATGGACGTTGCTGTAAGCAATGTACAGGCTTTTCTTGCCGGAAAACCCATCAATCAAATCAAACAGTGATGTCTTATAAAGTCGAAACCGGTCAGAACCCTGCATAGGGTTAATATTATCGACAAAAAAAGGAGGCAAACCCATGAAAAAGACCAAATCATTATGGACGGCGGTCGCATTCATCGTCATCGTAGGTATGTTATGCGTACTTCCGTTCGGCGCCTTGGCGCAGGGGAAGACCGAACTGGTCTTCTGGACGCCGCTAACATCCAACGCAGACAAAGCTGTGCATGATCAGCTCATAGAGGCATTCTGTGCAGAAAACCCTGACATTTCTGTTTCTGTGGAGTATGTATCGCATGCGGATTGGTATACACGTTGGATGACTGCCATCATGAATGATGATTATCCCGATATGTGCCAACTTGATCAAAGCGAAATCTCATGGCTTGTCGCACAAAATATGCTTGCGCCTATGGACGATTTGCTCACTGAAATTGATCCGAGCGGCACGGACTTTGTGAATGCAACGGCGGCGATTGATTGCGCGCGCAATGGGGATGGCCTTCTTTATGGCATCCCATTCTCGGTCAACATTAATGCGCTATGGTGCCGTGAGGATCTCCTGAAGGAAGCGGGGATTGATCCATACAGCATTAAGACGTGGGATGATCTTGATGCAGCGATGGCGGCCATCGAAGGCGACGGTATCACAGCGATGGGTATGGCACTTGCACGTGAACAATGTGCGCAACAGCAATTGTTCATTTGGTCTTATGCCAACGGCGCGTATTACTTTGACCCCGAGACTGGCGCTTATCTACTTGGCGAGGATGAAACCAAAACCAAAATCCTCGAGGCAATGGCTTACATAAAGAAACTTTATGATAATGGGCAGCTGCCAAGCGGTGTTTCCAACTGGATGTGGGCTGACTATCGTACGGCCATGGCCAACGGCGAACTTGGTTTTACGTCTTCGTGGGGCGGAGATATTGGCATTGCAGCCGAGGTTAATCCCGATATGCTGAATAACTTGTGTGTCATCGCACATCCTACCGGCCCCAGCACGTCCGGTACAGCCATTCATGATTTTGGAGGCTGGTATTGGTCAATCAGCAAAGCACAAGACGACGCTAAGAAAGCAGCTGTAGAAAAATGGATCAAATTCGTATATGAGCCGGACAATGTGGCGCTAGAGACGACTGCAAGGCCAGTTTACAATCTGCCCGTTATGCAGAGCGTATTGGAATCGCCTGTCTTTAAAGAGGATGCTGTAACGGCAATCTTTATGGATGACATTGAGTATATTATGGAGAATATTCTGCCGTACTGCACGCGCGTGGGATTTGAGGCGGGCCCCTCGGTGCTTGCTGGTCAAATATCTGCGACACTGTTTGCAAGCGATGCTTTCCAAGCCTATCTGTTCAACGGCATGTCTGC
>CANQKY010000090.1 GCA_947624575.1 uncultured Clostridia bacterium
AAAGCAGCTATCTGTTTGGGAAAATGTCGGCATTGCTCACCTTCTATTTCGGCGTGACGCTCTTTACCGTTTATGCCGGATATTATCGCCTGTATTTTAATTATGTAAACGGCTCCAACGGAATGGACGTTCACCAAACGCATTTTGAGGAGATCGTGCGTCTTGCAGCAGCATTTTTTTATTTGATCGTCCCCTTCTTTCTGTTTCTCATCATGTTATTGTTTGCTGTCATCATTCTCTCCAAGCGGAAGCTGGTCGGCTTTATCGGCAGCGTGGGGTGCTTTATATTCGCACATGCTATGTATATGATTATTGCAACAGCGACCGTACATGATCGGTATCCCCAAAATCCATACTCTTTGAAACGATTGATCTATCTTTTGGGCGACGGAGCGCAACACGGTCCGTTTGCCACCGCTCCGCTTAAAAATCTATTGCATTTGGGCTTTACCGCGCTGATAGAAATATTTACCTATCTGGGGACGGCGGCGGTCATATTGCTTTTATTGATGTTCCTTCTCCCACAGATACGCAAGAACCTGTTTGAATGAGGTGAAAAGAGTGACATTTTTCATTTTGGTGCGAAAAGAATGGAAGCAAACGATCCCGTGGATCGTGGCGGCATGGCTCTTTTTGGCTGTACTGACCCTTATGGCATATCAAAGCAATGTCAGCCATTATGCGGCGACTTCCAATTGGCGCGACTTCTATCTGATGCCCGATGTGGTACAGCGGTTTGAAACCCTTTATCCGCTGATGGCGGTCGCCCTTTGCAGTCTGATTTATGCGGATCAGGGAATGCTGGATTTGGTAACGGCAAGTAAAATGCAGGTATCCGGCAGCTTTTTGGCAAAGGCAGCTTCCATATGGAGCGTTTGCTCGTTGGGATTCCTGACGGCGGTGCCGATCTGCATATGTCTGGGGTACTATCCGCTCCGGTATCTGCCGATCACCCTCAGCTCCGGCGTCATCACCCTGCTGTTCTATTGTGCGGTTGCCGTATTCCTTCGCGTTTTGCTGAAAAGCGTTTATCTGCCTTTCGTTCTGCTTGCTTTGTATAGCGCGGTGCTTAATGTTGTAAACGCCACGGTTTTAAAGCAGACGCCGTGGCTGGGCTGCATTTCACCGATCTATGACATTTGGTTTCCCTCTTATTTTTATACGCCGTCCATAGTGGTGTGGATTTTCAATCGTTTGATTTTTTTAACGCTGTCGGCTGTATTGCTGTTTGGTACGCATAGAATGCTCAAACGGAATCGGCTGAGCGCATAACAAAAGGAGGTCATGGTATGAAAAGGAAGATGACAGTTATTCTGGCGGTTTTTATGTTGCTGCTCTTTGTCGGGTGCGCAGTGGGCGAAGGTGAGAGCGCATCTTCGGCTGAGCCGAAGGAATGGCAGGTGTTTTTACAGGACTGCGAAGCGGAGTATACAGAACTGGCAGATCTGTTGAAACAGGTGGCGGAGGGTACTGCCGATGAAGCCGCCGAAGCAAGGTATGAGGAATTGGAGCAGGAGTCTGAAGAACGGGGCAGGCGTGAGTCTGAGATGGAAAAATATGTGATGGAAAATGAGCCGGAGGATTATGAAGCATATATCGATGAATACAACCGCATTCTGAAAAATTGGTTAGAGGTGTCGGCGGAGTATTCCCATCTGGTGAATCGTTAACGCTCCGGCTTTTCACATCAGAAGAAAAAGCACTGCTGAAAATCGAGCGAACGGCTTTTGGGCTTCCTTTACCGCGCTTTGCGCGGCAGAGGAAGTCTTTTTTGTTCCCACTATCGGTTTGGGCGAAAATCCACGCAACAGGCGTGCCGATTCGACAGACAGACGATGGCTTCCCGGCAGACGCAATGGTATGATAATCGTAAAAAGACAGCATCGGACCGACTAATTTTCCTCATGAGGTGCGGCTATGGAAAAACAGCAAACCGTAATTTCTAATATATGGTATGCCTTAAAAAATATTTGGAAATGGGATCGGGCTTTTTATTGGTTCTTCATTCCAAAAATTCTGCTGTCCGTATCTCTGCCGTTTCTGGCTGTCTATTTTCCGAAGGTTCTGATCGACGCCATAGAAAAACAGCCCGCTTTTGGGCGGATTGCTCAAATGGTTCTGCTCTATTTCGGACTTCTTTTATGCCTCCATCTGCTTTATGATTTTTGCGGCAGCAGGCTTCAGATGAGGCAGTTTGGCATATCGCTGCGTTATCAGTACGCAATCGATGAAAAGCGTATGCGTACCGATTATGCCAATACCGATGATCCCGAGATCAATATCAAATATCAAAACGCGATGAATGACGCCTGCTCCGGGAATCAGTGTGCGCCGGAGTTTATCTGGCAGTCATTGATGGATCTTCTGGTCAGCCTGCTGGGCATTTTCACATATGGCTCGGCAATCGCACGGATTTCCCCATGGATCCTATGCCTTTTGTTTTTGTCGGCGTTTCTTACCTATCTGGTGAACAGACAGCATCTTCGTTATATCGAGAAACGGAAAGATCAGTGGGTCGCCATAGACCGTAAAATCAGGTATCTTCAGGACTTCTCACAGAAGCTCGATTATGCCAAGGATATCCGACTGTACGGAATGCTCGGTTGGCTTTCCGATATGCTGACCGGTTTTCAAAAGGAACGTTTTGCGTGGGTCAAAAAGGTGGATCGTCATCATTTGATCGTGATGATGTGCAGCGCCTTGCTTTTGCTGCTGCAAAATGGCGCGGCATATGCCGTTTTGCTGATTATGGTACTGAACGGTGAGATAAAAGCGGGAGATTTTGTCTTTTATTTCGGCGTGATCACCGGTTTTTCCACTTGGCTCAACGGCATCGGCGACCGGTTGAACGATATTGTTTACAAAGGGATCCGAATCGGGTACTATATCGACTATTTTGGGATCGAAGAAAAGTACAACCACCAAAAGGGGTGTGCTTTACCGACCAAAGCCGAATTGCCGGTGGAAATCGAGTTTTGCGATGTGTCCTATCGTTATCCGTCCGCCGACCGGAATCAATATGTACTCCGGCATATTGATTTGAAGATCCATAAGGGTGAAAAGCTGGCTGTCGTCGGCGAGAACGGCGCAGGCAAAACGACGCTCATGAAAATCATGTGCGGGTTCTACTATCCTACATCAGGCGAGGTGCGGCTGAACAAAAGGGCAATCGCCGATTACAATATTGAGGAATATTATACCCTGTTTTCAGCCGTGTTTCAGGACATTTATTTGCTTCCCGTGAGCATTGCCGAGTTCGTATCTTCCTGCGATGCAGAACCGGACAGAGAAAAAGTGATGCGCGTCATCGCAGAAGCGGGCTTGGCAGAGAAGGTGAAAGCTCTGCCCAAGGGGATCGACAGCAAACTGATGAAGGGTGTGTTTGACGATTCCGTTGATATGTCGGGAGGCGAAAAACAAAAGCTCATGCTGGCGCGGGCGCTGTATAAAAACGCGCCGGTGATCGTTCTGGACGAGCCGACCGCCGCCCTCGATCCGATTGCGGAAAATAAACTTTACCTTGCCTACCACCGGCTCACGGCGGAAAAGACCTCGGTTTATATTTCGCACCGGTTGGCGTCTACGCGGTTCTGCGACAGGATCATCTATCTGGAGAATGGCAGGATCGCCGAGATCGGCTCTCATGAGGAACTGATGAAGCTGGGCGGAAAGTACGCTCATATGTTTGAGCTGCAAAGCCAATATTATCAGGAGGAGCCGGAACATGCGTAAAGAAAATCCCAATCTGCGCGTCTTGAAACTGATGCACTCTTTTTGCCCGTCTTATTTTCCGCTGCTGCTTCTGCAAACTTTCTTTCGTCAGCTTTCCCCTTATTTTAATCTCTACCTTTCCGCCGAGATCGTCAATGGGATCGTCGAGATGAAAGGAAAGGAATATCTCCTGATACGGATACTGATCACCTTGATCGGGAACTTCATCATTTCCATGATCGGCGGTGTATTAAACCTCCTGTTCAAACAGAAAGAAATTTTGCTGGAGCAAAAAGAAGCCGCCTATTTTCATCAAAAAACACTTACGCTTGATTATGCTGATTTGGAAAATCCAAAGGTGCGTCAGCTTCGGCGGAAAATTGCCGAATCGGCGAAAATCAATCTCCACGGAAGGCAGCTTCTGCTCGTTTGTGTCGGGCAGCTTGTCAGCCTGACAGTCAGTATCGGTCTGTCGCTTTTCCTCGGTCTGGAAATGCTCCTGTTGATTTTTAAGGCAGGCTTCAGCCGGTATGCCGTTTTGTTTCTTTTGTTTATGGCAGCCCTCATTCTTTTTCATGTGTGGTACTCCTTCCGCAAGGAGAAAAAGATGGGCGATCTGTCCGGCAAAACTTCGCAGGTGATGATCGACGAAAACCGAATCGACGATGCGATCGACTGCTATCATATGGGGAAGGACGTGCGGCTGTATCGTCAGGATAAGCTGATTATGAAGGTGAAAAAATTTGCCCTTGATCTTCACCAAAAAGCGTTTCGTATGCGGGCGTCCGGAGAGTATGTGATCGGCATTCCCCTTACCGTGGTCAGCTTTGTGCTACAGGCGTTCGTTTATCTTTTTGTCTGCTATTATGCAAAAGCGGGTGTTTTTGGAATCGGCGGCATTCTCAAATATGTCGGCTTTGTCCAGGCGGTCATAAACGGCATCACAGGCTGGTTTCATACGATAAGCTTGATCCAAAACAACACGCCTTTTGTTCGGGACTATCTTGCTTACCTTGCTATTCCGCGTAAAACCCGTCTCGGAACACGACGTCTGAAAAAAGAAACGGCTTTATCGACGGCAGGGTACGAGTTTGAATTTCGCAATGTTTCCTTTCGGTATCCGGCTTCCGATTCTTTTGCCTTAAAAAATATTTCCATGACAATTCGTTCCGGCGAACGCCTTGCGGTCGTTGGCGAGAACGGAGCGGGAAAACAACCTTCATCAAACTGCTCTGCCGCCTTTATACACCCACGGAAGGGGAGATCCTTTTGAACGGTGTGAATATCAAGGATTATGCATATGAGGAGTATCTGTCGTTGTTCTCGGTCGTGTTTCAGGATTTCAGGTTGTTTTCGTTTTCACTCGGTCAGAATGTGGCATCGTCGTCTGCTTATCGGGAAGAATGGGTCAAGCAATGCCTGCTTCGCTCCGGCTTTGCCGAGCGCCTTGCAGCCATGCCCGATGGACTTGAGACCTATCTCTACAAGGATTTTGACAAGAACGGCGTTGAAATTTCCGGCGGCGAAGCGCAGAAGATCGCTTTTGCGCGGGCGTTGTATCAAAACGCGCCGGTGATCGTTCTGGACGAGCCGACCGCCGCTCTCGACCCGATCGCGGAGTATGAAATGTACGCCGGTTGGGACAATATCATTCGGGATAAAACGGCGGT
This sequence comes from uncultured Clostridia bacterium, assembly GCA_947624575.1. Taxonomy (GTDB): domain Bacteria; phylum Bacillota; class Clostridia; order Oscillospirales; family Ruminococcaceae; genus CANQKG01. The sequence goes on from CANQKY010000090.1 coordinate 5,382, forward strand.
GTATATCTCTCACCGGCTGTCCTCTTGCCGCTTTTGCGACGATATTGCCGTGTTTCATCACGGCGCACTCATACAGCGGGGCAGCCATCAGGAACTGCTCGCCCAAACGAACGGAAAGTATTATGAGCTTTGGAACGCGCAGGCGCAATATTACAGCGAGGAACAGGCGTGACTGCCGGTCATATCAGGGCAATACCAAAAAAACGGCAAGCGTCCATACGACGCTTGCCGTTTTTTTGGTGCCGCTGACCGGACTTGAACCGGTACGATATTGCTACCGAGGGATTTTAAGTCCCTTGTGTCTGCCTATTCCACCACAGCGGCAGGATCTGTGGGATACCACAGATATTTTACTATATTTTCGGGGTGTCGTCAAGCAGGCGGCGGGGAATCACCCGTGTCAACACGCGAAGCAGCAGGCAGAGCAGCACCGCGTCGATCGGAAAGACCGCCAGATTTTTTACCACCCGTATCCAGACGAACAGCTCACTGCCGTACAAAAGGTGCAAAAACACCGAATTTAGACCGATATTGAGGAGGAGCACCACCACAAACCGGCAGAGACACAGCCGCCCGACCGTGGGGCGCTTCCGGTAGAGGAACAGCCCGTAGAGCAAGCCGCCCAGGATCGCGGACAGGGTAAAGCCGGGGAAATAGGGACCGGTTGGCTTGATGAGAAATTGCAGAATATCGCCCACTCCGCCTGCCAGAGCCGCCGGAACGGGTCCGAACAGCATACCCGCCACGGCAAGAGGCAGAAAGCTGAAGGTGATCTTCAGCCATTCGTTGGGCTGGAACGCCACAAATTGCAGCACCACATAGATGGCGGTCAAAAGCCCTACCGTGGAGAGGGTGAGCGGGGAACGAAGGGAACGGGCGGACAGACGAATCGACTCAAAAATAGACATAAAAATACCTCCTTACCCAGTCGGCTACATAAGGAGGCACGCCTTCCTATGCAGCAGCGGGATGCGGATACCGTATCGCAGGAAAGCCCTTTCGTCCGGCTGACAACTCCCCGTTCAGCCGGCACTGCGAGCGGAATGACCCGCTCAACGCACGATATCCTACTCTGCTTTTTTCTTATTCTACCATATCTGATCGCACATTGCAATAGGTAGCAGGAATTTTTCCGCCGCATAGGATAAAAAGGAGCGCCATCATGCTCCGATCAAATCCAAAGGAGGATTACAGGAATGGACGACCTGAAAGTCATCGCGGTCGGCACGAAATGCGACGCCTGCCTTGACGAGCTTCCGCTTGCCATGGCATATGTGCCGTTCCAGAAATTCCGTAAGATATATGAAGCGGACGTCGCGCTTTGTCGCGGCACGATGTTTGAGGAACTGGATAAGCCGTTTCTCGGTGAGGAGGCGGTCAAATGACGGATCGTGAAAAGGCACTGAAGCTGGTGCAGACCTACGACTTCATGCTGGTGGAGCTGAACCTTTATCTCGACACCCACCCGGAGGACGAGAAAGCGTTCGAGTGCTTCGAGCATTACCGCAAGCTGGCGGCGGAGGCAAGAGAGTGCTATGTCAAGAAATTCGGACCGCTCTCGGCGGTGCAGGGCGAACTGGTAAACGGCAAATGGAACTGGGTCAATGACCCGTGGCCTTGGGAGGTGAAGTAAGGTATGTTTGTCTATGAGAAAAAGCTGGAGCGTCCGGTCAAGATCGACCGCCCGAACGCCGCGTTGGCGAAGGTGATCGTCTCCCAGTTCGGCGGTCCGGACGGTGAGCTGGGCGCCGCGACCCGCTATCTGTCCCAGCGGTTTGCCGCACCCTATCCCGAGGTCAAGGCGATTTTGACCGACATCGGCACCGAGGAGCTTTCCCATATTGAGATGGTCTGCTCGGTCATCTATCAGCTGACCCGCGACCTGTCGATCGACGAGATCAAAAAGAGCGGATTTGCGTCCTATTTTGTGGATCATACCACCGGTCTTTATCCGGTCGATGCAAGCGGCGTGCCGTTTAGTGCAAAGACCTTCCAGTCCACCGGCGATGTGATCGCCGATCTCAATGAGGACCTGGCTGCCGAGCAGAAAGCGCGGCTGACCTATGACAATATTCTGCGGCTGGCGGACGATCCCGATGTGCGGGACGCCATCAAGTTCCTGCGGGAGCGGGAGATCGTACACTATCAGCGGTTCGGCGAAGCGCTCAGGATCGTGCAGGATCATCTGGACAGCAAGAACTTCTATGCGTTCAATCCGAGCTTTGATACACCTGCCCGAAAGAAATCCGGCAAATAAATATCTTTTTGTAAATCGTCAGGACCACCGGTGAAACCGGCGATCCTGACGAT
>CANQKY010000091.1 GCA_947624575.1 uncultured Clostridia bacterium
GTCAGAACCGACATAAATACAGTTCTGTCGGTGGAAGTGGCAAGGTTGTTGTCGCCGTCAACTACATATGCGGCAAGTATCTTATTTTCACCCTCATAGGTGGTGGAAATCATATCCGTCTGTCCGGCAAGAGGATAATAGGTTCTATTTCCGTCGGGATCGCTGAGGTTCACATCCAGAATTCTCTGACCGTACCACTCGTCACCGTACTTCTCTTTTTCGGACTCGGAATAGGTCTCGGACCATGCTCCGTTTTCGTAAATTCTATACATGGTAACACCGGGAACAGCCAGCAGCTGCGACAGGGTGGTTATCTTACCATCGCCGTATTCGTTATAGTCCGCCGTCGTATAGAACAGGACTATCCTGCCGTCAGAGAGCTGTACCGCATGTGGGCTCTCATGGGCAAGACCCCATTTAAACCGGTCTTCGGTTTCCGTATTTTTGGTGACCCGTGTAATGCTCTCTTCGGGGATTCCGTTTGCGACCGTGTTCTTGTCTATGACCACGCTGTAAACGTCCAGGGAGGACAGCATCTTAAGCACGGAGTCGCGGGGAATTTTAATTTCTTTCTCCTGAGACTCGGTGTCAAGCTCTGTGAAATCATCCTCTTTGAAGGTTTTGTCCGCCGATGTCCAGCTAATCATTATCCTGTCACCGAAATCATCTACGTTAAGACCTGTGTCAATGGTGCCGTCGTTTTGCAGAATTTTCGGCGTTGACCAGTCGCTGCCGTCATATATGCTGTAATATACAGCGTTTCTGTTGTACTTATCTCTTGAAGAGTCTATGCCCTCAAACGCCATGAAATATTTACCGTCTCCGAGAGGCACCACATTGGTACGCATATTTACGCTGTCCGTAACCAGTGTGTAGCGATTTGTCTGTTCCACATCGGACATGGTCATAATCCTATCCCCGGTTCCCGGAACATAGAACGAATTCTCATAATCCTTGGTATTTACCTCCATCTCGGAGAGCTTGGGATCAACATCCCGCGTTGCCTCGTCCATGACCGCCTGTATACTGGCCACAGTATACAGGTTGTAGGGGAACGACTGCTGCAGGAAGTTCCACTTGAAGTTGAGGAGTACAAGACTTATTTCAAAGGCGGCATAGAAGGTGGAAATTCCCGTTCCGGAGGCGCCCTTCCCAAAGCCCAGATTGAACTGCTGTAAATAGCCCAAGTCAAACTGCAGGGAAAGCAGCTTTCGCAAGCCCGCGCCCACAAAGCCTTCAATCCCTATCGCGATAGGGATGTTGCCCCGGTACACCAGCGACTTCGGGTCTGTCTGAATCCCGTTGAGCGTAGTGATTTTCGTTGACGACATTCCGTTAAATAGACCGAGTGATGTGGAGAATCCGAAGCCTGCATACATGGGGATCGGACAGCCGGGTATGGTAATATAGAACACACCGCTTATGGCAAATCCCACTTGACCGTAAACCAAAGCATTGTCAAACAGCCACGCGCCCTCGTCGGGGTTGTCGGGTGAAATACCCACAACAAATTTGAATGTGATGCCGAAGGTCACACCCAGATTCATGCCTATGGCCCCCTGGCTCTTCATAACAGCGTCTCTTGCCGCGGTCGCCTGTCTTTTATCGGAGTACTTGTTGGCATTTGTAAGCGCTTGCAGTAATTTGTCCAACCCGCTGGTTTCCCTGTCAAATGCCTTTGCCGAATTTTTCGCCGTGTCCAACACGTTTGACATTTTGCTTTTGTCCGGCGTTGATATATTCTGCGTTTGATTCCCGCCGGTGGCAGGGTCTCTGCTTGAGATTCCATTCCAATATTCTTCAGCAGCGTGATAAACCTCCTCCGCCTCAGCAAGGTCTTGAGCGGCGTTCGCCTGATCTACCGGGTTATCCGAATTCTTTGATAAGTCATCTACCCTCTTGGATGCATCTTTATACTCTTGTTCGGCGACCTTCATTTGCGTATATGCGTTCATCTCCTCCTGCGATGTAATCTTTTGCGGGAATTGCTGTTTCAGAACTTTATTCAGCAAGCCCACGGAAAATCCGATATTGCACTCAAAGCTGCTGCCGGTTATGATTGCCTGCACCGACAGAGGACCGGCCGAAAATCTGGGGGTCATGTTACCAATCACGTCCAGGGTAGGCAGGTCGGCATTAACCGGCCCTATATTCGGGATTTCCAGTTCTATGTCCTGACCGGGCACCTCATGGAAGGTAATTCCGGTGTCAAATTCGCCGTAGCTGGTCTCCACCTCGCCGACTGTGCCATCGGCGGAAGCTATGGTCTCGACCCCTTTGAGGTCTACGAATATCCGGTCGCCGTCATGGAAGTTCAGCAGCGCGTTCAAGGGCATATTCACGATTTCGCCCGAATCCAGTTCGGTGGGAACCGAAGTAAGATCCACCGCGTAGTCGTACGCCTTGGGCTGTACATTGACCGTATATTCGCTGCGCTTTGCCATTCCGGAATCGTATATGGTAAATACCACGCTTTTCAGCTTTTTATACTGGTCGTGGACGTTTAATCTGAATCCCACGGAACTGTCGGACATATTGACCTGTCCCATGGCGGCGTTTTGGGTCTCCGCTTTTTCGTAGGCCGGTATCTCGCCGCTGGGCCCTACAAGCACCGAAATGCCCTCGGGCTGCGGATCTTCCTCACTGCCATAAAAGTCAACGACCACATTGTCGGCCTTGCCTGACTTCTTATCGGGTTTCAGCAGAACCAGCGTATTGATATGATTGCTGTTTATCAGCGCGGTTATATACTCGGCGTTCCCGCCCAGCATGATCGGGTAATTGGTATTTTTCCCGGATTCTTCATCGCCTTCCGTCCAGGTGAGAGAATAGCTTCCGTCATACTTGGAAAGAGCGTACAAAGGACCTGCCGAAATCGTGGCGCCTACCGCGGGCTCATAGCCACCCAACGCCTCTCCGGTGGCCAGCACCGGCGGATTGAGCAGGTTTGCACTGTACTTTAGAATCTTTCCGCGTATAGTCGAAAGCTTCGTCGCCCTCGTATTCTCAAAGCTGAGCGTTATATCGTTGGCGCCGTTTTGTAATTCATAGTACAGCGTCCAGCCGCCGATGTTCAATCCTTTCCACGGATGATTTTCGGTGTTGACCGTCCAGGTGGGTACGTGCTCGGTGGATACGGAGTGGTATATGTCGGGATCGAGGTAGGTTCTCAAATCAATCGAAATGATGTCTCCCGCCTTCATGTTGTTGTTCTTCAACATGCCGTCTAAATCGGCTTGTATCTGCTCAATCGGAACCGTTATATCGCGAACCGTATTGCCGAGACTCAACTGCACAATTGTGCCTTCCGCCGAATACTTTGGATACATGGTATAGTCCCTGGGTTCCAGCTTGATGGTAGACTTTTCATCGGTCAGGCTGAAGGGAATCTGGTTCCGCACGCTGGACTGTCCTATGGGCGAGGAACTGCCGCCCCAGCCTGCAAAATGAAAGCGGGGCTCTATGTCATACGGCTCAACGATGATACTGTCCCCCGCATAGAGGCGAAGCTTCATATCCGGTTTGCCTCTGTTCAGGATTGAGGAAATGTTAAAGGTACTGTCGGTCAGCTTCATACCGCCGTTTTTGTCGGATTTGAGCGTGACCGAAACAGCCTTCTTCGAATAGATCGGCTTCAGCTTAATGGTGCCGTAATCGTTGTCTGCTGTTGTGTTGCTTGCTTTAATGATGGAGTAATGCCATAACTCCGCCAAATCCAGGGTCAAGGCTTCCGGGTCAAACAAGTGTTGCAGCGATCCGGTTACCTCGTCTGTTTGATTATTGACGGTAAGCTCTATTCCGGTCAGTTTATAGTTATCGTCATTGCTTGTTTCTACCAGGGAAATCTTCTCTCTGCCGTAAAAGTTCATTTTCGTGCCCTGCGTTTTATTGTCCCTGGACCGCATCTCCAGTGTGCCGGGGATCACACCGTCAATGGGGTCGGGATTTACTATTTCAAAGGGCAGTTCCATGTAGTTGAACCGAACCGCTTTGATCTCGTTGTGCATACCGTTTACGCCGCCGCTGTTCTTGTAAGCCTCCCATGTGAAATACCGCGGTTGAATGGACGGATCTTTGCCATCGTTCTTGATAAAATTACTTGCGCTGTAATCCTTTCTGGCGCCGCCGGGGTCATCTACATCTCCGGTTTGCAAATTTATGGTCGTCGTCTGTCCGGACGTGTGATCCCCCACAAACGTAATCGTTGACTTTCCGTGGAATACATCTTTGGTATCCTTCATCCAATTGTTGTTGGCAAAGGACAAAAAGGTATAATTCGCTCTGACGCCTTCATAGTCCTCCGCATACCAATCAATAGAGACGGATTGAATCGGGGGCATCTCCGTCACATCGAAGCTGTGGCTGTAGCCTATATAACCGCCGCAGCATCCTGACCCATGATTCGGAATATCAAAATAATAATATCCGTCTTTGTATCCCTGGCTGGCGCCGTCGCAAGGGCCGCCTCTTAAAATATTACCATGGTAGCTTGTGGAGAAAAGGCTGTTTACATCAAACTCAAAACGGTCGTAAAACTCTTCTCCGTCCGCTTGAAACGGATTATTGCTGTCGCTTACCTTGAGTTTCTTGCCCGCTGCCGCCGTTGAAAGCGTGGCAATTCCGGCGTTTGAGTCATTTGAGGCGGGCAAAATTTCCACCGGGGTATAGTCCTCGCTGACGTCACAGCCCACAGCATTGTCAAGACTTAAGTATATGGTTTTCGCTCCGCTGCCCGCAACGCCGGTCATAGGTACTTCTACGGTCTGCTTGTCCATGCCGGGCATAAAGACCACGTTGCCCTGAATCAACACATCATTGGTGTCGGTAATGGCTGTGAACATCACCGTGCTGAGCTGATACAGGGGGTCGTCACGGCGCAGCTCCGCCTTGAAGCTGTCGGCGTCCTCGCTGATGCCGGTAACCGTGCCGCTGTCCACATAAACATAGGGAGAAACATAGTCCTCGTCGTCCTTAATGGTAATCTGCGAGTTGTTTCTCACGTCAAGGGCATAGCCGTCGCCCGAACCGTTTATGTATGCCACAAACACTCTGTCGCCGTTGCTCTCGTCGTCGTTGGTGGGGTACACCGTGACCTTTTTCAGAGTCTCCCCGTCCTCAAACACGACCTCCGTTTCGGCACAGGGAAAAGCCTCGTCCATCAACTCGTTGCTGATGCGGGCAGTCTCGGGATTGGAAGCTTCCCCGGTTATAAAGTTGCCAAAGGTAAGGTTGCTGCCGGAGAACTGACTGACCTGATCGTTCAGGGCGTAGAGGGGGCTTTTTTCCTCCGCTTCGCCGGCGCTCTGATATATGGGCTTCACTGCGGAAACGGATTCGCTTTGCTCCGGCGCGTCCGCCTCCTCTTTATCCTCGGCGCCGCTGCCTTCGCCGGCAGTATTCTCGTCGGCAGGAACATCCTCGTCAGCGGCAACATTCTCATCGGCAGGAACATCCTCGTCGGCGGCGGCAGCGTCCTCCTCCGCCTCACCGGCGGATCCTTCCTCATCATTCGCTGTGGCATCGATGTATTCATCGACCAGCTCCTCCATATGTTGGACGCTTTCCTCGCCGTATTGTGCCACCAAATCCTCGTAGGTGGCGTCCTCGCCGGTCAGAGGGTTTTCCTGCGAGAACATATACATGATTGGAACCGAGTTCTCATTTGGCTCAATCTTGTCCTTTGAGAAAATGGAATTCTTCACCTCGGCGGTGTAATCCTTGCCGTACTGCGCGGAATAGTCCTGGAACCTGAGACTGAGCTTCGCTTCGCCTTGGGTTCCGCCGTATCTGGCAATATAGAACGTCAGAGGTTCTCCCGCGTTTTCATCAAGCTCGGCGGCAATCTGCGGTATCGCAAACAGACCGCCGGGATATTGCTCTTTCAGAGCAGGGTCCGCGTTTTCCAATGATTCTTGGATTGCACTGAGTTCATCCCTTGTGCCGTCCCGGGCAAAAGCCGAGGTAGGCACCGATGTAAAGACCATGCTCAGCACAAGCATGAAAGAAATAATACGTTTCATTCAACTTCGCTCCTTATATATATTTTTTATAAATTTAGTGAACCGACTCAGCCTGCCGGAGAAGCTGCGCAGACAAAGGCACACAGTCCGGCTTTCCACGGTTTAGCAGCCGTCTTAATGTGCTATTCTTTCTTTTTTGTAAATTTTTCTTAAATTTGCATTTATCTCTTGACTTTCCATATGCATATTGATATTATAATTGTACCATGTCCACCCATGAACAAGTCAATAACCGGAGGCGATTTTTTTGGAAAAATTTTTTACTATAGGACAAGTGGTGCAAAGCTGTGGGTTATCCCGCGCTACGATCCTTCGTTTGGAGGAAAAGGGGCTGTTAAAACCCGCGCAGATCGACGTAAAAAGCGGTTATCGCTATTATGACAATCATAACGTCAGCCAAATTATGCAAATAAAGCATTTATCGGAACTGGGACTTACCTATGACAATATTTTACTCTATTACCAAACCAACGGAAACCCGTCGCAGCTTTTGAAGCTCATAGAGCCGCGATTCTATTCAATAAAAAGAATCTATGATGAAATACAGATTAGAAACAGTAATGCCGATGATACCATTGAATTTAACATAGTTACACTGCCGGAATACGTCTGCCTTACAAGGGATTTTCGCGGCGCTACTACGGATGATAAATATAAGGATATGTATGGCCTGTACCACGAGGCTGTGGAACGCGGCTATCGTCTGCTTGCCTCCGAGCCGCTTTTTGTCATTAACCATCGTGACGATTATCTGCGCGGGGAGTATTCCATAAAAAATGTGATCGATTATACCTGTTGCATTCCATTGGAACCGGACAGCGCGCCTGATGACGCCGTGACCTATCCCGGTTGCCGCGCTCTTTCCTGTATGTACTGCGGTGACTATTCCAGGCTGGGGAGTGTGTACAACGGTATCGGTCAAAAGTTGAAGGATATGGATCTTAAGCCCGCGGGAGATATACGCGGACTGGGGCTGGTGGCATCCTATACCGGAAGGGATATACCTATGAGCCGATATGTAAGCCTTCTGGCATTGCCGATAGAGGCGTAAAAGCTGCAATTTGGATACAGCAGAACCGCGAGCTGATTGAGCATGGTGTGGAATATGTGAATTTAAACAAAGAAGTCGTGATGCTGCCGTATTCGGACGCAGCTTAACCGATACTCTGTCTACAAGGGCAAGCATCTCGCCGATGGGGGGGCAGCGCTGTTGATTTTTTCTGTTATTTTTGGGTATTTAAAAAATTTTTATTATCTCTGACTATTGACTTGTCCATAGGTGAATATGATATAATAATACTATACAAGAGATGAACCGGCAGAACATACAAAAATACGGGTAGAAGGAGACAAAAGATGAAAACAAAGAACAATAATGGGATTGTTTTTATATTGCTCGGCGCTGCGGCAGGTGCGGTTATCGGCGGAATAATCTGGGCGTTCATGCGCGTTATGCACCTGCTCATTGAATTGCTTTGGGACTATAT
>CANQKY010000092.1 GCA_947624575.1 uncultured Clostridia bacterium
CTGAATCTATATAATCGTGGAGTATTATTTTGAATGAATTGTAAGTACGGAAGGAGTCTCTTTTCTTTTTCCTGTTCGGATAAACCTTCAGGAATAATAATGCTATGCAGCATTTCAGCGTAGTCCGGATGTTCCATTTTGCCTCCACAAAACAATGTGTCCATTATATCTGCGAATATACATTCATTTATGGTACGTTTTGAAATTAACAGCCTGTTCTATAACTTTATCTACTGTTTCGTCATTCCATGTCGGCGGATAATTGTACTTGTGCAAAAGTAGGGTGATGTCCATATCTAACTGGCTTTTGATGTCATCGCGCGTTGACCAATCGGCGTATTGGGATTTATCTTCGACCAGCTCTTTGATCTTCTTGGCGAGAATGAGGCATTTTTCATCAGCATAGGGGAAGCCGTGATCGTCACGAACCTTGACCAGAATGTCGTAGAAGGCCTTTTCTTCAAAGGTGATCCTCAGCGATTCAAAGGAAGACTGATCTGCCTGTAAATCCCGAAGGATTTGCAAAAGCTGATCCGAAAGGTCGTTGACAAAATCAGCTACAACCTCGCTGGTAAAAACCAGTTTGTCGCGGCTGTTGTAGGCGTCTACTACCTCTCTGAGCCGCTCGTCAAACTCCTTGGCCTTGATCTTGTTTGTGCGGCCATAGCTGTTGATCGCTTTTCGCAGCAGCTTCAGAAGTGCGTTGAACTTCGTGACGGGCAATTTCACTTTGTCCAGCTGGGCAAGGAATTCTTCGCTGAAAAGGTCGATAGACTTGTTTTCATCGACGATGTTTTCCACGCCCGTGCAGGAAATGGCGTCTTTCACCATCTCTTCGACGACCCTGTTCATGATCTCCGCATCCGGAGCGTCGCCTTTCGTCTGCTTATAGATGATTGAGCGAATCGCAAGATAAAATTGCGCTTTTGCTGTCTCTAAATCAGTCAGCTCCCCGGAGGGGAAGCAGATTTGATAGGCGCTCTTCAGGCGGCGGGAAAGAGTCATGAAGCGCGTTTCTCTATCCTTGAAAACCTGCATGTATTCCGCAGCTTCGTTCAGGCAGTGCAGGCGTTCCAGCGGTTCGCCGTGGTAGAAAAGCGAAGCGTCAAAGCCCGCAATCAAATCGTCGATCAGTGCCAGATGATTGCGGAAGATGGACAGCGTGACGTTCAGCTCGTCCACAGGGTTTTCCTGCGGGTTGCCATATATCTTGACCGCCTCCATCATTTCCCGTTTGATGCCGATATAATCGACGATCAATCCCTTATCCTTGCCGTCAAAGACGCGGTTGACGCGAGAAATCGTCTGTATGAGCGTATGTTTTTGCAACGGCTTGTCGATGTACATCACAGCAAGCGACGGCACGTCAAAACCCGTGATCCACATATCCACGACGACGGCGATTTTGAAATTAGAATCGACATTCTTGAATTGCTTGTCCAGCATCTTACGGTATTCCCGCGTGCCGCAAAGATCGTACAGCGCTTTTTCGTCATCCGCGCCTCGCGTGGCGACCAGATTGATCTTGGGTAGCGGCTTCAACTTGTCGAGCTGTTCCTGCGACAGGCGGCTTTCGTCCTCGGCTCTTCGTTTTTCTCCCCATTCGGGGCGCAGCACGAGAATCTCCTGCAAGACACGATAGGCCAGCGTGCGATCCGCGCACACGATCATGGCCTTTTGCACGATCTCCGGCTTTTGAGCGCACAGCGTCTCATAGTGCAGCACAATGTCCGCGGCCAGCCGCTTGAGCCTGTCTGGGTGACCAAGAATCGCTTTCATCCGCGACATGGCGCGCTGGCTTTCCTCGATTTGTTCTTCGTTCGCGCCCTCTGCGGCGCACTGGTCGTAATACTTTTGAATTTCCTTCGCCTGCTCATCCGAGAGAATCACGCGGGCAAGCCGCGGTTCATACGCGATGCGGACGGTGATCCCATCGTCGCTGGATTCCTTCATTGTATAGCTGTCCACGATGTCGCCAAACACGGCGATCGTCTCGTCGATTGGCGTGCCCGTAAAGCCGCAATAGGTCGCGGCGGGGAAGCTGTCCCGCAGATAATGGGCGAAGCCGTAACTGGTAAAGACGCCTTTATCGGTCTTCTTCAGCTTGCCGCCCACGCCCGTCTGCGTCCGATGGGCTTCGTCGGAAATGCAAACGATGTTGGCGCGTTTAGAAAGCAGCCCGGTCTGTTCGCAGAACTTCTGGATGGAGGTCACATAGACGCCGCCGCTGGGCCTGTCCCGCAGCGTCTCGGCCATGTCGGCGCGGGACTCGATGCTGCGCACGTCGTCCTCGCCGAGGAATCGCTTCGCCGAAGCGAACAGGTCTGACGTCTGGTCGTCCAGATCTTCGCGGTCTACGATGATGACGACGGTCGGGTTATGGAAAACCTCCGGCGCGCGATGAACGAGCATCCGGCAGAGAAACAGCATCGTGTATGTCTTCCCGCAGCCTGTTGCGCCGAAGTATGTGCCGCCTTTGCCGTCGCCGGCGGGCCGCATGTGTGCCTTAATGCTTTCAAACATCTTGTTGGCGGCGAAGAACTGCGGATAACGGCAGACGATCACGGTCTCCTTCTTGCCGTCGTCGGGATAAAACACAAAATCCCGCAGGATGCGCACTATGCGCTCTTTTGCAAAGGCCCCGCCGATCAGGGTCATCAGCGAGCTGATGCCGTTTGCCGCCGTGTCTCCGTCGTCGATCTTATTCCATGCGTAGTAATACGGATAGGGCGTGAAGATCGTCCCCATCCTCGTGTTCGCACCGTCGCTGATGACGGACAAAAAGCAGGTCTTCATCAGCTTTGGAATGTCCCGGTTATAGCGAATCGTGATCTGCTTCCATGCGTCGTGGACGGTCGCATTCTCGTTAATGGCGGACTTAAACTCGAAGATAGCGATCGGGATGCCGTTGATGAACACCAGCAGATCCGGGCGGCGCAAGCGTTCGCCCTGCACGGAATACTGATTGATAACCTTGAAGAGATTCTTTTCCGGCTCGTCATAATTGATGTAGTCCACATGGAGTGCCACGCGCCGGAGATCGTCGCGGGGGAGGTCAAACCCCTCGTTGATCAGCCGGAAGGCGTCGCGGTTACCGTCGTACAGCGGGGCAGAGGAAATCAAGGCGAGGCGATTGATGATCTTCCCGATCTCGGCTTCGCTCAACTGCTCGGAGGCATAGCGCTCGCGTAGATACGCTCGCAAATCGTCCTCAAGCAGAATATCCTCGTATTTTCGATGGATGCTTTCACCATATACATGGGTATAGTGCTGCTGCTCAAAGAGGGCAATGATGGCGGCTTCGAGTTGGGACTCGGTGAATGCTCCTTTTCCGAGATCATGCTCCATAGCGATACCTCACTTAATGTAGATATTGAATTGCGAGCGCTATAAGCGATAAACAACGATTAAAGAAGTAATCGTAATGCCGAGCGTCCGTAATATCAATTCGATTGGTCTCATGATGCCGTATTCTAAAATCATTCCCTATTTTTGTGAGTTTTCTGAATTCTTCATCGAAGAGTGTTACAAACTCAGTTTTTCCGCCTGCAATCGAATCAATCACCTGTGTTGTTGAATCCTTTTTATCTAACGTTGTATAGTATGATTTGAGGCGCTCAAAAGCATCCCAGATTTTTTCTACTGCATCTTGACGCGCCTGAGGCGCAGGAGACTTATATAAGATAACGGCTTCCTTCAAAAGTTCTTTAATTCCGGGTTCTGGAATCTGCTCTATGTGTCTTTCAACCTCACATGATAAAACATCATCATCTACAACGCGCTCAACCATACCTTTTTCATTTAGCGTGTATTGTAAGCCGGTTTTTCTAAAGATGTCATTGATCTCTTTCCGAAAAAGATGTGTGACCGCGCGTGAATTTGAAAAATGAAGATCGTCGTGCTTATAATAGTCGTGCCAGTGTACCTTTGAAATGTCACGCACATTATCATACATAAATTCAATAAAGTCTAATAAAGCATATTGGTCATATTTATCGTGATAAAAACTTTCTTGGGGCTTGCTTATCCAGCCGCCTATACCACGAAATAGGCCGGGGATTTCAAAGGACAGGTCAGAGTTTAGTTTATTCAAATCAATTCCACAGCAACCATTGCCGTCTGGACAATAATCAGGATATTTCCACGCAATGTTATCAAAGTACCTTTCACAGCAATCAAATAGCAATGAATACATTTCATATGAGATTACGTCAGTTTTTTCAATAGGCGCACGCATTCCATGACGTTCTGTGTAATAGCTCATTTGCCTTTTTCCTTCCACATTTCGTAATTCGGCAATTATTTGACATAGACATAATATAATCCTATAAAGGAAACTTGCGGCAGTTATTCGCAAATCGACCCTTTTATCAGTATCGGACATAAATCTCTGATTTGCGCTTTCAATCTTTCGCCAATGCTGCGGCGCATCGTCCATGCTCGATATAGATTGACCAGCGCATTTTGCTCCGACAAAGCAGGTACGGGAATCTCAATCTCAAAGAATCGCGGTAAATCCAGATTGGAGCGAATACTGGAGTCGCTTAAAAACCAGCCCATTCTGTCGCTTTCCCTGCGGGAAAACCACATCATAATATACTCTGGAAGCACATCAGGGGTTTTGACTTGTAAAACAGAATATGCCGGAGAGACAATAATGGGGGTCTCATCCTGTAATAGGGCAATGCGTATACACTCGTCGCGCCCTGTCTGCATGGCGCTGTATGCGAATTGTCCTTTTGTTACAATTTTGTAGCGCTTCAAATCATCGCTACTTGCAACAGACGGCATGAACTGTTTTGCGATATTGATTCCCTGTGCTGATTTATAGACGCCTCTGTCGTTCCTTACATCCGTTTCTTCAAGCAATTCGCCCACTTTTCTTTTTGCAGAAACATGCTTATATTGGTCTATCGTGGAATCAATTGACTGTTTCAAATCATCCAATCCACATTCATAGTTGCGCTGATTAGCAAGCATCGTACAAAATATATCGACATATTTTTCTTGAATAGATATTGGCGGTAAAACTAATTCGATGTCACAGAAAACATCCCAATCTAAGTTGGCACGTATACTACTATCGCTGTAAAACCACCCAAGACGATCCTTTTCTTTGGACAGAAAGAGCATGAAGAAATACAAAGGCAGAATTTTATGTGTCGCGGTCACTTCAAAAGTGATATACGCGGGAGAGACGATTATCGGTTTTTCCTCGGTGTACATACTCAATCGGATGCACTCGTCACGCCCTGTCTGCATGCCGCTATATACGAATCTGTTTTTCCGTACAATCTTGTATTGCGTCTCATTCAAACCATCTGTATTTGCAACAGTTGGCATAAATTCTTTGTGGATGTTGATGCCATAAAAGTCCTTGATTCCTAGATTATTTCTTTCATCGACGACAGAGACAAGTTCACGAATTTTAGTTTTCGCCAATCCCATATCCGATCCCCCTGAACGCCTCTTCGAGCATCGCCTGCGACTGCTTTTCTGCCCGCAGGATTTCCCGCATCTCGCCCTGAATCCGCGCCATTTCCTTCTCGTAGTCGATTTCCAAATCGTGGTCGATGAACTCGATGTACTTGCTCGGCGCTAAGGAGTAGTCCTTCGCGCGGATGACGTCAAGCGAAACGGACTTGCAAAGCTCCGGCACGTCGGCGTACTGCGAGGTATTCGCCGACTGCCACGCGCTGTAAATCCACTTGATCTCGGCAATCTGCGCGTCGGTCAGGACGGTCTTTTTCTTCTTCTTGCCCTTGTCGATCACGATCTCTTCGACATTCTCGTCCCAGCGGCGCAAGTCCATAAACAGGACTTCTTTCTCGCGTCCCCGCACCTGCCGCCCGTGGAGCGTTCCGGCGTGCTTGTTCATGTTGAGAATCCACAGCGTCACAGAGATGTCCGTCGTGTAGAACATGTCCCGCGGCAGCACGATGATGGCTTCCACCTTGTCGTTCTCAAGAAGCCGCTTGCGGTTGGCGTACTCGTCGGGGTCGTTGAGCGCACCGTTGGCCAGCAGGAATCCCGCGATGCCGTTCGTCACGTCCAGTTTGGAGAGCATGTGCAGAATCCACGCATAGTTCGCATTCGACGCGCGCGGCGTATCATAGCCATGCCAGCGCGGGTCATCGGTCAGCTCGTTTTCGCCGCGCCAGCCCTTGAGGTTGAAGGGCGGGTTGGCCATGATGTAATCGACCTTCTTGTCCTGATGCAGATCGTCGGTGAACGTCGAGGCGTTCTTTTCGCCCAAGTTGTGCGCGATGCCGCGAATGGCGAGGTTCATCTTGCACAGACGCCAAGTGTCGGGATTGCTCTCCTGTCCCAGAATCGAGACGTTCTGACGGTTGCCCTGATGCTTGTCTACAAAGCGCAGCGATTGCACGAACATGCCGCCAGAACCGCAGCAGGGATCGTAGACCGTGCCGCTGAACGGCTCGATCATCTCCGCGATCAGTTTGACGATGCAGGCGGGCGTGTAGAACTCGCCGTCCTCCTTTGTGCCGGATGCCGCATAGACCTGAAGAAAGTATTCGTAAACGCGCCCGATCAGGTCTTCTTCCTGAAAACGTTTTTCGTCGATCTTGTTGACTTCATCGATCAGCGCTTTGATCTTTTCCTTTGGCGCGCCAAGCGTAGCGTAAAGGTTTTTGGACAGCGCGCCTTTGAGCGGGGGATTGCTCTCCTCGATATCCGCCATCGCCTGATCGATCTTGACTGCGATGTCGCTGGCGGAAGCGTTTGTGACGATATAGTTCCATCTGGCGGTCTCTTTCAGATAGAACACGTTGACCGCGTTGTAGAAGGACGCCTTTTCGAGGAAAGCGGGAATCTCTCCGTACTGCGCAATCAGATCTTTCCGGCGCTTATCGAATTTGTCTCCGGCAAACTTCAAAAACACCAATCCGATCACGGCGTCGCGGTTCTTCTCGGTGCTGCCGATCCCGCGCAGCGCGACGCGACAGTTCCAGAGGACGGTCTCCAACGCGACTTCTTTTTCCGCTTTCGCAGCTTTCGCCATCTTCATATCCCTCGCTTTATGTTGTTTCATATCAAATGGAATTTACGTGTCGTCCGGCGCGGGCGATACCAAACCATTCTATATATTCCACCATTTTCATTATAGCCGAAATCGACCGGGCCGTAAAGCGCCGACACGCAATTTTTACGGAATGGCGCAGAAGTTTGTCGGATACCCAGGCGTGAGCACATGACAAAGACGATGCCCCCTTTATACGCACTTCGCAAAGGGTATAAAGGGGACACATGCGATTTTCATTTTTGCAAGAACTCGATTCAGTGCTTCATTTTCCCCGGCCGCCCCCGCATCCTTCCATGTCTCGGCGTCAAATTCGACTTATGCAGCACGGTCAGCAGCGTGACGACCTCCTCCGGCGTCAGCTTGTCGTAATTGATGCCGAGCTGCATGCAGAGCAG